>NZ_QXIJ01000001.1:0-496229 GCF_003665925.1 Halobellus sp. Atlit-38R
CGACAACTCGATCAAGAACTAGGGAACTGTCTGTTCGACACACTCGACGACCTTCGTGATGCTGCGCTCTCTGCACTCAACCGAATTAAAGTTCCAGATGTCTTTACGTACTTATGTCCGTGAGTATGACCCGCGGCGCGCAGACCGGTCTGCCGCCCTCAGTCCTCGCCGCTGCTGTCTGACCCGAACGGGCTGTAGGGGTTGGTGTACTCGTTGCGGATGATCTCCTCTTCGACGATCTCGAAGCCGAGCGAGCTGAGCTCTCGGCCGATCCGGCTCAAGTCGTCGCTGTCACGGCCGACGGCAGTGATGTGAACGTTCTCCTCGCCGGTCATAATCTCTCTGACGGAGATCACGCCCTCGACGTCGAGCGCTTGCTCGGCCAACCGCTCGCGTTCGGGGATCGGGGCCGTACAGAAGATGATCGTGTAGAGCTGATAGCCCATCTGCTCGTAGTCGACGTCGACGTGCGTCCCCCGGATGATCCCCTCCGATTCGAGCTTTCCGATCCGGTTTCTGACCGTGCTCGCGGAGACGCCCTTCGCCTCGGCGATGTCGCTGCTGGATGTGTGTCTGGCGTCTTTCTGGAGCGCATAGACGATGTAGCGGTCGAGATCGTCAAGATCGACTGCGGCCATACTCTGTGTGCAAATCGAATCATAGATAGGTGTTGTGCTTGTGGCGACAGCGTCAGTGGGGGAGCTATAGGGATTATCGTAACTGTTCGGAGGTTCTCGCTGTCCCGTCCGGCGAGAAATCTATGGAGACCCCCGAGAATTCCTATCAGAACACCCAGCGTTCGAGCATCTGAGCGATCCGCCCGCGGCGCTGTGCGTCCTCCGGGTGGACGACGAGCACGGGACGGTTCGCCGTCGCGAGATACGACGCGATCCCGTCGTTACCGCGTTCCGCGGCGCTCACGACGAGGAGGTCCGGAGCGGTCGGCTCCGACTCCGGGTGCGTCGCCGTCCCGCCGTCGGTGAACGGGGCGTGGCTCGAAACCGGGGCCGAACACAGCTCGGCTACGTCGCCGTGATAGTCTCGGAGCGTTCGCTTCGCGACGACGGACTCGTCCTCGCGATTCACGTACCTGAACGCGATCGATCCAGCGGCCGACGTGGCGATCGCGTCCGCGATGGCGACTTTCGCCGGATCGTACGGGCCTTCGTCGGAGAGGACGCCGACGACGTCCACGTCGTCGAGCCCTCCGGGCTCGGCGTGCAAGAGCGCGACGTCACAGGGTGCGTGCCGCCGAACCCAGTCGACGTCGGAGCCGAACAGTCGTCCGCGGAGCCCTGCGGGCGTCGCCGTCTCCTCGGTGAGGAGGAGGTCGACCGACTCGTGGGCGGCGTAGTTGACGGCGGCGTGACGCACGTCGTGACAGACGATCGTCCCGCTTTTCACGGGGACGTCGAACTCGCAGTCGAGTTCGCTCGTCTGCTCGTCGAAGCGCACGTCTGCGGGGGTCTCCGTCTCGGAGGCGTACGTCAGCGGGACCTGATCCGGGACCTGTTCGAATCGCACGACAGCGACCTCTCCATCGTGGGTTCGAGCGATGTCGGACGCGATGCGAACGAACGAACGTTCTTCGTCCTTCGAGACCGCGTGATCGAGGGCGACGAGCACCCGGTAGCCGCTGTCCCACCCGTCGAGCGCCTGCTGCGTCCGATCGACGGCGCTGCGGCCGACCTGCCGGCGAACGGCGTCGACGGCGACGCCTTCGCGATCGACGCGGCGGCGACCGTAGAGGAGGAACCAGGCGACGCCGACGGCGATCAGCGCGACCGCGCCGACGAACGGGACCAGTCCCATCTGCGTCAACAACACGAGACCGCTGAGGACGCCGACGACCTGGAGCCACGGATACAGCGGTGCGGTGAACGCCGGGTCGTACTCGGCGTTGCCCTCTCGGAACGCGACGAGCGCGACGTTGATCAGGACGAAGATGAGGATCTGGAAGGCGCTCGCGAGCTTTGCGATCTCTAAGAGGGGGACGAACGCGATCAGCACCAGCAGTACGACGCCGGTGAGCGTGATCGAGTTCGAGGGCGTCCCGAAGCGCCCGCTCACGGACGCCATCGAGTCGGGGACGAGATCGTCACGCGCCATCGCGAAGGGGTACCGCGACGAGGAGAGGATCCCGGCGTTCGCCGTGCTCACGAGAGCGAGGATCGCGGCGAGAACCACAGCGACGACACCGGGGGTTCCAAGCGTCGCCCCGGCGGCGACGGCCATCGGGGTCGCGCTCTCGGCGATCCGCGTCGGCTCCGTGACGCCGACCATCACCGCGACGATCAGCACGTAGAGGACCGTCGTGAACGCGAGCGACCCGAGGATTCCGAGCGGGATGTTGCGGTCGGGATCGGCGACCTCCTCGGCGACGCTCGCGACCTTCGTGACGCCTGCGTAGGATACGAACACCAGCCCGGTGGCCGCCAGTAGACCGCCCGCGCCGCCGCCGAAGAACGGCGCGTAGTTTGGCTGTCGGACCGACGGGGTGCCCCCGACGACGAACCACACGAGTGCGGCGAGCATCACGACCACGATGGCGACCTGCAGTCGGCCGGTCTGTTTCGCCCCGAAGACGTTCACCACGACGAGAAGCGCCGCCAGTGCGAGCGCGACCTGTGTCGTGACGCCCGGCGACACGTCGAACAGCAACAGGAGGTAGGGAACGCCGCCGACGAGCGCGAGCGCACCTTTGAACGACAGCGCGAACCACGTCCCGATGCCCGCGACAGTGCCCAAAAGTGGCCCCATCCCGCGTTCGATGAACAGGTAGGTACCGCCCGCCTCCGGCATCGCCGTCGCCATCTCGGCTTTCGCGAGGGCAGCCGGGACCACGAGCACGCCCGCGACGAGGTACGCGAGGATGACGGCCGGGCCCGCAATCTCGACCGCGAGGGCCGGGAGGATGAAGATGCCGCTGCCGACCATCGCGCCGATGCTGATGGCGAGCACCGCCGGGAGCCCGAGGTCGCGTTCGAGCGTCTTCGGCACGTCACCTCACCATCCGGTCGGTCGATCGATCGGAACTCTCGGAGACGGCGCCCCGCGTCGGACTGTCCTCGATCGGATCGGCGTTTTCCTCTGGGGTCGTGAGCGCCGAAATCCGGACGTCGAGCGCGGCCGCAGTGGTCTCGGCGACGCAGACGGTATCGACGTCCAGTTCGTCGAACGCCTCGCGGTTTCGCGGGTCGTTGACGAGAACGACGAGATCGATATCGGCGTCGCGCAGTCGGACCCGCTGAGCCAACAGGAGGTTCATCCCGTCGTTGTCGCCTGTGAGGACCACGACATCCGCGTTGCGAGCCGTTTCGACGGCCGTCGAGTCGGTGTCCGTCACTGGTGCGTGGGTCGCGGTCACTCCGTTCGACCCCGCGGACTCGACGGCTGTTTCGCTTCCGTCGACGAACCCGACGTCGCCCGTTGCTGGATGGTCTGTGAGGTCCTCTGCGAGACGACGACCGATCTGGCCGCCACCGAGGACGAGTATGTGTGTATCTGTCATCGTGAAGTGTCACGGGACGGCTTCGTGGCAGTCACGCGAGTGAATCTAGAGGACAGAACGTGATAAATTCTTCCTTAGATTGCTGAATTGTCCTAGAAGTATGGCATTATTAAACAAACAGTCCGGGCATCGGTGTGAGTGGGAGTTCTACCGCTCTCTGTTCTTGGAATCACGAGACGCAGTCTGCGCCCGCGGCAACTCGGCGCTGGCACAGACGAGGCGAAAGACGAGTGAGGTGTAGAGAGTTTCCAGAGACCTGACGAGTGTCGGTCTACAGCAATCCGACGAGCGTCGCCGCCAGCACGACGACGACGAGGAGCACGCTCGTGGCGATGCTCGCTCTGAGGCTTCCCTCCTTCAACGAACTCCCCTCCCGGCCGACGACCGCGGTCGCCGGTCCGCGAATCGCACCGTAGGGGTCGGACGCGGCGTCGAGCGCCGCGTTGGCAGTCGAGACGACAGCGCGGTCGACGGTAGCGAACAGGTCGGTGACGCCGCGGACGAGGCCGCGCATCCCGTAGAACGTGGCCGGTTCGATGACGGCGTCGACGTCGATGCCGCTTCCGATCTTCGAGAGTGGTTTCTTGAGCACGGCGAAGCCGACGACACCGAGGAACGCCAGCAGGAAGCCCTCACCGAGGTGGCTCAGCGTGAAGGGGTGAGCGTCGGCGGTGCTGCCGGGCAGCAGCGCGAACAGCGCGTCCGGGTAGAGCCCGAGCACCACACAGAGCGCCGCGACGCCGAGCATCGCGATCCGCTGGCCGGTGACCGAGCGACGGACGTTCCACGTCCCGCTGTGCTCTTTCAGGAACGCGTAGTAGCCGAACTTGATGAACGACATAAACGTCCCGACGCCGGCGAGAAGCAGGATGTAGAAGATGCCGTCGAGGTGCTCTTTGTGCGCGGCCGCGGTGATCATCCCCTTGCTGACGAACCCGTTGAAGCCGGGGAAGCCGCTGATCGAGAGCGCCGCGGCCGTGAACGCGATCGCGGTCACCGGCAGCGCTCGACCGAGCCCGCCGAGGTACTTCAGGCTCTGCTCGTCGGTCCGCGCGATCACGACGCCCGCGGTCATGAAGAGCAGTGCCTTGTAGAGGATGTGGTTGAACACGTGTGCGAACGCGCCGGCCGTCGCCAGCGCCGTACCGACGCCGACGCCGGCGACCATATAGCCGACCTGCGACTGGATGTGGTACGACAGGAGGCGGCGCATATCGTTCTGCAGGAGCGCGTAGACGACGCCGACAAGCGCCATCGCCGCGCCCATATACGCGATCGCGAGGTTTCCGTCCGGGAAGGCGCGCGCGAGGCCGTAGACGCCCGTCTTGGTCGTATACACCGAGAGGAAGACGCTCGCGGCGACGTGCGGCCGCGGGTAGGTGTCGGGCAGCCACGTGTGCAGGCCGACGAACCCGACGTTGACGCCGATCCCGATGGCGGCGAGCACGGCTGGGATCCCCGCAGTGATGCCATCGGAGGCGCTGAAGAGGAACGATCCGACGTTCGTGTAGTGCCAGATGACCGCGGCCATCAGCAGACTCCCGCCGAGGCCGTGATAGACGGCGTAGCGGAAGCCCGCGCGGACGGCCGCGCCGCCGTAGTCCCACACGAGGAGGGTGCTCGTGACGGCCATCAGTTCCCAGAAGAACACCATCGTCAGCCAGTCGCCGGCGAAGACGGCCCCGACGCTCGTCCCGACGTAGCCGAGGGCGAACGCGGTCTGTCGGTTTTCCGCTTCCGAGGAGTACGAGTACAGCACGGCGGCCGCGCCGATCAGCCCGAAGATGACGCCCATCAGTCGGGAGAAGGCGTCGACGTTGATGAGGACCGCATCGAAGCCGAGGAAGGTGGTCTGCAGGTAGACGCCCGCCGGGACCAGGAGCGACCAGACGGCGACCCCGCCGGTCGCGATCACGCCCAGCGCGTGGCCGAGGCGGCGCGAGAGGAACGGCGCGACGACCGCGACCGCCAGGATGGCGAACGCCGGTGGCACCACGGTCGGCACGTCGGCCGTCGGCAGCGTCGGCACCTCGGACGCCAGCACCGTCGCCGAGAGGTCGGCGGCGAGCGGCGACACAGTCGCGCTCATCAGAACACCACCCCCGTAGCCTCGGCGACGACACGCTGAACGAGCGCGAGGAAGATCATCCCGCGGGGCACGAGGCCGAGCGCGACGGCCCCGGCCGCGGCGACGGTGATCGGTCCGAGCATAAACCACGTGCTCTCGTCGCCGAACCCACGGCGCTCCCAGCCGGCAGCCGGCGGGCCACCGTGGTGCTCGTGGTGGTCGTCGGCATCCGCTTCAGCCAGCGACGTCTCCTCGTGAGAGTCGGCATCGTGGGAGTCGGGTCCGTCGTCTGTCGCCTCGCCGCCGAGGTGGTCGCTGGGGTGGCGGTCGACGGCATACTCGCCGTCCTCTTCGACGCGGGCGTCGACCTCGATTCGGCCCTCCGACTCGGAGGGCTCGACGTCGGGGTCGACCTCGGAGTCGACCGGTTCGGCGGCGTTGATCGGGACTTCCTCCGAGCCGGCGGTCTCGGGTTCGGAACCGCTCACGTCGCGCTCGGCGCCCTCGCTCCGATCACCGCTCTCACTCCGCTCGCCGCCGTCCGTGCGGACGCGAGCCCCGCCGATCGGGAACTCGACGAGCGGTTTCGAGTCGGCGTCTTCGGGTGTCTGGAAGAACGCCTGGTAGACGATCGGCCAGAAGTAGCCGACGTTCAGGAGCCCCGAGACGAGGAGGACGCCCGCGAAGACCGCGTTGCCGGCGTCGAGACTTCCGATCAGGAGGTACCACTTGCTCACGAAGCCGGCGACGAGCGGGAGGCCGGCCATCCCGACGCTCGCGACGGCGAAGGCGGCCATCGTGACGGGCATCCGCTTACCGATCCCCGCCATCTCGCTGATGTCGTCGGTGTGCGTCTCGACGTGGATCGAACCCGCACAGAAGAACAGGGTGAGCTTCATAAACGCGTGCGCCGGGATGTGCAGCAGCCCGCCGACGAGCGCCGCCGGCGAGAGCAGTCCCAATCCGAGCACGATGTACGAGAGCTGACTGATCGTCGAGTACGCCAGCCGGCGCTTCAGGTTGTCCTGTCTGAGCGCGATGATACTCGCGACGACGATGGTGACCGCAGCGACGGCCGCCAGCGGCAGTCCGACGCCGAGATTCCCGGCGGTTTCGGGCCCGAACACGTCGAGCACGACGCGCGCGATCCCGAAGACGCCGCTCTTGACGACCGCAACCGCGTGTAGGAGGCCGGAGACGGGCGTCGGCGCGACCATCGCGTCCGGGAGCCACGAGTGAACCGGAATCAGTGCAGCTTTCACGCCGAACCCACCCGCGAGCAGCGCGAACGCCGCGCGTGCGACGACCGGATCGGTGCTCGCCAGGTCGGCGATGCCGCCGGGCGTGAACGCGACGGTGCCGGTCGTCCAGAAGACCAGTACCGTCCCGGCCAGGACCGCGACGCCGCCGCCGAAGGTGTACGTGAGGTACTTCCGGCCGGCCTTCCGGGCCGTGTCGCTCTCGTCGTGGGCGACGAGCGGGTACGTCGCGACGGTCAGCAGTTCGTAGAAGACGTACAGCGCGACGAGGTTCGACGCGAACGCGACCCCCAGCGCCGCCCCGACGCTGCCCGCGAACGCCGCGAAGTACCGCGTCTGGGAGTGCTCGTCGAGGCCGCGCATATACCCGATGCTGTAGAAACTGGTGACGAGCCACAGCGCGCTCGCGAGCAGCGCGAAGATCATCCCGAGCGGGTCCGCGCTGAGCGTGAGGTCGATGCCGGGCACGAACGTCCCCAGCCGGGAGACGTGCGTCGTGCCGGCCAGCGTCGCGGGCACGAGGCTCGCGACGAGTCCGAACGTCCCGAGCGCCGTGAGGATGGTAAAGCCCTCGCGGACGTTCGGTCGGCGGTGCGATGCGACGATCGTGAGAATGCCGATGGCGGGCAGCAGTACCGCTGCCAACGGCCTGAGAGAGTCGATCTCGGTCATTGGAAGTACACCTCCAGCACGGGCTCGAAGACGGCAATCAGATCAGACGCGAACAGTCCGAGGACGACCGCGCCGACCGCGGCGGCGACGACCACGGTGCGGGCTTCGATGGTGATGCCCGAAGCCCCAGTCGCCTTCGCGTCGTCAGTGGACTCCGAACTCGACTCGCCGCCGTCGGGCGTCAGCGCGGCGTCGGTATCGGCCGTTGCGGCGGCGTCGGGGCCACTCACGGTGTCGGCCGTCGCCGCCGGTGCGTCCTGGAAGTACATCCGTTCGACGACGCGGGCGAAGTACGCGAGCGTCAGGAGCGTGCTCACGACCGCGACGGCGGCGACGCCCCAGCGGCCCCCCTCGACCGCTCCGAGGACGATGTGCCACTTGCCGGCGAAGCCGACTGCCGGCGGGACGCCGACGAGCGCGAACGCGAGGATTGCGAAGGCGGCGCTCACGACCGGCGCGCGGTCGGCGACACCGGCGAGGTCGTCGACGGTGCGGCCGCCCGCGACGCCCGCGAGCGCGCCGACGCCGACGAAGAGGCCCGCCTTCATAATCGCGTGGCCGACCAGGTGGACGAGACCGCCGGTCACGGCCGTCGCGTTCGCGACCGAGAAGCCGGCGATTACCAGGCCGAACTGCGCCACAGAGGAGTACGCGAGCATCCGCTTGAGGTCCGACTGCAACACGGCGAGCACCGAGCCGACGACGACGCTGACGGACGCGAGGAGCACCAGCGCGTCGAGTGCGAACGGCACCGCCGCGTCGAACGCGGGCGTGAACACCGCATAGACGAGGCGGAACAGCGCGTACGCCGCCGCCGTCGAGACGAGCGCGGAGATGTACGCAGTGACGCCGTCGGGCGATTCGGCGTAGGCTCCCGGCTGCCACGTGTGCAGCGGATAGAGCGCGGACTTCACTGCGAGGCCGACGACGAGGAGCGCGAAGCCGGTCAAGACCAGCGGCGAGTCGTAGCCGACTGCCTGCAGTTGCGTCGACAGGTCGGCCATATTCAGCGTCCCCGTCGCGATGTAGAGGTAGCCGACGCCGAGGAGATACAGCGAGGCGCCGATGGTCCCGACGAGGAGATACTTCAGGCTCGCGAGCGCCGCGGCGGGCGAGCGGCCGGTCGCGACCAGCGCGTAGGTCGCCAGCCCGGTGATCTCGATGAAGACGTACAGATTGAACACGTCGCCCGTGACGAACACGCCGGAGACGCCCGCGGTGAGCAACAGCAGCTCGCTGTAGAAGCTGTTCGAGTCCGGGCCGGCCCGCCGCGCGTAGAGGACGACGGCGACGGTCACGACGGACACCAGGACGACGAGCGTTGCCGAGATGCCGTCGGCGACGAGTTCGATGCCGAACGGCGGCGTGTAGCCGCCGACGGCGTAGGTGAATCGGCCCGTAGCGAACACCTTCGCCGCGACGGTCACGGAGAGTCCGAGGTGGGCGAGCGCGGCGAGCGCGGCCGCGACCCAGCCCGCGCCGTCCCACAGCCGCCCGAGCGCGACCGGCACGAGCGCGAGTACGATCGGGACCACTACGAGAAGCGCGATAGCGTCAGTCATTCAGTCTGCACCTCCCGGATGGCTTCCTCGTCGAGCGTCCCGTACGCGTCGTAGATGCGCACGATGAGCGCGAGCGCCACCGCGGTCAGGCTGACCCCGACGACGATGGCGGTGAGGATGAGCACGTGCGGCAGCGGGCTGGCGTACGTCCCTACTGCGTCTCCGTGGACTACCGGCGGCGCAGCGCCGTCGACGTATCCGCTCGTGACGAAGAACAGGAAGATGCCGACCTGGAAGATGTTCAGGCCGATGACTTTCTTCACCAGGTTCGGACTCGCGGTGACGCCGTACAGTCCGATGGCGACGAGCGCGACGAACACGAGGTAGTTGTAGTGGGTCGCGAGCAGGTCGATCACGCTCGCTCACCTCCTGCGGCGTCGCCGTCTCCATTGCTATTGCCGTTCCCTCCACCGCTTCCGACAGACTGGAAGTCCCCCTGTGAGAGGCTGAAGAAGAGGCTCACGAGGACGCCGGAGACGACTGCTCCGATCCCGAGTTCGACGAGTTCGATGCCGTATTTCACGCCGTCGGTCCCGAAGCCGTAGGCGGGGTATTCGAGGAACGCACCGCCCGAGAACAGCGCGCCTAGTCCGATGAGCGCGAACGTGCCGCCGCCGGAGGCGATCGCGATCTGTGCGAGCGGCCCTTCCAGCCACGCCCGCGTCGGTTCGATGCCGAAGGCGAACGCAAGTAGCAGGACCGCCGAGGCGACGATGACGCCGCCCTGGAAGCCGCCGCCTGCGGACTCCGCCCCGTGGAACATTACGAACACCCCGAACGTGAAGACGAACGGGACGACCACGCGGACGGTCGTCATAATGATGGTACTCTCGACGTAGGTTCGGTTCGGATCTGATTGGCTCATACGTACGCCTCCTGTCGAAGGACGAGAAGCACCGCGAGGCCGGCGGCGATGACCACTGTCGCCTCGCCGAGGGTGTCGAACCCACGGTAGGCGGCCAGCACGGCGGTCACGACGTTCTCGACGCCGGTCTCGGGGTAGGCGTTCTGCAGGTAGTACTCCGTGATCCGCGACGTCGCGACCGGCGCCTCGCTGGATCCGACCGCCGGAAGCGATCGGATCGTCGTCAGCAGCGCACCGACCAGGACCGCGACGATCGCGACGGACCGCCAGGCGATCCGCTCGAAGAGTCGCTCTCCGCCCGGGCGGACGGTCTTCGCGATCGTCACGAGGAACAATACCGTGGTGATGCCGGCACCGACGGCCGCTTCGGTCAGCGCGACGTCCGGGGCGGCCAGCAGGATCCACGAGACGGCGATGCCAAAGCTGAACGCCGTGAACGCGATGATCGCGTTGAGGACGTCCCGCAGAAGGATCGCGGCGATCGCAGCCAGCACGGCGAACGTGAGGATGACCGCGAGCGAGGTCGAAACGGGCGTCACTCCTCACCCTCCGTTGTCCACGGGGCGATGCCCTGATCGTAGGCTGCCCGCGTGATCGCGTGGGCGGCCGTGGGGTTGGTCACGAACAGGAACAGCCCGAGCAAGGCCGTCTTTGCGACGGCCAGGTCCGCGCCGAAGACCAGCGCGGCGCCGCTCAGCGTCAGGATGATCCCGAGCGTGTCACTCTTCGAGGTCGCGTGCGCGCGAGTGTAGAGATCCGGGAGGCGGACGATGCCGACCACCGCGACGAATCCGAAGAACGTCCCCGCAGCGACCAGCAGGATGATCAGGATCTCAGTGATGGACATTCAGATCACCCCGCCGCGTTCGACGGTGAACTTCGAGATGGCGATGCTCATCAGGAAGTTCAACATCCCGTAGACGAGGGCGATGTCGAGGAATCCCGGCCGATCGAGCGCCGCCGCCAGCAGCGCGAGCACGACGACCGCGTTCGTTCCGATCCCGTTGACCGCGATGACGCGGTCCTGCATCGTCGGTCCCGCGACGATCCGGTAGACCAACACGATAGCGAACAGGACGAACGCGCCCGCCGCGGTCAGAAGCACCGTATCGACGAGTCCGGAGACCGCCATTATTCGGCCCCCTCCGTCGATTCCGCGATCGGTTCGCCGTCGGGGCCGAGAAGCGAGATGCTCTCGCGCTCCGTCGGGGTCGGGATCCGCGCGCCCGAGCGACCGTAGTAGACGAATCGGACCGCCCGCTCTAAGCTCCCGGCGGCGAGGTCGTCGCGGGCGTCACCGGTCAGCGTGTGGATGTCGAGCCCGTCGCGGCCGACGTCGACCGTCAGCGTCCCCGGTGTGAGCGTGATGCTGTTCGCGAGCGTCGTCACCGGAAGACCGCCCCAGACTGCGGCGCGGAACCGCCGCATCTCGGGGTCGATCGGGAGGTCCGGGTGGAGGATGATGTACGCGATCGCGATGTTGGCTTTCGTGATCTCCCAGACGAGATACGGAACGAAGAGCCCCAACCGCAGGATGCGAAGCGTGGTTCGGCGCGGCGAGGGCGACGTGACGAACATAACGTTCGAGAACGCGATCGTCGCGAGCAACGCCGTGAGCCCGCCCGTCACCAGATTGAACGTGGTGAGGTGGCCGCCGATGACGAGATAGAAGGCGTACGTCGCACCGAACGTTGCGAGACCCTTCGAGACGGTCGCTCGTGAGACGAGGCGCGTTCGAGTCGTCTGCCGCTCGACCGGGGCTTCTTCGACGGAGAGGTCCGACCGCGAGAGTTCCACCTCGAACGGCCGAAGCATCGGCGCGCTCCCTCCGGGCTGGAACTCCGGATCGACGACGACCCGGTCGAGCCCGGTTCGGTGTGCATACTCGACGAGGATCGCCGCGAAGTCGCCGGGGCTGAAGAGATAGCGATCCGCCCCGACGATGGCCGTCTCGATCTCCACCGGCGGTTCGTCCTCTTCGTCGTAGTCGAGATCCTCTTCGGCCCAGACCGCTACCCGTTCGAGGAGGTCAGCGGCCGCCTCCGTGTCGTCGAGCGAGTCGCCGTCGACGGTGCGCCACCGTGCAGGATACACGAAGTGAACGGTGGCTTGCTCGTCGCCCTCCGTGGCACCCGAGCGCGCCTCTCGGAGGGCGTAGGCGACCGTGTTCCGGAACGTGGAGGATTCTCCGACTGGAACGAGGATGCGGGAGCTGCCGGCACTCATCAGCCACCACCCGCCTCGATCGACGCCGGCCGTTTCCCGTCGGTCACTCGGCTCATACGTTACTCTACCGTTTACTAAGGGGGTCAAATACGTCTTCCGCTCTGGCACGACTCCGTTCACGATCCGACAATTAGTATTTAAAATAGGTTGCCTAACCGTCCAGATCGAACTGCATACCCGACCGCACCACGCGACTGGCAACCGTGCTACTACCAGGCAGATTATTGTTATATACTTAGAAATACTCTCTCTTGATATGAATATACGTACACTATTCGAGGACGACGCGGCAGTCTCTCCAGTTATCGGCGTCATCCTGATGGTCGCGATTACGGTGATCCTCGCAGCCGTCATCGGCTCGTTCGTGTTGAACCTCGGCCAGGGAATCCAACAGACGGCCCCGCAGGCCAGTTTCGGGTTCGACTACGCGAACGACTCCGTCGACGTCACCCACGAGAGCGGTGACACGGTCGTCGCCGCCCAAGTGAACGTGACGTCCGCAGCAGCGATCGACTACAGTGGGTCGACACTCTTTGCGGGCACAGTCAGCGCGGGTGACACGGCCACGTACAACCTCTCCGGTACCGAGTGGAACGGCGAAACCGTCCGCGTCGTCTGGGCGTCCGAAGACGGATCGACGTCCGCGACGTTGAGCCAATCCACTGCTCCCGCGATCTGACGGGGCGAACGTCTGTTCTCAGCTCGGAGTGGTGCTCGCTGACGCACCCCGTGTGTCGCTCTGCGCTAGAGCGACCGAACCGCCAGTTTTTATTTTCGACCCGGAGTACCCACGACATGGACCAACTGCGGCAGTCGCTCCTCGAAGCGCCGATTATCGAGAAAGGCGAGTACGAGTACTTCGTCCATCCCATCAGCGACGGCGTTCCGATGCTCCGTCCGGAACTGCTCCGCGAGATCGTCATCAAGATCATCCGGAAGGCCGAGATCGACGACGTCGACAAGATCGTCACGCCGGCCGCAATGGGTATTCACATCTCCACTGCGGTGTCGTTGATGACGGACATCCCGCTCGTCGTCATCCGTAAGCGACAGTACGGTCTCGACGGCGAGGAACCGCTGAGCCAACAGACCGGCTACTCCGAGAACGAGATGTACATCAACGACGTCGATCCGGGCGACCGCGTTCTGGTCCTCGACGACGTGCTCTCGACCGGCGGGACGATGCGCGCGGTGCTCGACGCGCTCGAACACATCGGCGCGGACGTCGTCGACACCGTCGCCGTGATCAAGAAGGCCGGCCCGAACGAACTCGACGACAGCGGCCACCACGTCAAGACGCTGATAAACGTTCGCGTCGAGGACGGCGAAGTCGTCATCGTCGACGAGCACGGCGACGACTGACGTTCCCGTCGAACCGGGACGACCCCGACCGCACAAACGGGTCATACAAGCGACAGAACGAACGTTTTCGGCCGATCTATCGATGGGTATTTGACCGGATGGGCGCACGTAGCTTCTATGCCATCCGGTAGCGGTTCAGACGGCCGCGGACCGGCCCCGATCGCCGGTCGGTCCCGCCGTTCCTTTCTCCAACTTCTCGGTCTCGGTGGGGCGACGGCGGTTGCAGGCTGTAGTGCGCCGGATCGAAACGGGACGCCGACGGGGGACGCAGAGGCTGTCGAGTACGTCGAGGGAACGCCTACGGGGACGCAGACGCTGAACTTCCTGAGCGTCGACGACACGCCGTCCGCGAACCGGATCCAACTGGCGCTCGACGGCGCGTACGCCATCACGCCCGAACAAGATATCTTCCCGCTCTGGGCAGACATCACCTCCGACGAGGGGCGGGTCTACACGGTCGAACTTCGCGACAATCTCCGGTGGGGGGCTGGCTACGGCCGGATGACGGCCGAAGACTGGGTGTATATGATCACGGAGGTCTACCAGGCCGACTCGAACTGGGCCGGATACCCGAACCCCGGCGACTGGCGACAACAGGGCGAGCCGATCCCCGTCGAGAAGACCGGTCCCCGCTCCTTCGAGATCAGGCTTCAGTCCGTCGACCCCGCGTTCCCGCTCCGGCCGATTATGTGGGGCGCGTTCTGTATGCCGAAAGAGATCATCGCCCGGTACCGCCCCGACGAGGACCAGGACGGGCTCACACAGGACGAGGAGGTCCAGACGCTCGCGTACGCCGGAAACCTCGGCCCCTACAGCTTCGAGCGGTGGAACCGCGAATCGGAGTTCGTCGCCACCCGCAACGAGGAGTACTACCTCCGCGAGGTCGACGACGTCCCCGACGAGTGGCAGCACGCGCCGTACTTCGACGCTTACACCTACGAGGTCGTCCCCGAGGAGAGCACGCGCCTCTCCGCGCTCCGGTCGGGCGAACTCACCGCCACCGACATCCCCGAGACGCGCGTCGAACAGTTCGAGGGGCGAGACGACGTCGACGTCAAGGTCTTCCCGCAGGCGTATATGACGTCGCTCATCTACAATCAGCGCGCCAACGGGTCGTTCTACGAGGCGCTGCGGAAACCGGGCGTCAGACGCGCGCTCGCGCACGCCGTCGACAAGCGGACACTCGTCGACGACGTTCTCCGCGGCTACGCGACGGTCGCCCACACGTTCCAACCGACGTTCTCGCGGTGGTACTCCGACGAGCAGGTGACCGAATACGGCGTCGGTGACACATACAGCCACGACCGAGCGCGGGAACTCCTCCGGGAGCACCTCGGAACCACCCCGTATCGCTACGACGGCGACCGCGTCGTCGACGCCGCGGGCGAGCAACTCACGCTCGATCTCGTCTTCGCGCAGGGGTCCCAGACGGTCGAGACGACGGCGCAGTACGTCGCCCAGGAGTACGACGCCATCGGTATCGACGTCGACGTCACCGGCAAGCAGTACGGAACGCTGGTCGAACACCACCTCTACAACGGTTGGCAGGGCGACGGCGACCCGCCGTGGGACGCCGGCCCGTACAACGGCGGTCCGCGTGACCAATCGCTGAGCCAGGAGCCGTGGGACCTCATCCTCGGAATCACGTTCAACACCTATCCGCGGACGCCCTCCTCGATTCAGGGGTTCACGCTCGAACGGGGCGGCATCAACTTCTACGGCTACTACCCCGAGACGGACTTCGCCTCGCTGTTCGAGACCGCGACGAGCACCGTCGACGAGGCAGCGCGGCGTGGCACCCTCGCCGAGATCTTCGGCGCGCTCTCGGCCGAACAACCGTTCAACTTCCTCAATATGGGCGTGGAGGTCGTCGGCTACGACAGCGCCGTGCGCGGTCCCGAGGAGGTATTCGGCTACAGTTGGGACCAGAGCACCTGGCGACCCGGAACGCAGTGAACCGACGCCCGACCGCCGCACCGACCCGTGGTGGCCCTCGTTCGGACGACAATATTAACTGCGGTCGACAGAACTGACCGGCAACGGCGGCCGGCGGAATCGGAGCACGGCCTGGGAGCGACACACCACGATGGGACTGAAATGGTACACGGCGCGTCGGGTCGCGTGGGCGGGCGTCGTCGCCGTCGTCATGCTGACGGTCACGTTCGTCCTACTCGAGTACGCGCCCGACGCACAGTTAGCACGCGTCCAGTTCCAGGCGGCTGCCAGCGGCCGGAGCGCCGAGGCCGCCGCGGAGGCGTACGCCCGTCGCCGCGGGCTGCAGGGACCGCTCTGGGAGCGCTATCTCGAATACCTCGGGAACCTCGCCTCGGGCGATTGGGGCTGGTCTGAATCGCGGTCCCAGCCCGTCGTGACGGCGATTCTGACGGCGCTCCCCTACTCGTTGCTGTATACGATCCCCGCCGTGCTCCTCTCGACGGTGCTCGGCATCGGGATCGGGCTCTATTCGGCGTTCAATCAGTACACCAAGACCGACTACGCGGCGACGTTCGTGGCGTTCTTCGGCGTCAGCATCCCCAACTTCTGGTTCGGCATCGTGCTGCTGTTGGTCTTCGCCGTCCACCTCGGCTGGGTCCCGGTCCTCTTCGATTCCGAACTGGCCCGGACGCGACCTCTCTCGCTCGCGAACGCGCGCCAACTCGTCCTGCCGGTGTTCGTGCTCGCGACGAGCGCGATCGCGAGTACGATGCGGTACGCGCGCGCTGAGGCGCTCGAGTACGTCCGCGCGGCGTTCGTGAAAACGGCCCGGGCGAAAGGCGCGTCCGACTGGCGGATCATCACGCGACACGTCCTTCGCCCGGCGCTCGTGCCGCTGTCGACGATTCTCGTCGGCGACTTGCTCGGCGTGATCCTGTCGGCCTCCTACCTCGTCGAGGTCGTCTTCGGCATCCCCGGCCTGGGCCGACTCAGCCTCGACGCGATCCGCCGGCAGGACACGGCGCTGGTCCTGGGAACGACGCTCGTTCCGGTGTTCGTTGCAGTCGTCGGGAATCTACTGCAGGATCTCGCATACGGCTGGCTGGACCCGCGTATCGACTACGGTGATCGCTGATGCCGGGAGACGAACGGACTGGACCGGACGTCGGCGACGCGACGGACCCGGGACCGGATCGACCTCGCGAGCGCTTCGAGGACGTCGACTGGGACGCGATCGACGCAGACGGACGCCGCTCCTCGCCGACACAACTTCTCGCTCTCGTTGCCGGCGGCCTCTACGCCCTCGCGCTGGCGTACGACGTCCTGTTCGCTGTCGGCGACCCGACGGTCGAGGTGGTCGTCGCCGACTCGACGTTCCTCTGGGACGCGACCGGCGTGGACTGGCTGTTCGTCGCGACGCTTCTCGTCTTGGGCCTCGCTGCCGTGCCGCTCGCACGGAACCGACGTCTGACCGCGTACTACTGGCAGCGCTTCCGGCGCCACCGTCTCGCGGCGCTCAGTCTGGTGTACCTCGTCGTGATCTTTCTGCTCGGAACGGCCGGCACGCTGTTCATCGACCCCCCGACGCTGCACGTCGCGGCCGGCTACCAGCCGCCGGTCTTCCTGAGCGTCGACGCGTCGATCCCGACCCAGTGTCTCGGCCCCGTCGTCGACGGCCGGTGTCGAGGGACGTGGCGCTATCCGCTGGGAACGACTGGCAGCGGGAAGGGGCTCTTGGCGCTCGCGATCTTCGGGATGCGCGTCAGTCTCCAGGTCGGACTGATCGCGACGCTCATCTCGGTCACCGTCGCGACCGCCGTCGGGGCGACGGCCGCCTACGCCGGCGGCTGGGTCGACGAAGTGCTGATGCGCTACGTCGACGTCCAGCAGACGTTTCCGACGTTCTTCCTCTTTCTGTTCTTGGCGTACCTCTACGGCGGCAGCCTGTTCGTGCTGATCGTCATCTTCGGGCTGACCGGCTGGGGCGGCATCGCCCGCATCGTCCGCAGCGAGGCGCTCCAGCGCCGCGAGGAGACGTACGTCCAAGCGGCCCAAAGCGCCGGTGCGTCCGGTATATCCGTCGTCTGGCGCCACATCGTCCCGAACGTCTCGAACTCGATCGTCACCGCCGCGACGCTGAACGTTCCGGTGCTCATCCTCTCGGAGGCGGCGCTCTCGTTCATCGGCCTCGGCGACGTGATGCTGCCCTCGTGGGGGCAGACGATCGCGGCGGGCCGCGGTGATCTCGCGACCGCGTGGTGGATCTCGACGGTCCCCGGGCTGTTCCTCTTCGCGACGATCCTCGCGTTCAACTTCCTCGGCGACGCGCTCAGGGACGCGCTCGATCCGCGGCAGGAGGTCGGCCGATGAGCGACGAGTCCCTCCTCCGCGTCGACGACCTGACGGTCGAGTTCCGCACTGACCAGGGTTCCGTCCGGGCGGTCGACGGCGTCTCCTTCGACGTCGCGCGCGGCGAGACCGTCTGTCTCGTCGGCGAGTCCGGCAGCGGCAAGACCGTCGTCGGCGAGTCGATCACGCGGTTGCTCCGCGAACCGCCGGGCGAGATCCGCGGGGGTGCCGTCCACCTCGACGGGCAGGACCTCCTCTCGCTCTCGGAGGCACAACTCGGCGCGGTCCGCGGCGACCGGATCGCGCACGTGTTCCAGAATCCCCAGGACTCGCTCAACCCCGTCTACACGGTCGGCTGGCAGCTGATCGAGGCGGTGCAGTTGCACGCGGACGTCTCGAAGCGTGAGGCCCGAGCACGTGCGATCGACCTCCTCGACCGCGTCGGGATCCCGGACCCCGCCAGTCGCGTCGACGACTACCCACACGAACTGTCTGGCGGGATGAAACAGCGGGTCGCGATCGCGATGGCGCTCGCGGGCGATCCGGACCTGTTGATCGCCGACGAGCCGACGACGGCGCTCGACGTCACGATCCAATCGCGGGTCCTCGGGCTCCTCGAGGAGATTCAATCGGAGTTCGAGACGGGAATCCTGCTCGTGACTCACGATCTCGGCGTCGTCGCCGACGTCGCAGATCGGGTCGTGGTGCTGTACCGGGGGCGAGTGATGGAACGCGGCGACGTCTACGCAATCTTCGATCGCCCCGCCCATCCGTACACGCGCTCGCTGTTGGATTCGATCCCCGGACGCGGCGCCTCCCGAGCATCAGCCGCGACGGCGACCGATTCGGCCCTGGAGCCAGCCAACGCAGGCGCAAACGGCTCGACCCTGACCGACTCGAACTCGGCCGAACGATCCGCTGGCTGCTGTTTCCGCGACCGCTGCCCCTACGCCGTGGAGGCCTGCCGGCGAGGGGACCATCCACCGCTGTACGGCGTCTCCGGAAGCGAGGACGCCGCCACACCGGCGGAGACAGCAACGGCGGGCGACGACGCCGATCGCGAACACGCCGTCTCGTGCGTCCACTTCGCACCCGAGGGCGATCCGACGGTCGTTTACGGAACGGCTGTCGACTCCGACGCGACGGCGGATGGGCGCTCTTCTCGCGACGGGAGTGAACCACAGTGACCGTCGACCCCCCACTGCTGGACGTTTCCGGACTGAAGAAACACTACCCGATCACCGACGGGCTCTGGAACCGTGAGGTCGGGCGCGTGCGGGCGGTCGACGGGATCGATCTCACCGTCGAGCGCGGCGAGACGCTCGGCCTCGTCGGTGAGTCCGGGTGCGGCAAGTCGACGGCGGCGCGCGCACTGCTTCGGATCGAGGACCCGACCGGCGGGACGGTGCGCTTCGACGGCGACGACGTCACGGCGTACGACCGCGAGCGACTCCGGCGGTTCCGCCGCCGCGCGCAACTGATCTTCCAGGACCCGACGTCGAGTTTCGACCCGCGGCTGTCGATCGGTCAGTCGGTCGGCGAACCACTCGCCGTGCACGGGATGGCCGACCGCGAGCGCCGGCGGCGACTGGTCGAAGACACGTTGGAACGCGTCGGCCTCGACGCGGGCGACGCCGACCGCTACCCGCACGAACTGTCGGGTGGCGAAAAACAGCGGGCCGCACTGGCGCGCGCGCTGATCGTCGATCCGGACCTCCTCGTCGCCGACGAACCCGTCTCGGCGCTCGATATGCCCGTCCAGGCGGCCGTCCTCTCGCTTCTGGCGACGCTCCAATCGGAACTCGACCTCGGCGTCTTGCTCATCAGTCACGACCTCGCCGTCGTGCGCGAGTTCTGCGACCGCGTCGCGGTGATGTATCTGGGCGAAATCGTCGAATCCGGCCCCGTCGACGTCGTGTTCGGCGACCCACAGCACCCTTACACGCGGGCGCTTCTCGCGTCGGTTCCTGTCCCCGATCCGACCGTCGAGCGTCCCGACGTCGAACTGACCGGGGCGGTCCCGAGCGCGGCGGACCCCCCCGCGGGCTGTCGGTTCCACACGCGCTGCCCGGCGGTCATTCAACCGGACGCGTACGACCTCGACCAGGATGCGTGGCGGGGAGTCCTGCGCCTCCGGACGCGACTGGGCGAGGACGAGCCCGGTGTGGACGTCCAGGCGATCCGCGAACTCGTGGCGGTCGAACGCGGCGGCTCCCTCGCCCCCAGCGACGTCGACGACGAGAGCGTCTGTACGGCGCTGCGACGCGAGTTCGAGATTCCAGAGCGGCTGTCCGATCCGGCGGCCGAGGCGGTTCTCGACCGTGCGCTCTCCCGAGTCGTCGCCGGCGAGCACGCAGCGGCGGCGACGCTGCTGTCGGACGCCTTCGAGACGCCCTGTGAGGCCGACCCGCCGTCGTTGCGGTCTGTCTCCGCCGAGCACACGGCGGCCTGTCACCTCCTCGATCGGGACGACGCGGCGGCTGACGTTGTCAGGACTGACGACCGGACCGACCGCTGAGAGGGGGTCGTGCTTCGCCGTGCTCGACGACTGCGCCCGACGAGCGCGCCTAGTCGATCACGAACTGCGGTTCGGCGATGCGTTCGGAGCGGCACTCCGGGCACCGCGAGGGATCGTTCAGCGGGTCGTCGAAGCTGTCGAAGCCACACGCACGGCACTCGGGCGGCGCGACGAGGAACTGCTCGTCGACGTCGGATCCCTCGATCGAGCGCGCGACGTGGTCGAGGTGGTGATACACCGTCGAGCGAGGGACGCCGACCGCCGTCGAGAGGTCTGCCGCGCCGTGGGGTTCCGCTCGCAGCGCGTCTGCGATCCGCTGTCGGGCCGTGGCCTCGTCGTCCGACTCGGACATACCCCCTCTAGGTTCCCGCTCCCGTATATACTGTCGCCTGCGCTGTGCGATCCCGTGATATCGGACGTTACACTGGGCGTATGTGTACATTTATCAGGGAAAATCCGGAGACACGACGGGGCTCGACCGGATCCCTCGGGGAAACAAACTTGAGACTCCGGGCGGAGAGTCAACGTATGAAGGCAGTTGTCCTCGCCGGCGGGTACGCGACGCGTATGTGGCCGATCACCAAAGACCGCCCCAAGATGTTTCTCCCGGTCGGTGACGGGACCGTCATCGACGTCATCTTCGAGGACCTCGAAGCCGACGAGCGGATCGACGAGGTGTTCGTGAGCACCAACGAGCGATTCGCCGACTCCTTCGAGTCCTTCCTCGCAGACGCGCCCTACGAGAAACCCACCCTCTCGATCGAAGAGACGGTCGAGGAAGACGAGAAGTTCGGCGTCGTCGGCGCGCTCGCACAACTCATCGATCGCGAGGGCGTCGACGACGACCTCGTGGTCATCGCCGGCGACAATCTGCTCTCGTTCGACGTGGGCGAGTTCGTCGACTTCTTCGAGTCGAAGGCGACTCCGTGTCTCGCCGCCTACGACGTCGGCTCGAAAGAGCGCGCGCGGTCCTACGGACTCGTCCAGTTGGACGGCGACCGCGTCGTCGACTTCCAGGAGAAACCGGACGACCCCCAGAGCACGCTCGTCTCGATCGCCTGCTATGCGTTCCCCGCCGAGACGCTCCCCGACTTCGACACGTACCTCTCGAACGGCAACAACCCCGACGAGCCCGGCTGGTTCATCGAGTGGCTCCAGCGGCGCGGGACCGTCCACGCGTTCACGTTCGACGGCGCGTGGTTCGACATCGGCACGCCCGAGAGCTACCTCGACGCCGTCTCGTGGTATCTCGGCGGCGACACGTTCGTCCACGAGTCGGCGACGGTCGAAAACTCCGTGCTCGACGAGGACGTGCACGTGATGGCCGGCGCGTCGGTGTCGGACTCACATCTGGAACGAACTGTCGTCTTCAGCGACGCGACGATTCACAACGCGGACATCCGCGACACTATCGTCGACGAGCACACCTACATCGAGAATCTCGATCTCTCGAACGCCCTGATCGGGGCGCACTCCCACCTCGAATAGCGCGCCGCGATCCTCCCGCTACTCCGTCGCCTCGCCGAGCCGCGCGTCCGTCACGCGAATGTGTCCACGAGTCCCCTCCCAGACGGTCTCGTACTCCAGTTCGATCGGGCGGTCCATATGCGGTCCGTCGGTCACGAACGTCTCGAACTCCCCGCCTTCGCCGAGGACGTGGACGCCGTACTCGTCGTTGAGTTCGACTAGTTCTGTGAGCGCGTCGGCGTCGAGTGTCCGCCCCAGCCACGACTCGTCGAGGCCGCGGGCGGCGACCTGAATGATCCGGATCTCGAACCCGGCGGCGAGCATCTCTCTCCCGAGTTCCAGCGGGTCACGCTGCCAGAGGGGCGCGAAGAGATCGATCTCCAGACGGTCGCACATCTCTTGGATCCGGGAGGTCTGGAACTCACTCTCGACGGCGCCGGCGATGACGCCGGCCAGGCCGCCGTCGAGGTCCGACTGCAACTCGACGAGCGCGGCTTCGAGTGGCTCGATCTCGCGGTCGCCTTGCGCACCCACGTCGTCGACGTCGCCGGCGTCGAGGTCGTCCGGTTCGACGTCGACCAGCGGGATGCCGATGCTCTCGGCGGCGAGCCCGGCCAGCCGCGTCTCGGGGACGTGATACATATACGAGTCCTCGCCGGGGTGGACCGTCAGGAGATGTGAGACGTTCAGTCCCTCCTCCAGCGCGCGGTAGAGCGCCCACGAGGAGTCTTTGCCGCCGGAGAAGAGGCTGACCCAACTGCCGGAGTCCGTCATCGCCGGCTGTAGGCGAGCGGTGTACAAACGACCACCGGTTCGATCGTCTCCGCGCGTCTCTCGGCCATCGTCTCCGCGCGTCTCTCAGCGATCACCCCTTTCGGTCACGTCGCGGATTTGGTGGCCGTCGTCGTTGCTGCCGTCGTTGCTGTCGCCAGTGCTGTTGCCGTGTTCGGCTTCCAGCGCACTCGCGATTCGCTCGGTCGCGTCGACCAGCCGAAGGACGGCGACGACGAGGAGCCAGGCGACGTAGATTCCGGCGGCGATCCCCGCGAGGACGAACCACAGAAGGATCTGTCCGGCGACGACGATACTGTACGCGAACGTCACGACGGCGACGACCGCGAGCGCGACCTTCACCCGTCTCGACGGCCGTGGAGGGTACTCGGAGGGCACGCTTTCGACGTGCGGGCCGTGACTACTAAGCGTACTGCTCTCGGAGGCGTGGTCTGTCGACAGTGACACCGCCTGCTCTGTCCACACCGGACGGAACGGAGGGTGACTCCGGCCGCTGGCTACTCAGCGCTCTGTCCCCTCGAGGCTGTGGTCCATCTCCGGGACTTCGGATTCGAGCCACTCGCGGAACCACTTGACGCGCTTGAGTCGCTTGTGCGCGATGCTCTCGGCGGCGTCGGAGTTGACCCGGTCCGTGGCGTCGCGGCCGCGTTCGAGGACCCGCTCGACCATCTCGGCGGCGTCCATGTGCGTCCGCGCCTCGTAGCCCATCCGGAGCAGCATCAGCGCCGTGCCGTTCGCGCCGACTTTGTCGAGGATGTCGGCCTCGATGAGGCTCTGCGTTTCGAGTGAGACGTCCGCGAGCGGTCCCTGATAGGAGTGGTCGGCGACGACCTGACACACCTGCTCGACGAACGACTGCGGGAAGTCGCCGTGGGTGTTCAGGTACTCGCGAGCGACGCGTGCCCCCTCCTCGGCGTGGACTTCCTGGTCGGCTTCGAGCTTCGAGATGTCGTGAAAGAGTGCGGCGACTCGGACGACGTCCGTGTCTGCGCCCTCGCGCTCGGCGATCTGCGTCGCCAGATCGACGACGTTCAGAATGTGGTTGAAGCGATACTCGGCGCTGTGCCAGGGGTACCACCGCATTCGGCCGCCGTCGTCTTCGCCTTCGACGCTCGCAGCGAGATAGTCGCGGACGAACCGCTTCATCTCCTCGAACTCCTCGTCTGCGACCGTCGACTCCTTGATTTCAACGCCCACGGAACCACCTCTCCTTTGAATCGGTGGGCGGTCCCACGGTGTCTGTATTCGCGTTTGGGTTCATTACCCGATAAAATGGTTCTTCGGTTCTTAGGCGTTACGACGGCTTGACCCCGTCCCGTCGCCGATATGCCCGCCGACCGTCTGCGACGGCGGCGATACGGACCGTTCGGTCATTCGAGCCGTGTCACGAACACCAGGACGGTCGTCAGGGCAGCCAGCGCGACCAGCACGTCGAAATCCAGCAACCGTTCCCGGAGTGGTCTCTCGCCCGGGTCGTCGACGAGGGTGTCGATCACGGTCTCGAAGAACGCTCCCGTCGAATCGGTGATCGAGCGCCCGTCTCCCTCGGACTGCGGTTCGGGAGTCGCTGTCGACTCGGTGGTTGGTGCTGCCGCATTGCTCCGGGAGGACCCCCCGGATTCGTCGCTTCCGACGCCCCCGCCTCCGCCTGCGCCGCCCGCCTGACCGACGGTCGTCGCGGCCGTGGTCGCCACCGCCGTCGTCGGCACGAACGCGCGGATCTCGCCGCTGACGCCGAGTTCGTTCGAATCGCTGATGACGCCGGCCGCTGAGGTCGCCTCGAAGGTGTCGCCGACGCCCTGCGCGTCGAAGTCGAACGTGGCGGTCCACGCGCCGCTCGATTCGACGACCGCCTGGGCCGTCTTGTGGAACGACGGCCGCGTCCCGTTCGTCGACCGGAGTCGGAGTTCGATCTCGGTTCCCGGCGCGACGGTCGTGGTCCCGCCGATCGATTGGTTCGTCGCGGCTGCGACGACGAGGGGATCGTCGTCCGTCGCGATGGTCGCCTCGACGAGCGAGTAGTTGCTATTGACTGTCCGACTGCCGTCGTCGACGTCACTGAACGTGCCGTTCTCGTGAACCGCGAACGACGCCGTGAGCGCGTCCCCTGCTGCGGGTACACTGGCCTCCGCTCCGTCCGAGCGCGTGCCGACAACCTCACCGTCGCTCGCTGTCGCCGCCGGTGCATCGATTTCGTACAGCATTGTGTAGGTATCGTTGCTCGGGTCGGCGACGACGTGCGCGTTGCTCGCGTTCAGTTCGAGTCGGTAGGCCTCGCGATTTGGCGGTGGGTTCTGTTGTGTGACGTTCAGCGCGTACAGCGCCGCCTCTTTCGTGCCATCGAGCGCGAAGAACGTCTCGGTCGCTGTTCCGTCGTGCTGTGCAAACTGGCCGGCGAGCCCCGGTGCCTCGATTCGGTGCACGACGAGGTCGCCCACGGCGACGTCCGCCCGCTGCGTGAGCTGCCCTGTCTCGACGGCCGCCGAGAGGTCTTCGTGCGTCGAAAGCGCTGCATCCGCAGGCGCGACCCAGGTGGTGAGTCGCTCTGGAGCGGGGGCGTCGAGTACGAGCGTCGCGGCGTGTTCCGCGGGAGCGCCCGCGTCTGTGCCCGTTCGGACCGTGATCCCGTATTCGCCGGGAGCCAGCGGCTCGCTCAACGTGGTCCGGTCGTCGACGTCGGCCGCGATCACCTCGTCTGCCGTCCTGCTGGTGTTTCCGCTGGACGCGGCGACGCCGAACACGTCGCCGCCGTCGTCCGGCAGACTCGTCGCACCGGCGACAGCGGCTGTATTGAACCGCAGCCGGACGGTGCCGTTGCCGTCGCCATCGGACACGGTTACGTTCGCCCGAAAGCCCGAGTCGACGCTTCCGAGCGTCACCGTCGCGGTCTCGGCGTAGGTCAGATTCACTCCCACTTCGACGACGTCGCCGGCGTGCTCGTCGACGACGGCCGACCGGAACCTCGCGGTGCTCAGGCTGTCGTCGACGACAGCTATGCGGTCGGAGCGGACTGTCGCGTCGGTGCCGATGTCGGTCACGTTGACGGTATAATTGCCCGGCCCGGCCGCGTCGAACACCGACGCCGGGAAGTCGAACGCCGTCTCGCCGTTCCCGCCGAGGGTGATATTCGTACGTTCGACGATCGCACCGTCCGCCTCGCGGAGGTCGACCTGAACGGTGCGCCCGCCCGCGTTCGCGAAGATGGTCCCTTCGACTGCCGCGGCGGTCGTGAGGGTCCGATCGTCGACCGCGACTGCGAGACCCAGATCCCGGATCGTGACTCCCGTCGTTCGATCGGTGCTGCCGTCGTCGAGCGTCGTTTCGATGGTGTACGCCTCGGTCCAGTTTCGCGCGTCGGTGCCGATCACGAACGCCTGGCTTCCCGACCCGGTGCGACCCGCGAAGACGAACTCCCCGTCGTCGTCGACGACCTCGAACGCCTGATCGAGGTCGGCCGAGCCATCGGTCGCGACGAACGCCATCGTCGATCCGGCGTAGACGTTTGCCTCGCCGCCGCCCTCTGGAACGGTCGCGGACGCTACCGTCACGTCGACTGTCCCGGGTGTGATGGTCTCGCTGTCGATCGAGTCGTTCACCGCGTCGATTCTGAGGCCCACTTCCGAACGCGGATCGAGCGTCGTCGCGGAACTGATGAGCAGTTGCCCGTCCGTAGATCCGTCGGCGTCTAGGGTGTAGCGATCTGTTACGTCCGCTCCGTCGACGAGGACGGTGACGTTGTCTGCGAGCGTCAACGCGCCCGCTTCACCACCCGCTTTCGAGACGTCTTCGCTGAACGGGACTTCGATGACGCTCTCTGTGTGCGTTAGCGACGCTCCCGAGAGGCTGTCGATGGAGAATGCGGTGACTGACCCAAGAGTGAGGGGCTCTGGATCGTTGTCGATTCTCGCGGTGTTCTGCCGAATTCCACCACTACTTTCATCGACATATGTCGACTTTATCTCATCACCTTCGGATACGTGAAGCGTCCCGATACTGTCTACAGTGCTCAGTTCAGTACTTCCGCTAAACTTTGCATCTGTTTGGTGCACTAGCTGGACAGTTTCGCCTCTAGTGTACTCGATACCGTCGCGGGACTCCGGAGAGTTGTCAAAGGTGATCGTAACCGTCCCATTACTATTTCGACTAACAGACGAGATCTCGTTCCCTCCACGACTGCTGTCTTGATAGGTGATATCCTGTTTGGATATCATATTGTCGTCATTTTGGTCTGAAACACTCCATTTTGTGGTATATTTTTTCTCTGTACTAGGATGCTCACCAAACACGGATGATTGCGACTCAGTATCCGACTCGATATTGACGACGTAGTCCGTAGTCGTCGACAAATCGCTATCTTCGACGGTGACGGTGACGACGTCGCCGTCGGTGTACGTGGACGAATCAAACGAGATGTTCCCTTGATCCGCGGCAACGACGCCGGAGAACGCCCCCATCCCGCTGAGAAGACTGAGTACAAGAATCGTTACGAGAGAAACGGCTCGAAAGCGGCTCGTGTAGCCTGTCATACGTGAAGTAGTGGGCCGTCGACGACGCGCGAGCGACTGACGCAGACGCTGACGCGAGTGCAGATGAAACGACGCACAAACTGAACCACCAGAAACGGAAGTCGGTGTCCGCCTCGTTCTGCCGGATGCCTCGAACTCCGTCGTCAGTCACGACTCGGAAGCGAGTCGGGCGGCGACGCGAGAGTCCGTGACCGTGCATCCGTCTGTCGATTAGACGCCCGAGTAGGAGGACTAGCATATATTATAAGTAACCTTCCTTTCTCGTCCGGTCTCCCTTAATTCAACATCGCGGAAATATTCGATCAGAGAACGCGTCCCGGACAAGCAAGCCGAGAATCCGCGTGATACTACCGGAACAGTTTCTGCAGGTAGCGATAGACGGGGAAGACGTATTCGGAGAGGCGGCCGACGACGCCGGTCGAACTGGCGTAGACGACTACCGGGAGGTCGGCTTCGGGGGCGCGCTCGATGACGCGGTCCGGGGTGCTCCCGAAGACCCACCGGCGGAGTTCGCGCGTGCGAGTCGCGCCGATGAACAGGACGCCGCCGCTCGCCGCCGCCGACTCGACGAGGCCGTCGGCAATGAGATCAGCTTCGATCTCGTGAACCTCGACGTCGATCCCTTCCGAGAGGTGATCGAGTGTGTCCTCGATCGCTTCGTGTGTCCCGTGTTCGCCCGTCGGTGCGACGCGAATGACGTGGACCGCCGCGCCCTGCGTTCCGAGGTCGTCGATCAGGGGGAGAAGGGCGTGGTGGTGCGGTCCGCCGCCGGCACCGACGTTGACCACGTCCAGACTCGGGTGTTCGGGGAGTTTGTGGACGTAGAGGATGTCACACGGCGATTTGAACTGCACCGACGACGCGATGTCCGGGTGGTCCTCGGGGTACCCCATCAGGATCAGATCCGCGCCGTCGTCCCGAGCAGTCTGGAGGATGTCGAAGGCGACCTCCCGGCAGATGTGTCCCTCGACGGTGTAGTCGACCCCGGTCTCGACGCCTTCGAGCTGGGCTTCGAGAGCGTCGGCGCGGTCGCCGGCGGTGTCTTCGAGCGCCTCGAAGGGAGTCTGTTCGGGTAGCTGGGTGATCGTCACGACCTGGACGAGCGGATCGCCGTTGCCCGTCCGCGCTTCGGCTATTTGGCTCGCAAACCGCACGTAGGCGGGTGCGCGACTCGGCCGAGCGACCGGGACCAGGATACGGAACCGTTCTTCGGTCTCCGCTTCGGCCTCCTCTCCGCCGGCCGCTGCGGCCGACTCACCCGCTACGGTCGGGGGGCGTTCGCCCGCGCGGGCGGCGTGCCCGCCCGGTTCGACGGATGCAACGTGCGGGCGGGCTTCGGTCACGCGCGCGAAGAGTTCCTCGCGTTCGGGCGCGCCGCCCCAGAAGTAGTACGACGCTACGAGCGCGATCACGACGACGATGCCGCTGAGGATCCCCGAGAAAGGCAGATTTCCGATGAGTGCGACGTTGGCCAGGACGCCGAGGATGGGAACGAGCGGCACGAGCGGGACGCTGAAGGGACGGTCGAGGTCCGGATAGCGGCGCCGTGAGTAGACGAGCGCGACGTTCACGACTGAGAGCGGTACGAGCAGATTGAACGTCGCAAAGCCGGTGAGCGCCGAGAGGTGGAAGTGGAGTTCGCGGCCGACGAACTCGACCGACGGCAGGATGCCGCTGAAGGCCAGAATCAACGCGACGATCGTCGCTGTCGCCGTCGCGACGCTCCAGAACGGCGTCCCGTACTCGGGATGGATGCGCTGGAACGGCCGCGGGGCCTGTCCACGCTCGCCCATCAGCGATCCGATCCCCGAGGCGGCCAGTATCGAGGCGTTCGACGCCGACACCATCGAGAAGATCGCGCCCGCGACGATGAGTACCCGACCGATCGGACCGAGGAACGCGGCCGCGACCCGACCCATCGCGGTCTCGCCGAGTTCGGCGACCACTTCCGCGGGGATCGGCGAGTTCACCATCGCGACGATGACGAAGGTGTAGAGCACGACGACGGTCAGGATCGACGTCGCGATAGCCTTGGGGACCGTCTTCCGTGGCTCGATGATCTCGCCCGCGCTCGCGGCGATGGCTGAGAACCCGAAGAACGTAATGAACGCCAGGGCCGCCACGGAGACGATGCCGACGGGTTCGGCCTGGAAGTTCCCGGCGAACCGCCCGGTAGCTTCGACCGGCCCGGCGAAAGCGAACGCGCCGCCGATGAACGCGAAGAGCACGGCGACTTTCGCGGAGGTGACGATGACCTGGAACGTCCCGCTCTCTTCAGTCCCGCGAGCGTTGAGTGCGCCGAGGAGAATCGTCGTGACGAGCGGCATCGTCCCGTGCGGAATCGGCCAGGCTTCGGGGAAGACGAACCGCTGCCACCACTCGCCCATCGTCGCGAGGTAGAACGCGGTCGTCCCCGTGTAGCCGAGAAACAGCGAGACGCCGACGAAGTACGTGAGGAAGTCGCTGTCGAACGTCTGTGAACTGAACAGGTAGCCGCCGCCGTTCTCGGAGTAGATCGAGGCGAACTCGGAGTACGAGGCCGCGGTGATCCCGGCGACGACTGCAGCGATGATGAACGCGATGACCGCGCTACTGCCGATTCGGGCGACGGCGACGCCGGACAGCGAGAAGATCCCCGCCGCGATCATCGTCCCGAGGCCCATCGCGTACGCGACGGTGAAGCCGAGTGACCGAGTGTGCTCTACCATCCTCTGCTCCCGGAGTGCTCGTCTACTGACCCGTGCGTGTGCAAACGAGCCATCTCCTCAGTCTCTCCGTTTTGTCCAAGTGAATCGTAATCGACGGATACGCGCTCCGTCGAGAGCGCTGCGCACGCCACGGCTGCAGTACGGCGGAGGTCGGACGGTGACACTCCCGGTATCTGCGCCCGCTCACACAGCTGCGACCGCTCGTGAGACCCGTCGTTCCGACCGTTGTGAGCGGACGGGGGGCACGTTCTATCGGGGTCGTCGTAACCGTTCATAGACCCTCGCCGGAGGATGCGGCGAGAGATCTGCGCGGACTTACGAGAACCCCGACAACGTCCGCCGCGCTACTCGTCTCGTACGGATCCATACCGAACGATTGCGGCCGCATCACGTATTAAAGTCACCGAAAATCACCGTTTTTGTAAAATATCGTCCCCAGACCAAGACATTTTGTCACTTTCCGAGGCGACCCCGGCGTCAGTTATCGAGCCGACAGGCGAATATAAATACAGTCTACGAAACCGACGAAGTCGACGCGGCGACGACCTGTCGACACTACAGGACAGGTCGCCGAGGGGAGCAGCCGCGCCTTCGGTCACCCCAACACCCGTTTGAGCTAAACCGAGTTTTATCTGCGACTGTCGTCGATACAGACGTATCAGAGATGGTCCCCACACCCGACGTACACCCGATCAGAAGGCGTCCCTCCACTCTCGTCGGCTGGCACGAGAGACACTTACGAATCCGTCGCAGTGACGGGGGTGTCACCGATGCCTAGTTTCCCGACTCGACTCTCCGCGGGGATGGAGCGGGCGCGGGAGTATCCGCGACTGGCGCTCGTCCCGGTACTGCTCGCCCTCCTGAACACGGACAAGATCGTCGCTATCGCCACGTTCGACGGCGGACACATCGGACTCAAATTCGGGCTCCCGCTGTCGGTCGTCACCGTCTGGCAGTTCGTGAGCGTCCCGAACTCGGGCGTCACCGCGAACACCGGGCTTCCGATCGAGATGCTCCCGCTGGCGGTCGTGACGGTCCCGGTATTGCTCGTCGTGCAGGCCGCAGCGACGGCGGGGTACTTCGGGAGCATCCGAAACGCACTCGATCGCGACGCCTACGACTTCAGCCGAAACGTTCGTGCATACTTTGTCCCCTTTCTCGTGCTGACTGCCGTGCCGTTCCTCGCGGTGCTCCCACTCGCAGTCGGCGTCTTCGGCGTCGGCGCGTTGACTGGGAGCCTCAGTGGTGCGGTGCTGCTGATCGTCATCCCGGTGTTGCTCGTCTTTCTGATCGCTGCGTACCTCTTTTATGCGACGCCGTATCTCCTCGTTCTACGCGACGTCGGCGTCGTCGATGCCGCCCGCGCGTCGTACGCGCTCGCCGTCGACGGCGGCCCCTACGTTTCCTATGCGGTCGGCTTCGCGCTCTTCGTCCTCGTGGTCTCGCCCTTCGCGACCGCGTTCGTGGTGAACGTGCCGCTCCTCGGAGTCCTGATCGGTATCCCGGCCGGCGCAGTGATCGGACTCGGCGCGAACTTCGCGACGATGCGTTTCGTCGCGGACCTCGATCCGGAGTCGGCGGTCAATCGGTCGTGGGATCCGGACTCGTCCGAGTCGCCTGGGTGACGCTGTCAAACCACGCCCATCGATCATTACGGATAGACAGACAATAATAGGAGCATCTCGCTACCACGGAATACGATGGACGAGTGGCGAGGGCGAGAAGAACGCGCGACGAACGTTCTGTACCAGCAGGCGGTTCGAGTCCCACTGCCGGACCTCGACGCCGAACGCGTCCTCCATAAGAATATGACGCGCATCGCCGATGCGGGCATCCACAAGAGCGACCTGCTCGCGGACCCGGACGTCCCGCTCACCGAAGCCTACGAGTACGAACTCGACGAGATGCGACAGAGCTTCCAGCACCGCCTCCAGCAGGTCGCCGGCGCGGGCTATCACGACGTCGCGGACGCGTACATCCGCGGCGAGCGCGACGACTGGATCGGGGCGCTCGCGACCTACTACCGGGAGTGCTACTACCGGCTGCAGGAGCGCTACACCCACGGCGACCAGTTCTTCTTTCTCCTCGTACTCCGCTATCCCGACTGCTTCACGGTCAATCTCGGCTTCGCCGACGGCGACGTCTCCGACGACGCCGTCCGTTACGAATCAGTTACGCACACGGATATCGACGAGGAGTATCGCGAACGATACTACGCGGAGTGCCAGTACGCGCAGCGTGAAGCCGCAGAATACATCCGCGAGCGGGTCCCCTGCATTCGGGAGTCGTTCCCGGACCCGGACACCACGCCGTTCGAGGAGCGCAACTACGGCGGCTTCGTGCACATTACGGGACGGAGCGGCGTCGTGTTCTCGGAATTACTCGACGGTGTCTGTCCGGACCCCGGCCGCTTCGACAGTCCGGTAACCACACCCGGTCTCGTTCCAGAGGGTCCAGAAGCAAAACGAACCAAACGCGAGTATCTCGCCGACGCTGACTTCGTCGCCTGAGCGGTTCTTGCGTTCGCCTGTTTGGATCCGTTTTAGACCCGCGTCCGGGCAATCGCATACTGTCGGCGCACTCGTGGGTGGTTCTTCCCGGGCAGGTCGTCGTCCGATACGTGGTGGGAGTATTATTTTAAGCGAACCCTACAATGGGCGTTAGTGTGCAGCTAAAACAGCTTCTTGAAGATGACGGCGCAGTGTCCCCAGTCATCGGGGTGATTCTGATGGTCGCGATCACGGTGATTCTCGCGGCCGTCATCGGCTCGTTCGTGCTCAACCTCGGCCAGGGCGTTCAGCAGACAGCGCCCCAGGCCAGTTTCGAGTTCGACTACAACACGACTGCCGGCACCAGTAACGTCACAATCACGCACCAGTCGGGTGATTCGATCACGGCGACGCAACTCGACACGGCGGGAGCAACGTGGCACAACGAATCGTTGGGGTGGAACAGTTCCTACACTACCGTTAACGCCGGTGACTCGCTAACGAAGAACGCTTCCGACGGGTTCAGTGGGCAGACGATCCGCGTCGTTTGGTCCTCACAGAACGGCGAGACCTCCGCGACGCTGAGTCAGTCCAAGGCACCTGGCGGCGCATAACGCCACGCGACTCGCTGCGGACTGCGTGAACGCCTCCCGTTTCCGTGAGGGCGTCCGTGCACGCTGTCCGGGAAACGAACACGCATCCTCTTTCTGGTGTGACGGGTGCCGAGACAGTGAGATCGATCGGTGACTGGACTGTCCCGCCCACAACCGCCGAGCGCGGTATCTCACTCGTCCCGGATGAGCAACTCGCTGTCTTTTCACTTCCGCATCCGAACCCGCAGCGTCCGGCGGACGAGCGGTAGTGCCGCTGTGTTCGCGTCCGCCTGCCCGCCAACTGTCCCATCGCGCTCCCAGCGTTCGATGCACCTGACCGATCCAGCGGATATGCTGTGCCCAGCCAGCGCGAACGTCCCGTGAGAAAGACTTGTCACTCGACGCGAAAAATGACCGTTGATGGACGACGTCAACACCTACCAGTCTCGTCTCGGGGTTTCGGAACTGTCGGTAGCGGGCTTCGGTCTCACCCTGTCTGGATTCATCGGCATTATGGGAATCATCACCGCCGAAGTCCTCTATCCGAACTATTCGACGAGACAGGACATCAGCGATTTGGGCTCGACCCGCCCGCCGAATCCGATAATCCACGAACCGTCGGCGACGATTTTCAACACGACGATGCTCGTGACAGGCGTGTTGGTCGTTCTGTCGGCGTACCTCCTCTACCGTGTTCTGGACCGCCGCGGGTTCCCGCTCGCGCTCGCCGTGTTCGGATTCGGCGCGTTCGGCGTGGGTGTCTTCCCGGGAAACGTGACGCCGTGGCACGGTCTCTTCGCTCTTCTCACGTTCTTCGCGGGAGGTATCGCAGTCGTCCTCTCCACTCGGGTCGTCTCCAGACCGTTCTCTCTGCTCTGTGGCCTCTTCGGTGGAATCTCTCTTCTCGTCCTCGGAAGCGTCTTCTTCTACGGATTGGTCGTCCGCGGCCCGAGTCCGCTCGCGTTTCTCGGCGCCGGCGGAATCGAACGGTGGGTCGTCTACCCGCTCATCATCTGGTTGCCCGCGTTCGGCGGCTACCTGCTGGCCGTTGCTAACGATTCGACGAGTGAGGCGGCTATCTATAGTCGCAGTTCCAACTGATTGGGACCCGATCGCCCGACGGCGTCTGATCGGGTGCGTGACGACGTGCAAATGCTACTATCGCGGGCGTCTGGTGACGCCTCGAATGCGATCGGTCTATCGTCGCGTTTGCAGCTGATACTGTCGGACCGAAGTTCATAAATTGTGTTAGCACCCACGGGGTGCCGATCATTTTCACATCGTTCTGTCCGACAGTCTGAGCCCACGCGACACCTGAGGCCACGGATATTCACGAGCGTGCGACCGCGTGCGTGATACGTTCCGACGATCGGTTCACTGGAACCAAGACGAGCTTTCCTCTAGTAGCGTTTGCACGTCGTCACCCACTCGGTCGCACGCCGTCGTGCGATCGGCTGCGTAATCTGCTGCAAACGCTACTCTCGTCGGTCCTCGCCACGGCCGGTCACGGTGTTACCTCACCTCACCCGCACTCTCTCGCCGTCTTCGATACCGGCACGCCACCGCGTCGTGTCGCCTCCTGACGAATCAGCGGTCGCGATATACTATCGGTACCTATCATCAATATGTTCAAGTGATGTTGGTCTCCATACAGGTGTACGCAGATAGCTGTGGGATGCTCGATGTCCCGGGGGGTGCGGCGACGCGGACGCTGTTGGCTGCGGAAGCCACCGACACTCTCTGAATCCTATTCTTCCGTTTCCGGCGTTTTAGCGGCCATATAAACACTATATACTGATAGTGTATGCTAGCGGTACTTTCAAGTAGTGTTGTCCAATACACACGAAACGAGTGGTGCACACCTGTGTGGAGGCCACTCGACCGGACCTGAATGTAGTAGAACGGAACATGGGAACGATGACAACATCGGATAACGGCGCCCGCGAGGACACCACGCACACGTCTATCGAAATTAGCCGCGACGTGTGGCGGCAAGTCCGCAGCGACGCCGTTGCAGACGGGAAGAACGTCTCTGAAAAACTTGAGGAGGTGCTCGAGGATTATTACGACCTCGATTGACGCGCCGGGCGCGAGCCCGCCGGAGCACGCGATGATTCAGCAGTCGTATCGCTCGACAACTAACCGCGACTATACTTACGACACCAATTAATGACACGCGACTTACGCAACAAAGCGCGCGCGGTGTTCCTGGCGACGCTGATGGTCGTCTCCGTCTTCGGCGGGACGATGGCGTTCGCAGGGAGTGCTGCCGCGACGGCTTCTGGCGTTGACTTCGACGGCCAGGATACAGCCGTTGTGACGAATAGCGATGATATCACCATCTCTGGTGATGTCACTGCTAATGACCAAGATGTAACGATTTACTACGATGCAAATGACGACGGAAATAAAAACGCTGGAGAAACCCTGACGACGGTTTCAGCCGCGAGCATTGATGGTGGCACGTTCACCACAACCGTCGCTGCCCCTGATGAAGGGGACTTAACGAACCCTAGCGCGACTAACGTCTGGGTTGTTCAGGGCTCCACTATCAGCAACACGAATTCGTATTCGTCTAATGCTGATGAGAAGGTGGGAGTTCTCACCGTCGACGACACTCCCGTGTCGTTCAACGAGAACAACCTCCCTGCAGGAAACCCGCCGATTTACACCACTTCCACTCCCGAGATCCGTCAGAATGTCACTGACGCCATCTCCGGTGTGGACGATGAGACTGTTCAGGTGACGCTCCGACAGAACGGAGACAAGTACTACTCCTACGAGATCGGTGCGCAGACCACCAACGACGGTGTGCGCTATGAGGACAACAACATCACGATCCGTCCGGGTGTCGGTGACGTCCCCGAACTCGAAGACGGCGACTACACGGCATCCCTCTCGGTGACGGACAAGGCCGGCAACACTCGACAGTCGACCAAGCTCACGTTCTCTGTCGACACCGGTCCGGCGACGTTCAACCTCAATAGTCCGGACTCAGTCGTTGACGTCAACGACCCGATCGTTGAGGTCGAGGTTTCGGACAGCAACGTCGATCTCGCCAACCTCACGATCACGAACGAGTCGGGCTACTCCGAGACGTTCGATCAAGGGGACAACGTGTACGGCGTTGACCACACAGACACATTCACCGTTGACACTGGCTCTGACACGTCCGCTGTGCTCCCGAACGGGACCATCACGGTTGAAGTGAACGCGACGGACACAGCCGGCAACTACGCTGAAGACTCCTACACGTTCGAGGTTGAGAACATCAAGCCGAACGTCACGAATGTCCAGCTCTCGTCGAGCGACATCAACACGCAAAATGATGCTGGCTCCGAGACGGTGACTGCGACGTTCGATGAACCTGTTCAGCCCGAAACGGTCGAGGCAGAAGTCAGCATCGACGGGACCACGAACCGCCTGACCAACGTCGTTGACTCCAACGATGCAAACACAGAGGTCAGCCTCGAGTTCGATGTCAGCACATACACGACGACGAACGAGTCTGCTGTCGTCACGGTTGACAGCGCCAACGACGTCGCTGGCAACCCGCTGAACAACACGGCCAACGCGTCGTTCGAGATCGACACTGACACGCCGGGTGTCAACTTCAACACGATGGGCGATGGCGACGTTATCAGCGGCTACGCGAACATCACTGGTAACGTCACTGCGGTCTCCAACGATGACGTTGACGACGTCCAGTCGGTCAACTACTACCTGCTCCCCGGAGACAGTACCTACGACGAGGCTGACGACCGGAGCGATCTGGTCTCTGTCTCAGATCCGAAGAACATCAACACGAGTGCATACCCTGACGGTGTGCACACACTCGTTGTCTACGTGACCGACAACGCGAGCAACGAGGGGTACAACAGCAAGGCACTCACGATCGACAACAACGAACCGTCGCTCTCCTACGATCAGGATGCGACCCTGACTGGAGAGGTTGACATCTCGACGTTCCTCACTGTGAATAACGTGGGTACCGAGGATGTCAACTACCTCTACAAGTACTCCGGATCTGACGGCGACTTTAACGATGGAGAAACGTTCCAGGATGCGACCACGTTCGACGTCAACACCCTGGGCGAGGGCAAGTACATCCTCCGTGCCGTCGCTAATGATCCTGGCTTCGAAGGCGCTGACGCTTCGGACGACCTGGATACGGTCGAACTCGAAGGCAAGAAGCTCAGCCTCGCAGACCCGAACCCGGGCGTTGTCAACGGTGAAGACGATGGGTTCGACATCAGCGCTGATGGCGATACCCTGACGATCAACGTCACGACTGACATCGCACTCGACCGCCTGAACGTCAGCGTCGCGACGAGCGACAACTTCCGAACGCAGAGTTCGGACGTTCTCGAACTCGACGACGGCGACTTCACGCAGGTCGACTCCGAGAACGGCTACAAGTACGTCGCAACGAGCGACGACGTGGACGACCTGAGCGCGATCGTGCGCGACGGTGCATTCACGGCAACGTTCAAGAACGCGAGCGCTGGCGACCAGCGACTCGACGAAACCGACGTTGGCGGTGCAGGAACGGCTATGACGGCCGTCGACACGGCGAACGCAACTGTCACGGACGCTGACGTCGTGAGCGCTGACAAAGATCAGCTCAACGTCCGCGTTCGCTTCAGCGAACCGGTTAGCTCGATTGGCTCTGTCAGCGACTTCAACGGCTACACCGTCAGCAAAATGAACGCTGGCGATGACGCCACCGACGGCGTCGTCAACTACACGGTCGAGGGAATGGCCCAGACCGGCGGCGACGCTGAACTGACGTTCTCCGACGTCACCGAACAGCAGGGCGCGCCGCACACGACCGACTCCACGAGCGCGGACGTGACGTTCTCGCTCGAACTCTCGGAAGGCGTGAACGTCGTCTCCGTCCCGGCTGAGACGGGCGAGGTTCCGATCGATTCGCTCGACCTTGCCGGTGTCAACTCCATCTGGGAGTACAACGACGGCGAGTGGACGAAGCACGTCGTCGAACCGGACAACGGTGACCTCACCTCCCTCAAGGGCGGTCTGGGGTACATCGTTAACGCGAGCGAAGACACCGAGATCGACTACGAAGTCGAGAACACGCCTGTTACTGGCGTCGAACGCAACAACGAACCGATCGAGGCTGGCTGGAACCTCGTCGGTCACTACCAGGAAGGTAGTCAGAACGTCGACCAGGCCTTCATCGGTCTGACAGGCGTCTGGGGCGTCGAAGACTACGCAGGCAACCAGCCGACGAGCCTCTCCCTCGAACAGGGTTACTGGCTCCACACGAACACTGCGGGCTCGCACGTCCCGATCGCGTACGACGGTCCGCAGAGCGAACAGCCGAACGTCTACAACGTTGTCATCGACGACAACGATGAAAACGACGACGTCGTCCAAGCCGGTGAAAAGATCTCGGTGACGGCCGAAGTCGAAGACAGCTCGAACATCCAGTCCGTTACTGTGACTGGCGGTGCGGAGTTCGGTGCAAAGGACAGTGTTGAGCTGCAGAACACGGGTGGAACTACGTACTCGGCGACGCTGGATCCGACTGAGTACGCATTCACTGGCCAATCTGCCAGCCTGCTCATTACAGCCGTTGACACTGATGGTAACGCAGGCTACGGGTCTGATACTGTTACCGTTAACAACGACAACCAGATTGACAACACGAATATCGTCAGTCCGACATCCAAGACGCCTATGACGGTTGGGACGTCTGAGACGCTGACGGTTACCTACGACGCCGAGGACACGAACTTCAAGGACGCGACGGTCCGCCTCCTTGCTGATAACGGTGACCGTCTTGCTTCGACGACAGTCGAGGCTGGCGGTACTGACCTGACCGCTGACTTCGACCTGAGCAGCAGTGCTCTTGACATCGGCGCTGGCACGTACGACGTCCAGCTCGTCGTCAACGACACGAACACGAACAGTAACTCTGTCACTGAAGCCGACTCGGTGGATGTTGACGCCGGAATTGACAACACGAATATCGTCAGTCCGACGTCCAAAACGCCTATGACGGTTGGGGCGTCTGAGACGCTGACGGTTACCTACGACGCCGAGGACACGAACTTCAAGGACGCGACGGTCCGCCTCCTTGCTGATAACGGTGACCGTCTTGCTTCGACGACAGTCGAGGCTGGCGGTACTGACCTGACCGCTGACTTCGACCTGAGCAGCAGTGCTCTTGACATCGGCGCTGGCACGTACGACGTCCAGCTCGTCGTCAACGACACCAAATCGAACAGTAACACTGTCACTGAAGCCGACTCGGTGGATGTTGATGGTTCAGTTGACGTCACTGACGTCCAACTGTCGAATACCGAAAACGACCTGACGGTCACTGTGAAGTCTGATGAAGATCTCTCCGCAATCTCTGCGGATGTTGCTGGCCAGACTCTCACACTCAGTAGTGACTTCTCAGAAGACGCCACGAACCCGTACACGTACACGGCAACTGTTGCTGGGGTCGCTGACGGAGACTACTCGGTCGACGTAACCCAAGCAACTGACCAGTACAGCAACTCTGTCGACGTTGATGAGTCTGCAGACGCTGGTGACGACGAGTCCGTGACTGTGAACCAGATTGACACTGCAGCTATCGACAGCCCGACGTCGGCATCGACGTCCTCTGGGACTCCTGGTGACTCTGTGTCTGTCACGTATGACGCACAAGACAGTCAGGCCATTACGGTCAACGTCAAACTCGTCAATGACCAAGGCACCGCAGTCGTCACTAACTCTGGTGTTACCGCAGGAACTGACCAGACTACTAGCTTAGACACAACTGACATCGAAACGGGGACCTACGATGTGGTCCTTGAAATCACCGAAGATAGTAGCGACAACTCTGAAACGGTCACGCAGAGTGACGCGGTCACTCTCAGCTAAGAACAGCTAGCCAACTAACCAACTTCCAACCGCTTTTTATAACAAAACAAGACACTCACAAGACACACTAAATGACACAGAACACTCAGATTACGCGGCTGGTGGTCGCCCTCATCGCCCTTTCGGCGGTCTTGGGAGCAGCGGCCCCGGCCGCGGTTGCACAATCGGCACCCCCCTCAGCGCCCCATAACTACTATGGGACCGTGACGGGAGCCGATGGGAACGCCATCTCCGGCGCGACCGTGACGATCACGCAGGCAGCCACCGACTACGAGGTCACTACGACGACCGACTCCAACGGGGAGTACTCCGTCGACGTCAACACCTCTCAGGTCGACACCTCCGGCCAGGTCACCATCTCCGTCCAGGACACATCCAAGTCCCGCGACGTGAACACGGCCCAAGCCACGGAAGTCAACTTCCAGCTTGACCAGCAGGCCGAGACACCCACCGAGACGCCCACCGAAGCCCCTAGTGGTGGGGGCGGCAGTGGTGGCGGCGGTGGTGGCGGTGGTGGCGGCGGTGGCGGCGGTGGTGCCGTCGCTCCGCCGGAAGACACCGCCGAACCGGGTGACGGAACGCCCGAACCGGTTTCGGAGACGGCCGATCTCGATCAGGACGGCGCCGCGCAGGTCCAGCTTTCGGGCGGCACGGGCGCAACGAGCGTCTCCGTGTCCGTGCCGGGCGCGACCGGCCAGGCGACCGTCGAAGAACTGCCCGACCCGCCGGCTGACGTACCTGCCCCCGAAGGCGACTACGTGAGCGGGGTCGACATCTCCGCGCCGGATCCGGCTGAAGGCGAGTCCGCGACGGTCTCGATCAGCATCTCGCAATCGCGCCTGGACGAGTTGGGCGTGAGCACCGAGGAGCTGGTCATCCAGCACTACCGCGACGGTGCCTGGGAGACGCTCGAAACGAGCGCCGAGACCCAAGACGGCGAAGTCGTCCTGAGCGCAGAGACGACGGGCTTCTCGCCGTTCGCGGTCACGACGCAGGAGCAAGCGCAGGTGACGACGACGGCTGACGTGACCACGCAGCCGGACGAGACGACGGAACCAGCGACCCAGGCGACGACGACGTCGCCGCCGGGTGACGACGGCGGGCCTGGCCCGCTGCTCATCGCTGGCGTCGTGATCGTCATCCTGGCGATCGTCGCCGGCGCGTACTTCGCGTTCCAGAACGAATAGCGCGCCTCCCACACCTCGCACCACCCCACGGTTTCATTTTCTTTGCCGCTCCGAGGACACGACCCGCTGAGTCACATCTCCGATCGTCACTCACCACCCACGGAGCATCTCGTCGAGGACGTACAATCCAAAGGGCACAGTCCCACAGACGACCGCAAAGAGCGCGAGTTCGAACTGCGCCTCACCGAATTTGTCGATGTAGAGGTGCAGATGCCCACCAAACACGAACGCCTGCAGGACAACCATTCCGAGCAACAGCGTGGCGAACCCACCCAAGAGGACGGTATACCACGCGATAAAGCGTCGAAAGCGAGTGTGTCGATCCATCAAAAAAAGCTCCGTGTGTTGTGAGGGCATTGTTCAGATTAGCTGATTGAAGCAGACGGCGAATGCTTGGAGCCACGCTTCTGCAGTGTTCGGATCAGCGTGTCTGAAGTGATTTACAAACGCCTCAGTTCGGCGTTTCAGCTCTTTAAACACGCGTTCGATGGCATTCCGATTCCCGTGGGTGACGTGTTGGAATCGGAGCGAGTGACGATGGCAGGCCGCCTGCAGCCAGGGCGCGCCATCGACCAGGAAGATCGCGTCGGAAACGAGATGTTTCTCGCGGAGTTCCGTGAGGAACATCTCGGTCAGCGCTTGGGTCCTGGTCGGGAATAGTCGCACGTGTAGCAGGCGGTTCGTGTCAGGATCGACTGCCGCAAACAGCCAGTAGCGCTGGTCATTCACTCGAATTACGGTCTCATCAACCGCGACGTAATTCGGACTGTGACCCCCTGTTGGCTGTAGATCGGCCTTCTGAATCCAGTTATGAACGGTAGAGCGACACCGATCGACACCCAGGCCAGCGAGAACAAAGACGGTATCCGACAGCGAGAATCCCGCCAAGTGCAGTTGGATACCCAGCTTCATCGCGGGCTCGGGTGTCGCCTCTCGCTCCACAAACTCTAACTCCGGTAAGTCGCTACAACCGATGAGGCGGTCCAGTTCTTGCATAGGCACCAACGAACTACGACCGCCTCACTCTTCGATCTTATCTGAACAGTGCCTGTCGCCCCGAAGGAATTTGGTGTTTCGGATCTTGAAGTCCTCCGCATCAAGCGCTGACAAGTCCGTGATCCGGGGATGGTCACCCTCGTATGCCACACGTACAGACGCGCCGTGAGTTCGTATAGTGGTTTGGGTGAGTTGCGGCTCGCAAAGGTCGGCAGCGCGTCACTGTTGTCTCTAGTCGATAGCGGCCGTGATTGCTCCACCCATAATTCCTTGGACGCTGTCGCACTTAGGCCGCAGGATCCTCGTTCTCGTCGGGGTCGAGTCGAATGCGATTCACACTACTAAGCCCGTCGTATGCTTGGTCACTAGAGATAATCGCGCCACCAGAGAGTGCCGCGTGGAATGCATCGAACGTATTCAGGCCGTCCTCGATGTTCTCTGAAGCTTGATACACAACATTCGGATCGCCGTCGTACGCGGCCAGTTCGAGTATCGCCGTCACAGCCCGTTCCCGATCGAACGAGAACCGCTCCTCGACGAGGAACAGTTCGATGAACGTCGTCAGCGTGACCTCAAGCTCGCCCTCGTATTCGTCTAGAAGTAACTCGGCACGATCAGCCAACCAGTCGTCTTCTTTCAGTAACGCCAACCAGAAGTCGAGATCAGCGTACATTCTCTCCAGCCTGTTCGCGTGCCTCCTCACGTGCTGCCTCTTCGAGCTCCTCAAGTGTCGCCTCGCGGAGCTCGTCCGAAGCCGCCGCTTGCAGTTCCTCGAGTGGATCGTCGGGAATTGGAACCAGTTTGATACCGCTATCCAACTCGACGAGGCGGAACTTCTCGCCGTAGCGGTCGCGTACCTCCTTCGGAATCGTCACACGACCACGTTGGTCTGTTCGCACTTCGCTACTCATATTCGAACCAATGCCGTGGGAACGTTTAACCGTTGTTCCCATTTTTGTCTCCAAGGTGGGTCCGCTGATAGACCGGACACATCGAGCACTACAGACGGACGGGGAACCGACACAGAGGTTCGGACACGTCAGTGGCAGTGACTTTACGAGACACGGGCCCCGAGTGGGCGGTATGAGTACCCCAGCCCCTGCTGATGAGACAATGCGCGGCGCGATCGCGAGGAATCCGGTCGTGCAGACGCTCGCGCTGATGGTACTCGTGTCGGCTATGGCGTGGATCGGGATGGTCGTGGGCTATACTCGACTGTTCGTTCTTGCCACCCCTCTCAGCGAACGTCCGTGGGGGCTCGTGACCAGCGTGTATGCGCACCTCGGCCCGGGGCACCTCCTCGCGAACGCCGTGATCATCGCGATCGCCGGCGGGATCGCTGCACTTTCGACGTCGACACTCCGCTTTCATCTGTTCTTTCTCACGACTGGCGTGCTCGCCGGCGTGGTGCAAGTACTGGTGTTTCACCTGCAGGGTACCGCAATCGCTGTGTTGGGTGCCAGTGGTGCCGCGTTCGCGTTGGTCGGCTACGTGCTGACGTCGAATGTCGTGTCACAGCTCGTCGCTGGGTGGCTCGGTGTCTCGTTCCGGATTGCGGTCGTCGTCTTCGCAATCGCGGCTGCGTGGCTCACTATCGAGTGGAGTGCGCCCGGCAGCGCACTCTTGGCGCATTTCACGGGCGCAGCGCTCGGCCTCATCGCGGGCCACTTCCGGGTGCTACACACGTCGTGATCAGGCGCTCTGTTTGTTCGAGCGGCGAATCCGGTCGAGCTCCCGTTCGACCTCGTCGAGCCGGCTGTCCAACTCAGCAAGATTGTCGCGTTGTGCCTCCTCGATCGCCCGCCGGATCTCATCGCGATCGAGGCCGTCGACACGGACTTCGTAGCGCGGGCGATTCGTGATCGAGATCTCATTTGTTATTGAGGTGCGTGGTTGTCGTTGCTGTTGCCCGGCAGTTAGCTCTGAAGCGGCGTAGTCGACGGCACCGAGGCCACCGCCAACAGCACCACCAACCGCAGTGCCTGCGATGGCACCGCCAGGGACTGAGACGGGGGCAAGAGGCCCGCCCAGGAACCCTGCAGCAGTGCCCGTCACGGCCCCTGCCGCTGCCCCTCTGGTCACGCCCTTCCCGATGTTCCCCAAGAGTGTCTTCTCTGACTCGGTCGAGTTGGGGGGTGTCGTCGGAGGCTGTCGCTGCCGTGGCGTGTCGACTGTCACCGGAATTGACTCTGGTGCGTCAACGGGGATCGGCTCGACGCTCTCCACCTCGAGCGGTGCCCAGTCCGGCTGGGCGACACGAAGCGGCACCCACTGTGGTTTCGTGAGCGACACCGAGCCGCTGACGTCTCCCGACGTGGCGTTCGAGAGCGCATCGCCGATGACGGTCCCGATCGCGGGCCCCAGCGCACCGCCGATCGTGTCGGCGACCGCACCGGCGGCCTCACCGGCGAAGTCGCCCGTGTCTGCGCGGCCGGCGAGATCTTCCTCGACGAAGACGTCCACGGTCGCCCCCTCGCCGCCGGCGACGCTCGGCGGTTCCTGGACGCGGAGCGACTGGGCGTCGACGAAGACTGACCGATCGAAGTCGATGTGGAATGGCCCCTGGCGCTCGCAGCCCTGGCACTCGTGGGGTTCCTGGTAGCCGTCGTCCTGTGGGATGTAGGTCATCGTCCCGCAGCGCTGGCACTCGAAGGCCGCGTCGACGATCTTCGGGTACGTGTCGGTCGCCATCGCGATCTCGCCGCGGATCGCGACGTACTCGCCCGGAGCATCTGAGGGTGAGTAGCCGCCGGGGTAGTACTCGCGGTCCTCTGGGAGGTTCGTGAGCCGGACCTCCGCGGGCGGGGCGTCATCGCGCGTGAGCGAGACGTCCGCCGGGAGGTCGACGTTGTGCAGCGCCGCGTCCGCGTACTCGTGCATCTGCTCCGGGGTGTCGAGCCATCCCTCGGCGAGTTCGGCCTCGAACTGGACGAGGTTGCTGTAGTCGATGCGGAGTGCGCGCTGCTCGCTTGGGTACCGCTGGGCGAGTCGCCCCAGCTCGTCGCGATAGTACTTCCGGTAGAACCGGATGAACTGTTCTGTCATCTCGTCCATCGCCTGTGCGCCGTGTGCGTCGTGAGTGTCGTGCATCGGATCGGGTGCTCGATCACAGCGACGGCTGGGTCCGTGCAACTGAGACAGCCGCGGTACTTCGTGGCTTCGAGCCCGATGTCCCCGTGATCGTCACCACGGAGCGGCCGCTCGGGGTTCATCAGGCGCGCACCCCCTGGGTTCGGGTTGGAGATACCAGGATCCGAACCGGCAGACAGCGACGGCTCTGTTTCGGAGATTATGCCAGAAGTTTGAGTAGTCCCGGGCGGATTCGAACCGCCGTCATGGGCTCCAAAGGCCCATATGATTGGCCACTACACCACGGGACTGCATCTCCTACTCACGTCGCAGTCTTTGAAAAGGCATCGGGTTCCGACGGCGCTCGCCGACCCTCGATCCCGCCCGGTGGTCGGCTGCCTTATCGACGTTCGCGTCTGCTCCCCGGGTCGCCATCCGGATCGAGACCGGTCTGTCGCAGTTCCACGGAGTAGCCCCCGCACTCCGGACAGACGTGATACTGTACGTCGTACGTCGCCCCACAGCCCAAACACGCGTACGGTGCTGTTCGGTCGGTTGCCTCCGACGTCTCGCGGGGCCCCAATCCCGCGAGTTTCAGGAGGCGATCGAGCGCCGTTGTCCCATCCATATCCAACGCCTCAGTCGGGAACATCTTGAAGCTACGGGCTTCGTCCTGCTTAATAAGCCGGAAGGAAAACGGCGTCAGTCCGCGCGTTGCTCTTCGGCTTCGACGTTGGCCTCGGAGGCCACTTCGAGGTGACAACAGGCGTCCGTTTCGGGGTCGAAGCAGTCGGGGCACTCGGCGTTTCGATCGATGATCGTGTCGAGGCGCTCGGCGACGAGGTCGTCGATGACCGGTTCGAGTTCGCGTGCCTCGGCGCGGAACTCCTCGACGGAGAGGACGTTCGCGAGGAACCGCTCGATGATGCAGTACGTCTGGAGTGCATCGCGGGCGCGGACGATCCCGTCGTCGGTGAGCGTGACGCCCTTGTACTTCTCGTGTTCGGCGAGCCCTCGGGATTCGAGTTTCCCGATCATCTCGTTCGCGCTGGCGGGGCTGACGTCGAGGCGATCCGCGAGCGCGCCGGTCGACGCCGGGCCGTTCTCCATCTGCTGGAGGAGGTAGATCGCCTTGACGTACTGGTCGGCCGTGTTCATACCGTCCCTCCGTGACGCATCGTATCTCGTCTCATTGCCGTTTGTTCATAATTTTCGTGACTTCTTCGACGCCGTCTGCTTCCTCCTCGCGGATCTCGATGAGCACGTCTATGAGCCGGTCCCGGTCGATCCCGAAGGTCGCCTCCGAAGCCCGGAGCGCGCCGACGAGGTCGTCGTAGAACTTGTACGCCGTCTCCTCGTTGCACAGTTGATCGTAGAGGATGTCGTCGAAGTCCTCGGGCTCGGTCTTGCCGTACTGGGCTTCGACGAGCGCTTCGATCTCGTCGAACGGGATGCTCTCGGCGTCGAGTTCCTCGACGAGCGCTTCCAGTCGCTCGCGATGCTCGGCGGATTCCGCGGCGGCGTGTTCCAAGAGCGATTCGATCTCGGCGTCGAGCTCTGATCCCTCGTCGAGCGACTGATAGTGGTGATACGACCGGGCCTCGACGACCTCTTCGAGGACGATCCCGATCTGGAGCAACCGCGCGAGCTGGTGATCGGAGCTGACGCGATGGCCGACGCTCACGGCTGCACCTCCCGATTTGCGGGCGATACGTGGCTCATACTCGTTGGGTGGGTAGTGACGAACTTAAGCAGTTCCCCTTCGCGGGGTGCGACCCCGACGCCCCCGAGACGCCGCCACGCCCCGTTCGGAAACCGTTTTGCCGCCGCGGTGGCGAGTAGCGGTATGCTCTACGACGCGGCCGAGGAGCCGGCGACGCTGACGCCCGAGGCGTTGCGCGAAGCCTACGAAGCACAGCTCAGAGCCGTCGTGACAGACGTCGGCGTCGAAACTGCCGCCGCCGACTCGGGTGTCGACGCCGACACCGTCGAGGCGCTCGCCGACGGTACCGTGCCCGATCTGAGCGTCGCAGACGCCGCCGCAATCCTCGCACTCGACGAGGCCCGCCCCGACGCCGAGGCGATCGTCCTCGAACTCCGCGATCACCTCCTGATGGCGATGACGACCGGCGTCGTCGACGTCGACACGATCGCCGCAAACGTCGATCTCGGGCTCTCGGGCCAGGAGGTCCAACAGGCGCTCGAAGGCCGGACGACGATGACGCTCGAACAGCTCGCGGCGATCCAGCAGTTCCTCGCCGAACGGAACGAGCGCTGATGGCCCGGACCGTCATCGTCGGCTGTGGGTACGTCGGCCTCGAACTCGGCCGGCAACTCGACGCGGCCGGCCACGAGGTGACCGGCGTCCGCCGCTCCGACGCCGGACTCGACGCGGTCGCCGAAGCGGGTCTCGACGCCGTCCGCGCCGACGCGACCGACGCCGACTCGCTCGCTGACCTCCCCGACGCCGACTGGGTCGTCTTCGCGGCCAGTTCCGGCGGTCGCGGTGCGGATGCCGCCCGGGACGTCTACGTGGAGGGATTACGGAACGTCATCGCGGCGTACGCCGATCGCTCCTCGCCGCCGGATCGGCTCGTCTACACCTCGTCGACGGGCGTCTACGGCGACCACGGCGGCGACTTCGTCGACGAGGAGACGCCGATCGAGCCGACGAACGAGAAGACGCGCGTCCTCGCGGCGGCCGAGCGCGTCGCCCGTGAGGAGACGGCTGCGGCCGGCATCGACGGCACCGTCGCGCGCTTTGCGGGGCTGTACGGTCCCGACCGGTACCGACTCGATCGCTATCTAGAGGGCCCCGTGACGGAGGGCTATCTGAATATGGTGCACCGCGACGACGCCGCGGGCTCGGTCGCGTTCCTCCTCGAATCCGACCTGGCACGCGGCGACGTCGTCCTCGTCGTGGACGACGAACCGGTCGACAAGTGGGCGTTCGCCGATTGGCTGGCTACCGAGTGCGACGAACCTGCCCCACCGAAGCGGACGATCGAGGAGCGACTGGACGACCCGGACCTCTCGGCGGCCGCGCGCCGGCGGATCCAGACCAGCAAGCGCTGCTCGAACGCGCGCCTGCGCGAACTCGGCTACGACTTCGCGTATCCGACCTATCGGGAGGGTTACAGCGCAGCGATCGAGGCGTATCTGTCCGGAACGGACGCTTCGGAGGTCTGAACTGCACGTTCGGGGGCGGATCACCCAACCACTCTAGCGCTCGTTTCGTGACACGCCGTGGAGCTGTTCGATTGTGATTCCCCTCAGACTCCAGTCTGTGAGCGCGTCACCCGGCTGAACGAAGGAATCTTCTTAGGGATGCACTCTGACGCAAAGAGTATGTGGTCCCCGCTCGCGGGCGTCGCCTCGAACGCCGGTTCGGAGTTCGTCGGTCGCGCGAGGGAGCTCTTCGTGGCCTACCCTGCTGTCGTCCTCGCTGTCGTCGTCGGTCTCCTCGCGCTTCTCGTCGGCTTCTACGCGATCAAGCGGTTCGAACGGCCGATGGGGACGCGCTTTCTCGAACAGGTCTCCGGACTCGACGAGGTCGCGGTGCTGCTGCATCCGAATCCCGACCCCGACGCGATGGCGACGGGCATCGGCGTCGCGAGCCTCGCCGAACAGGTCGGCACGGACGCGACGGTTCAGTACGCCGGGCAGGTCCGCCACCAGGAGAACCGCGCCTTCCAGACGGTACTGGAGATCGACATCGACCGGATCACCCACGTCAGCGACGTCGCGGCCGAACACGTGGTCCTCGTCGATCACAACCGCCCGCGAGGCTTCGCCGGGGCCGATAGCGTCCTCCCATTCGCCGTCGTCGACCACCACCCCGGCGAGGGGACCGGCGGCGAGTTCACCGACGTGCGGACGGACTACGGGGCCGCCTCCAGCATCGTCGCCGAGTACTTCGAGGACGTCGGCGCCAAGCCGGTCCCGCCGGCCAAGCACGCGAGCGAAGTCGACGCGGCCTACACCGTCCCGTCGACCGTCGCGACCGGCCTCCTCTATGGGATCTTGACCGATACCAAGCGGCTGACTGCCGGCTGTTCGGCCGCGGACTTCGCCGCTGCGGGGTTCCTGTACGCTGGGGTCGACGAGGACCAACTCGACCGGATCGCAAACCCCGAAGTCTCGACGGAAGTCCTGGAACTGAAAGCCCGCGCGATCGCCGGCCGCGACGTCCGCGGGCCGTTCGCCATCAGCGACGTCGGTCGCATCTCTAATCCCGACGCCATTCCCCAGGCGGCCGACGAACTGGTCCAACTCGAAGGCGTCACCGCCGTCGTCGTCCTCGGCGAACGGGACGGGACGATCCACATCTCCGGGCGCTCACGCGACGATCGCGTCCATATGGGTCAGACGCTCGACTCGGCGGTATCGGGTCTAAAGAGCGCCTCGGCGGGCGGGCACGCGCGGATGGGCGGCGGACAACTCGTCTTACACAGCGGCCAGATCCAGACCGAGACCGGCGAGACGATGCCCCGCGACGCGCTCTGCGATCGCCTGTTCGAGTCGATGTCCGGCGACATCTGACGCCGTGGGGACAGCGGCTGGCGATTGGCGGCTGGAAGGTGGTGGCTGGCGATTGGCGGCCGGCAGGCGGTGGCTGGCGACTTCCGACGCCCGCCTCTCGACTCCCGACTTCCGACGCCCGTTTACCCGCGCGTCCCTTTGCCCGGACTATGGCGACGAGTCAGGGGACCTGGGGATACCGCGATCGGTTCGGCGACGCCTTCGCCCGAACGTACTTCCGTCGGTTCGGGCCGGGTGTCGCATCGAGCATCGGCCTCGGGACGTATCTCGGGGCTCCGACCGACGAGTACGACGAGCGCTACCGCGAATCGATCACCGACGCGCTCTCGGCCGGCATCAACCACGTCGACACCGCGATCAACTACCGCCACCAGCGGAGCGAGCGCGTCGTCGGCGAGGCGCTCGACGCCGCCGACGCCGGCCGCGAGGAAGTCGTCGTCGCGACCAAGGGCGGCTTCGTCCCGTTCGATGGCTCCCGTCCCGACGATCCGGGCGCGTACGTCCGCGAGGAGTTCGTCCGCCCCGGCCACGTCGCTGTCGACGATCTCGCACGCGGCAGCCACGCGATCGCCCCCGACTTCCTGGAGGAACTACTGGACCGCTCGCTCGCGAATCTCGGCGTCGACACGGTCGATTGCTACTACGTCCACAGCCCCGAAACGCAACTGGCGGTCAGGAACCGCGAGGCGGTCTACGACCAACTCGAAGCGGCTTTCGAGCGCCTCGAACGTCGCCGCGAGGCGGGCGACATCGGCGCCTACGGCGTCGCGACCTGGGAGGCGTTCCGCGTCCCGCGCGACCACGACGCGTATCTCTCGTTGCCCGAGGTCGTTGCCCGCGCCGCGAGAGCGGCCGAGACGGTGGGCGCCGCAGAGCCCGGACTGAAAGCGATTCAGCTCCCGTTCAGCGTCACGATGGCCGACGCGTTCACCGTCGCGGCGCACCGACACCCCGAAGAAGAACGGGACGTCAGCGCGCTCGAATACGCCCAGGCAGCCGGCCTCGACGTCGTCGCGAGCGCGACTCTCGCACAGGGTGATCTCGCGTCGTCGATCCCGGCAGCCGTCGACGCGGAGTTACACGGAGAGACCGCCGCGCAGCGGGCGATCAACTTCGCCCGAAGCGCCCCCGGCGTCACCACCGCGCTCGTCGGCACGAGCTCGCCGGCGCACGTCCCCGAAAACGTCGCTGCCGGCACGTTCGAGCCGCTCGGCGCGCGAGCGTTCGACGCCGTCTTCGAGTGACGGCGTACCCCTCACCTGTCTGCGGCCGTTCCCTCCGATTCACCTCCCGCCCGCTGTCTACCGGAGTTCCTTCCACTCCGTTTCGCAGTCGGGACACCGCCGCACGGTGTAGACCTCGTCGGGATCGTTTTCGGTCTTCAGCGTCTCGCCGCACTCCGCGCAGTTCAGACGCCCGTAGGTGTCTTTCTCCAACTCCCCGTCTCGAAGCCCCTTCCGCGTCGTCTTCATAGTCACCTCGAACGTGGAGGGCGCGCGGTAAAAAGATCAGTATAGCGCCCTCCGCTCGTCTCCGGCGCCGGACCGCAACAGTTGACACCCCTTACGGGCAAGAGTCGGTCGTGTCTCGGAGCCGACTGTTCGGTACGCTCTGTTCGATGTTCTTCCTGGTGAACCTCGCGAGGGTCGTCTTCGCACCGCTGCTGCAGGAGTTCATCGCGGTGTTTCAGATCGGCGAGGGCACGGCCGGGCTCATCGCGACGCTCGCGTGGCTCGGCAGCGCGCTCCCGCGGATCCCGACCGGCTGGGTGCTCACGCGCGTCCCCCGTCACCGCGTGATCCTCGTGACCGGCGCGGTGCTCACGACGGCCGCGGCGTTCACCGCGAGCGCGAACTCGGTGCTTTTCGTCGGCATCGGCGCGCTCCTGATGGGCCTCTCCTCGGGCGTCTATCTGGTCGCCGCGAACCCGCTCGTCAGCGAACTCTACCCCGAACGCGTCGGCTGGGCGCTCGGCGTCCACGGGATGATGAGCCAACTCGCCGCCGTCGCGGCCGCGCCGCTCGTAACGCTGATTCTGACGTTCTTCTTCGACTGGCAGCTCGTGTTCGTCTGCGTCGCGGCCGCGGCGGCGCTCGTCACGATTGCGCTGTATTTCGCCGCGCGGTCGACAGAGCTCCCCGACGCGGGCACCGACGACAGAGACCTCCTCGGCGCGATCCGCTCGGAGTGGCGCGTCGTGCTCTTGGGCGTCGTGGTCGTCGGCGCGACCGGCTTCGTCTGGCAGGGACTGTTCAACTTCTACGAGCTGTATATGGAGACGAAAGGGCTCGCCGACGCGACCGCGAAGAACCTCCTCACGGTGATCTTCGCCGCTGGCGTCCCCGCCTTCTTTATCTCCGGGCGGCTCACTGACCGGCTCCCGCGCGTCCCGTACATTCTCGTGATCATCGGGTCGTTCACCGTCTCCGTGCTCGTGCTGACAGTCACGACGGGACTCGTTCCGATCCTCGTCCTCACGGCGGTGATCGGCTACGTGATCCACAGCCTCTTTCCGGCGATCGACACCTATCTGCTGGACACGCTACCGGACGAGACGCGAGCGAGCGCGTACGCGTGGTACTCCGGTGGGATGATGGTCGTCCAAGCGACGGGGTCGTCGGCCGTCGGGACGCTCCGTGAAGTGGGACTCGCCTACGACGCCATCTTCACGCAACTCGCGCTCGGACTCGCCGTCGTCGTCGTCGGGCTGGTCGCCTTCCAGCAGGCGGGGCGGCTCCCGCAGTGACGCCCACGGCGCGCGGGCGAGAGGCATCCGGAACCCCCGCGCTTTTGCTCGTTCCGCCCTGAGAATGCTTCGATGGAGTACGTGCAAGCGCGGGTGACGACGCTCCACGGTCTCGCCGATCCGCTCCCGACCGCGCCGACAGGGCGCGCGGCGGTCGTCGTGCCGATGACGGAGCGCGACTGTCAGGGCGCGGCCGCAGACCGGGTGCTACAGACGCTCGAACGGCTGGATCCCGCTCGGGTCGTCGTTCCGCTCCGCGCCGCCCCCGAGCGCGTCGCGTCGGTCCACGAGTGGCTCTCGACGTACGACCTATGGCTGGAACTGCTGTGGTGCGACGGCCCACGCCTCGCGGAGCTGCTCGCCGATGCCGGTCTCGCCGGCGGTCGCGGAAAGGGCCGCGACGTGTGGCTGGCGCTCGGCCGCGCAGCCGAATCGGAGTTCGTCGTCGTCCACGACGCCGACACGACGACCTACGACGAGTCGTTCGTCCGTCGACTGCTGTTCCCGCTGGCGAACGGCCACGACTTCTCGAAGGGCTACTACGCGCGCGTCGAAGACCGGCGCCTCTACGGCCGGCTCTTTCGGCTCTTCTACGTCCCGCTCGTCCGCGCGCTCGTCGATGCCCACCCCGACCCCTATCTCCAGTATCTCGATTCCTTCCGCTACGCACTCGCGGGCGAGTTCGCTGCGACGGCCGAGACGGCCCGCCGGATCCGGACGCCCCGGAAGTGGGGGCTCGAAGTCGGAACCCTCGGCGACGCGTTCGACGTCGCCGGGTTCGAGGGGACAGCACAGGTCGACCTCGGCACGTACGAGCACGACCACCGCGCGGTCGACGGCTCGGCCGGGCTCTCGGAGATGAGCCGATCGGTCGGCGAGACGCTCCTGCGGGGCGTCCTCGAACACGGCATCGACGTCGACTTCGAGACGCTCTCAGAGCGCTATCGGACGACGGCAGAGACGCTCGTCGAGCAGTACGCGATGGATGCGGCGTTCAACGACTTCCACTTCGACCGGGACCACGAGCGGCGGCAGGTGACACGCTACGCGGCGGCGGTCACCGAACCGACGGGAAGCGACGATCGCCTCCCGGCGTGGGAGGACGCGCCGATCACTGCGGATGCGGTGTTCGACGCGGCCACGTCCGACCTCGAAGACGCGATTGGACCGGGAACGACGAGCGCGCCACCGATCGACGCGGGAGGCGGCGAGTGACGGACGATTTCCGGGCGAGTGACTTACAGCGAGACGAACTCGCCGGCGTCGTCGACCTCTTCGGTGCGCTCGCTCCCGGCGAACTCGAGGAAGCCCTCGCAGAACTGGCGTTCAAACGGCAGGCGAGCGTCGACGCCGACGTCGTTGCCGAGGCCGTCGACGACGCGATCGCGGCGTTCGCGCTCGTCCGCTACGAGAACGACGGGGAGACGCTGCTCGCGCCCGGCCCGGCCGCCTTTCCGTCGCTCCCCGAGCACGCCGAAGACCTGCCGCACATCCTCGAGGTGCCCACGCGCGAGGTGGACCGCGAGACCGCCGACGCGGCCGTCGCCGAACGCCTCAGAACGGCGGCCGCGCGAGCCGTCGCGGAGGAGGATGACGCCGAAATGCGTCGGCTCCTCGACGTTACGTACGACGTCGACGTGTGGTCCGATACTGTCGCAGTCGACGACATCCGCGCGCGACTCGACGACGCGCTCGACGGCGACTCCTAATTCTCTCACATAAAGAGCCGGCCGACAGTATAAGCCCCCTCGGCTCGTACCCCACTCCGAGTATGGATCTCTCGCGGGTGTCGGCGTATACACCGGAGCCGGTCGGCGGCGCGGGCCAACAGGCGGCGGTCCTCGCCCCGGTGCTGGTACGAGACGGGGAAACGCACGTCCTGTTCACGAAGCGCGCGGACCACCTCGGGGAGCACCCCGGACAGATGAGTTTCCCCGGCGGCTCACGCGAACCCGAAGACGGCACGCTCCAGACGACAGCGCTCCGCGAGGCCGACGAGGAGATCGGACTGCGGTCCAAGGAGACGGCCGTCTTCGGCCGTCTCGACGACATCCTGACCGTGACTGACTACTCCGTACGGCCGTTCGTCGCCGCAGTCCCCAACCGCGCGTACGATCCTGACGAACGCGAAGTCGCCGAAGTCGTCCCGCTCGCCGTCTCTGACCTCGTCGACCTCGACAATTACGAGTCTGAACGGCGCGAGTTCTCCGGCTACGGTTGCCGCCGCATTCACTACTTCCACGTCGGCGACTACACGGTCTGGGGGGCGACCGGGCTGATGCTCGCGCAGTTGCTCGAACTGACGACCGACTGGACCGTCCCCGAGGAACCGGACCGCGTCGTCGACTCAGACGCGGAGCTTCCGGTGTAGGACGCGAGACGCGAGAGAAAGGGCCGCTCGGCGCTCAGGCGTCGTCGCCGCGCTTCGGGAGTCTGATTCGGAGCGTGCCCGCGTCGGTGACGGTCGCCGAAGCGTTTTCGGCGTCGACAGCGGCCCCGTCGGGAAGCCGTGCCGCCCCGTCTAAGGCGAGCCCACGTCCGGGGAAGCGCATCTCGAAGCCCTCGTAGAAGTCACGGAAGCGGTCGATGCGGACCTGCACCTCGCCGTTCTCGAAGCGCACCTGCACGTCTTTCTCGCGGACGCCCGGCGCGTCGAAGACGACGAGGTAGGCGTCGTCGCTCTCTAAGAGGTCGTACGGCAGCGGCTTTCGTTCCTGCACGCGCGCGACGCTGCGGCCGACGCGTTCCAGTGCGTTCTCGGCGACCGATTCGCCGATCTCGCGCAACCGCTCGGGATCGCCGAGGTCGCTGAGCTTTCTGAAGCCGCTCATAGCTCGATCGCCTCCAGGGGCTCGCTCCCGCGGCAGTACGGACAGACGAAGTCGGCGACGCCGACGTCGTCGGGCATATCGTACGTGTAATGAAGCTCGAACATATCCATCTCGCACTCGTCGTCGGTGCACCGTACTTCGAGCGTAGTTGGCATATCCACGGCTTGGCTCGCCACGATGATAAACGCGCGGGCTCGCCCCGCTCTGCCGGACGGGAGCGGGACGCTGCGGGACGGCGACCCGAGACGTTCGCCGTCGCTGCAGGGCGCGAGGAGAGGAGAATACGAACCGCTCGTCGGGCAGTGATCGGCGTCGGTTACGCTTCGAGACCGAGGCCGCCGGCCTCGACGGCCTCGTCGACGTCGGCGTCGTCGTGGATGATCGCGCTGACGGTCCGGGTGATCGCTTCGGGGTCGTCGTGCTGGAAGATCGAACGCCCCATCGAGACCCCCGACGCACCGGCGTCCATCGCGCCGCGGACCATCTCTGCGGTCTCGCGGTCGGTGCCGCGGCTGCCGCCGGCGATGACGACGGGGAGCCGCGTCGCCTCACAGACGCGCTCGAAGGAGTCAGCGTCGCCGGAGTAGGCGGTCTTCACGACGTCGGCACCGAGTTCCTCGGCGATGCGGACGGCGTGTGCGAGGCTCTCGGCGTCGTGTTCGTCCACGCCCGGCCCGCGCGCGTAGCTCATCGCGAGGACCGGAATGCCGAGCCTGTGGGCGGTTTCGGTCAGATCGCCGAGTTCGGTCAGCTGATCGGGCTCGTGATCGCTGCCGATGTTGATGTGGAAGGAGACCGCGTCCGCACCCGCGCGGAGCGCTTCTTCGACCGAGCCCGTCCGCCGTTTGTCCTCTTCGTCGGGACCGATGACCGTCGAGCCGTTGAGGTGAACGATGTAGCCTTTCCCGTTCTTGTTTCCGTGGACGCGCGGTGCGACGCCTTTCTGCGTGAGGACGGCGTCTGCGCCGCCGCGCGTGATCGAGTCGACTGTCGATTCGAGACCTACGAGGCCCTTTACAGGGCCGAGTGTGATGCCGTGGTCCATCGGGACGACGAGGTATCGCCCCCCTGTCGAGATGCGATCGAGTCGGGCTGTGAGTCCTGCGTTCATCGTGTGAGAAACTGTGGCAACCGTCGGTTATTTGCCTTCCGCTTGGGGCACGCGTTGTTCGTATCCGCGCAGGGCGCCGTCCTTCAGTTCGCGGGCCTTCTCTTCCAGCCGCGCGGCGACGGCGTCCGCAGATTCCCCGGTCTCGTGACCCTCGGCGACGATGTCGACGAGCGCGCTCCCGACGATGATTCCGTCCGCCCCGGCGGCGACGATCCGCTCGGCGTGATCGCCGGTTTTGATCCCGAACCCGACGGCCTTCGGCACGTCGTAGTCGGCGAGGCGTTCGAGACTCTCCTCGGTCTGTCCGGAGACGTCGTCCTGCGCGCCGGTGACGCCCAAGCGCGCCTGCACGTAGACGTAGCCGGAGACCTGCGACATAATCCGGTCCAGGCGCTCGCCGCGCGTCGTGGGAGCGACGATGAAGACGAGGTCGAGTCCGAACTCGTCGCACGCGTCTCGCAGGGGGTCGGCCTCCTCCGCAGGGAGGTCGGGGACGACGAACCCCGAGAGTCCGAGTTCCGCGGCGCGCTCGACGAACGGCCGCGGTCCGGGCTCGTCGCCGTACTGGTAGATGAGGTTGTAGTAGGTCATACAGACCAACGGAACGTCCACGTCGAGGTCGTCGACGAACTGGAAGAACCGATCCGGGGTCATCCCCCCTTCGAGCGCCCGCACGACGGCGTTCTGGATCGTCGATCCCTCGGCGACCGGTTCCGAAAAGGGGAGGCCGAGTTCGATGACGTCCGCGCCGCCGCGTTCGAGCGCCTCGACGTATTTCAGCGAGGACTCGTAGTCGGGGTCGCCAGCGGCGAGATACGGGACGAACGCTGGACCGTCGGCGAACGCGGCGTCGAGGTCGTCGGCCATCTCAGATCCCCCCCGAGAACTCCGCCAGCGACGGCGCGGCCTCGATGTCTCGCTTTTCGGTCTCCTCGATGACGGTTTCGAGGTCCTTGTCGCCGCGGCCGGAGACGTTCACCAGCACCGTCTCCCCGAGGTCCTCGTGATTTTCCTCCAGGTAGCCGAACGCGTGGGCCGTCTCCAGCGCGGGGATCACGCCTTCGAGCTGTGAGAGCCGGTGGAACGCTTCCAGCGCGCAGTCGTCGTCGACGTTGACCGCGTTCACGCGCTCCTCGTCGACGAGCTGTGCGAGTTCGGGGCCGACGCCAGCGTAGTCGAGGCCGGAGGAGACGCTGTGGCTCTCCATAATCTGGCCGTCGCTGTCCTGGAGGAGCTTGGTCCGCGCCCCGTGAAGGACGCCCTCCTCGCCCGTCGACAGCGACGCGGAGTTCGGCGCGACTCCCGCTTCCTCGTCGACTTCGAGCGTCGAGCCGCCGGCCTCGACGGCGTACAGCCCGACGTCTTCGTCGTCGACGAAGTGCGCGAACGTCCCCATCGTGTTCGACCCGCCGCCGGCGCACGCGAGCACCGAGTCCGGGAGTCCGCCCGTCTGTTCGCGAAGCTGGCGGCGCGCCTCCTCGGAGATGACCGCCTGGAAGTCCCGAACCATCGCCGGGAAGGGGTGCGGGCCGACGACCGACCCGATGACGTAGTGGGTGTCCTCGACGTTCGTCGCCCAGTCGCGCATCGTCTCGGAGATGGCCTCCTTCAGCGTGCCGCGGCCGGTCGTGACCGGATTGACCGCCGAGCCGTTGAGCCGCATCCGGAAGACGTTCGGGCGCTGGCGGTTGATGTCGCGCTCGCCCATATAGATCTCACAGGGCATATCTAAGTGGGCTGCCGCCATCGCCGTCGCGGTGCCGTGCTGTCCCGCGCCGGTCTCGGCGACGATCCGCTCTTTGCCCATATACTTCGCCAGGAGGACCTGGCCGAGCGCGTTGTTGAGTTTGTGCGCGCCGCCGTGGAGCAGATCCTCGCGCTTTAAGTAGACCTCGCGGCCGTAGCGCTCCGAGAGGCGCTCGGCGTGCTGGGTCGGCGTCGGTCGCCCGCCGAAGTCTCGCAGCCGCGCGCGGAACTCGTCCATAAAGCCGTCCTCGTTCTCCAGTACGTAGCGCTCGTAGGCGTCTGTCAGCTCCTCGATCGCCGGCATCAGTGCCTCCGGTACGTACTGTCCACCGTACTTGCCGAACTTGCCGTCCGCGTATTGCTGTGTCATCGTGTGTCGGTATCCGTGGCCGCGTCTGTCGTTTCCGTGTCTGTCACTGTTGTCGCGGCTGTGCTCGCCGTGTCCGGCGTTGCCGCATCTCTGTTCGTGCGCTCGGCGTCGACCGTGGTTAGTCGCTCGGTGTTCGCCTCGACGTCGCCGTCCATAATGGCCGTCCCGATCAAGAGCGCGTCCGCCCCTGCGGCGCGCATCCGCCGGACGTCGTCGACGCTCGCGACGCCGCTCTCGGCGAGGAGTGTCACGTCCTCGGGAACGTGGGGGGCGAGACGCTCGAACGTCCCCAGGTCGACTTCCAACTGCCCCAGGTCACGGTTGTTGATGCCGATGATCTCCGCGCCGACGTCGAGCGCGCGGTCGAGTTCCGCGCGCGTGTGAACCTCTACGAGCGGCTGGAACCCCCGCTCCTCGGCCGCCTCGTACAGCGTCGCGAGCGAGTCAGTGTCGTCCTCGTCGAGGAAGCGCGCGATGAGTAAGACCAGATCCGATTCGACGACGTCGAGTTGCTCCTCGCGGACGACGAAGTCCTTGCGAAGCACCGGCACGTCGACGGCCTCGCGGACGCGCCGGAGGTTCTCCGTCGACCCGCCGAAGTGTTCGGGCTCAGTCAGCACCGACAGCGCCGTCGCGCCGCCAGCAACCATCTCGCGCGCGAGCGCGACCGGGTCGTCGGTTCGTTCACCGTCGGTCGTCGGGCTGGTCGGCTTGACCTCGGCGACGACGGGGACGCGTCCGGCCGCCTCCGTCGCCGCGACCGCCTCGGGGAACGACCGCGAGCCGACGTCGAGTGTCCCCTCACCGCCGGACCGCTCGCGGGCCGCCGCGAGGATCGATCGCACCTCGGGGGCAAGTTTGTCCTCACTAGCGTTCATCTATGTCCATTAACGGACGCTTTTGCACATAAGGCTTGCGCGTCGCGGCCGGGTCCATCCCCGGTGGTCACTGGGCGGACGCGGCCCCTGTATCGCGAACGTTCAAGAACGACGACGCGCAACTCGCGAGTATGGACGTCGGCGTCTTCACCCGCGAGTCCGACCGGCTGGGCCGGGCGATCGAGATCGGGATCGCCAGCGGCCGCGTGATCAGCGTCTCGTTCCCGGCGTCGCCGCCGTCGGACGCAGCCTCCGATCACCCGCTGTTGGATCGCGCCTTCGCGTACCTCGACGGCGCGTCCGACCACTTCGACGACGTCGAGGTCGCACTCACGGTCCCAACCGAACAGCGGCGCGTCTTGGAAGCGACGCGCAACGTCCCCTACGGCGAGACGGTGTCACTGGACCGCGTGATGCGGATGGCCGACCTCGACCCTGACGAAGCCGAGGACGTGGAGACTGCGCGCACGGCGCTCGCGGAGAATCCGGTGCCGCTTTTCGTCCCGGACCATCGCGTCCGCGACGCCCCCAGCGGCGCCCCCGCGTCGGTGGCAGAACGCTTGCGGGAGATCGAGTCGGCCTGAGGATACCTGCAGAACGTCGAAGCGGGTTCGGAACGATCAGATGTCCCGCGTCCACTCGACGCCGAGCCCTTCGTGCACGACGAACTCCAGCGCGTTCACGAGGTAGTGTGCGACCACGACGACGAGGAGACTTCCAGTCACGACGAACACCGCCGCGAGGACGAAGCCCAGCGTCCCGGTCACGAGCACACCGAGGCGACCCTGTGCGCCGTGTCCAAGCGCGAATGCACCCGAGGAAACGACGGCCAGCACCCACGGCGAGACGTCGTAGCCGGCCGCGACGACGCCGACGAGTGCTCCCCGAAAGAGCAGTTCCTCGAAGCCCGCGATGATTGGCAATACGACGAGCAGCAGGACCGCCCAGCCGACGAGCGTGTCCGGCGCGAGCGCGCTCCGCAGTCGTTCGCCCTCGCCGAGTCCGAACTGCGCGCCGACGGCCGCGCCGGCCTCGTTCGCGGCGTAGAGCGCGAGACCGAGGCCGACACCGATCGCGAGGGCGCGCACGCTGACGGTCTCTGCAGCGACGCCGAACGCCCACGCGGGGATCTCGGCGTACCACGCACCTGCGAGCAAGAGTACGCCAAAGAGGCCCTGCGAGACGGCGACGTTCGCGAGCAGCGACGCGGTCGAGAGTTCCTGTGCGGACCCGCCCTGATTCAGACCCGCATCTGTCACCCGGTACTCGACGCCGGACTTCGGCAGCACGATCGTCTCCTCGTCGTGGCGCGCCTTCGCAGCCTCGTCGGTCGCGTCGACGCGCTGAAACGCTCCGACTTCGGTGGGCTCGCCGTGCTCTGTCTCCGAGCCGTGAGCGGCGGCGTTCGCGCCGGTCTCACTATCGGCGTCGGTCGATCGCGGCCTCGCGGCTCGCCTCTGCTGATCGACGTCGCCGTCGCTCTGCGTGTGATCTCGTTCGGAAAGCACGCCGCGTGACGCGTGCGAAAGTAAGAGGAGCCCCGCGGTGACGACGAACGCGAATCCGGCGAACGTCGCCCACTGGGGCATAGACGTTACTGCGGGCTCGGGCTCGAGGGTCCGGAGACGTTCTCGCCCTGCGAGAGCGCCGAGCCGGTGATGCTCTTGAGGCGGTCGACGAGCGAGTCCTTCTCGGGCTCGCCTTCGAGCGCGATGTCGAGCACTTCGCTGATGTGGGAGACGGGGATGATCTCGACCATCTCCTCGTACTCCTCTTCGATCATCACGTCTTGCATGTTCGCGGCCGGGATGATGACCCGGTCACAGCCGGACTTGGCGGCGGCCTCGATCTTGTGGGTGACCCCGCCGACCGGAAGCACGTCGCCGCGGACCGACAGCGAGCCGGTCATCGCGAGCGACTGATCGACGCCCATATCTTCGAGCGCGGAGATGACCGCGGTCGCGACCGTGATGGACGCGGAGTCGCCGTCGACGCCCTGCTGGCCGGTCTGGACGAACTGGATGTGGATGTCCTTCTCGGAGATGTTCTCGTCGGAGAACTTCTTGATGATCGCCGAGACGTTCGAGACGGCCTCTTGGGCCATCTCCTTCAGCTGGCCGGTCGCGATGACCTCACCGGGACCCTGCGACGGCGTGACTTCGGCCATCACGGGGAGCATAATGCCCGAGTCTTCGCCCATCACGGCGAGCCCGTTGACGCGGCCGACCTCGTAGCCTTCCGAGACCTGCAGTTCGTAGTCCTTCCGGCGCTCGATGTAGTCGTCTGCGAGCTGCTGTTCGATCGAGCGGCTGCGGCCCTTCGCCTGCAGCACGTGATCGCGCGTGACGACGTCGGCGTCCTCCGAGCGGGCGATGTCGCCGGCGACCCGGACGAGCCCGCCCAGGTTACGCAGTTTGAGCGTCAGGTGGCCCTTGCGGCCGGCACGCCGCCGCGCTTCGAGGATGATCTCCTCGATCGCCTCGGCGGAGTACTCCGGCAGGCGGCCGTCTTTGCTGACTTCCTGGGCCACGAAGCGGGCGTACTTCCGGCGCATCTCGGGGGTGTCCTCGATGGTGTCGTCCATGTACACCTCGTACCCGTAGCCCTTGATCCGCGAGCGCAGGGCGGGGTGCATATTCTCCATCGCGTCGAGGTTCCCCGCGGCGATCATGATGAAGTCCGTCGGGACGGGTTCGGTCTGGACCATCGCGCCCGAGGACCGCTCGGACTGGCCGGTGATCGAGAACTCGCCCTCCTGAATCGCCGTCATCAGGTGCTGCTGGCTGCGGATGTCGAGCGTGTTGATCTCGTCGATGAACAGCACGCCCTTGTTCGCCTTGTGGATCGCGCCGGGTTCGACGCGGTCGTGGCTCGGCGTCTCCATCCCACCGGACTGGAACGGGTCGTGGCGGACGTCGCCGAGCAGTGCACCGGCGTGGGCACCGGTCGCGTCCTCGAAGGGCGCGGTCGTCGTGTCGGCGTTGTTCACGATGAGGTTCGGCACCATCGCGTCGCCACCGCGCGAGCCGTAGCGGAACGCGAGGTAGATGACACCGGCTGCGAGGATGCCGAGCAGGATCTGCCCGGCGATGATGAACGAGTAGCCGATGACGATCGCGATGATGATCCACATGAGGAACGAGCGCATCTGGTTGCGCTTTCTCGCTTCCTCTTTGTGGGCCTCGACGATCTGCTCGCCTTTCCCGGCGGGAACGGTCCGAACCTTGGGATTGTTCCCGTCGTCGGGGTTGTGATAGACGAGGACGTCCTGCAGTTCTTCGGGCGGCAGCAGCTCCGACATCGCCTTCGCGAGCATCGACTTGCCCGTCCCGGGCGAGCCGATCATCATCACGTGCCGCCGTTGCTTTGCGGCCTTCATCACCACGTCTCGGGCGTGTTCCTGCCCGATGACCTGGTCGACGAGCCGGTCTGGAACGTCGATCTCCTCTGTGGAGTCGATCCGCAGTCCACCGAGGAGGTCGTCTTCGTCGACGTCCTCTGCGACCTCGGCGTCGACTTCGACGTCGCTTCCGAGGTCCTCGATGGTACCCTCGACGTTTCCATCGGAGTGACCGTTCCGGTCTCCGGGACGGTCGCCTCGCTCGTCGGGTCCGACGGCTCCGTCGGACGGTTCGTCGGCGACCCCGTCGGGGAACCGCTCACTGCCGTCAGACGGCGGTGAGTCGGGCGCCTCGTCGGTGACGCCGCCCCCCTCTTCGGGGGCGTTCTCGTCGGCTTCCGTGTCGTTACTCATAGAATACTTCGCTACCTATACGGTAGGCCGGGCGACTGATATACTTTCTCCTCGAATGTGTCAGGGCTGCACCCGCGATATCGACTGTTTCAGGCCGCTTGTGTGCTGTATTACCGCTCTGCCGCGTCTCGGGGTATTTATAAATGATGGCAGCCACAGTTGTGGTATGCGGGGGTTCTATATCGGCCGGTTCCAGCCCTACCACAACGGGCACCACCGGATGGTCGAGGAGATCGCACGTGAAGTCGACGAACTCGTCCTCGGGATCGGATCGGCTGGCGACTCTCACAGCCCGCGGAATCCGTTCACGGCCGGCGAGCGGGTGATGATGGTGACGAAGTCCGTCTCGGACCTCGATATCACCACCTACGCGGTCCCGATCGAGGACCTCGATCGGAACTCCGTCTGGGTGAGCCACGTCCAGAGTATGTCGCCCGCGTTCGACGTCGCCTACTCCAACAACCCGCTCGTCATCCAACTGTTCTCGGAGGCCGGCGTCGAGGTCCGCCAGTCGCCGATGTTCAATCGGGACGTCCTCGAAGGCGCGGAACTCCGCTCGCGAATGATCCACGGCGAGGACTGGCAGAGTCTGGTACCGGACCCCGTCGTCGACGTCGTCGACGAGATCAACGGCATAGAGCGCATCCAGCGCGTCAGCGACACCGACGCTAACGGCGACAGCAGTACGGACCCCGAGTGAGAGAGGAATGCTCACGCTCGCCTCCGATTTCGGCTCCCCGTACCCGGCCGCGATGAAAGGCGTCGTCCTCCAGCACACCGACGCCCGCCTCGTCGACGTCGCCCACGATCTCCCCCGCCAGGACGTCCGCGCCGCCGCGTTCTGGTGTCGCGAGACGCTCCCGTACTTCCCGCCCGCGGTTCACCTCGTCGTCGTCGACCCCGGCGTCGGCACCGACCGCGACGCGCTCGTCGTCCGCGCGGGTGAGCACGCGCTCGTCGGCCCCGACAACGGCGTGTTGCTGCCGGCGGCGCGTCGCCTCGTTGCGAACGCCGACGAGACCGTCCCCGTCGAGTGTTTCGTCTACGACTACGCGAATCCGGCCTCGTCGACGTTCCACGGTCGGGACGTGTTCGCCCCTGCCGCAGCCGAAGTCCACGAAGTCGGCGTCGGCGCCGTCGAATCGATCGACGCGGTGACACACGCGGAGACGTTCGCGGCCGCTGACGCACCCGAAACAGTCGTCGACTGCCGGTTCCCGGAACCGACGCTGGACGCCAGTGCAAACGAGGCGCGCGGCGAGGTCCTCGTCGTCGACGACTTCGGCAACGCGATCACGAACGTCCCCGGCTCCTTCCTCGACGGTCGTGAGGGCGAGGGCATCGACGTGAACGGCACCGCGGCGACCGTCGCGACTGCGTTTGCGGACGTTCCCGAGGGCGCACACCTGGTGACCGTCGGGAGCCACGGCTACGTCGAGTGCGACGTGAATCGGGGTCGTGGGGACGAGGCGTTCGATCTCGCCCCCGGTGACGACGTCGTGCTCTCGGAGTGAGACGCGCTTCTGTGAGGAAAGAGCGATTACTGGGGATGGGGCGCGCTTACTTCGCGGCGATGACGTCGTCGATGCGGATGATCATCGTCGCCGCCTCAGTGGCGGCGGTGACAGCTTCGCGCTTCACGGCCGCGGGGTCGAAAATGCCCGCCTCGATCGGGTCGCCAACGTCGCCAGTTCGCCCCGTCGAGAGAATCCCCGCGACGCCGTCGCGGTCGAACGTCGATCGGAGTTCGACGACGGCGTCGATCGGGTCCATTCCGGCGTTCGTCGCGAGCGTGCGCGGGAGCGCCTCGACGGCGTCGGCGAAGGCCTCGACCGCGAGCTGTTTCCGTCCCTGCACCCCGCTCGCAGCCGAGCGGATGTGATCTGCGACCGCGACTTCGGTCGCGCCGGCGCCGGGGACGACGCCGCCCGCATCGATCGCGGCGACGGTGACGCCGACGGCGTCAGAAATCGCCCGTTCGAGTTCGTCGACGACGTGTTCGGTCCCGCCGCGGAGCAGGAGCGTCACCGTTTTGGCGGCGTCGCCGCCCTCGACGAAGGTGAGTTCGTCGTCGCCGAACGTCCGGGTCGCAATCCGGTCTGCGTGGCCGAAGTCGGCGGGATCGAGATCGCGCACGTCGCCGAGTTGCTTCGCGCCGGTCGCCCGAGCGATAGCGCGCGCATCCGCGGACTTCACGCTCTTGAACGCGAGGATGCCCTGCCGCGCGAGGTGGTCGACGACGCGGTCGGCGATCGACTTCGTGCAGAAGACGACGTCGACGCCGGCGTCCGCCAGTGCCGTCGCGTACCCGCGGAGTTCCGCGTCTTCGGCCTCGATCGCGGCTTCGAGTTGGTCGACCGAGGAGATGCTGTATTCGGTGCCGGCTTCGCCCTCGCGGACGTCGAGTTTCGTCGTCAGGACGGCGACCGTCGCGTCCTCGACGGATCGGGGCATTCCGTCGTGAGCGCGCGACTTGTCGACGACGACGCCCTCGACCAGTTCGGTCGCCGACGACGACGCGCCCGTCCGGGTGAGGATGCGCACGTCGTCGTCGTCGAAGGGTTCGCTTCCGTCGTGGACCGCGCGGACGGCGTCGACGACGTGGCGCGCGAGCACGTCGGCGGTGACGTCGCCGGTGCCTTTGCCGGTCATTGACGACTCCGCGACGGCCGCCAGCACGTCGTCGTCGAGTGTCACGTCGAGCACCTGGTTCTCGATTGCCTCCCGGGCGAGTCGGGCGGCCTCGTTGTAGCCCTCGATGATGACCGTCGGGTGGAGGTCGTCGTCGAGGAGGTGCTCCGCGTGCGAGAGGAGTTCGCCCGTCAGCACCGACGCGGTAGTGGTGCCGTCGCCGACGCTCTCCTCTTGGGTCTGTGCGACCTCGACGATCATCTGTGCGGCCGGGTGCTCGATGTCCATCTCCTCGAGGATCGTCGCGCCGTCGTTGGTGACGACGACGTTGCCCTCCGAATCGACGAGCATCTTGTCCATCCCGCGCGGGCCGAGCGTCGTGCGAACGGCGCTCGCGACGGCCTTTCCCGCTCGGATGTTCGAGTCCTGTGCGTCACCCCCGCGGGTGCGCTCGCTGCTTCCGGAGAGAACGTACAGTGGCTGCATACGTGTCGACATAGTTATGGAACCTCGACAGAAAAGACGTTAGCAGTTCTATATGTACATTTCGAATTTTAGGGTCTGAATGCCGTTAAGACGCTTCTAAGCGTGATTGTGTGTTTCTCGCTACGGAGTGTCAGCAGGCAAGCGACGGGTTGTGACACTTGAGCTATGGTTCTCGGGTGCCAGGACACGACGGGAGCCGCCCGCACGCAGCGGACGCATTCGCCAAGGTATATTTGCGTCGCCGCGACAGTGTCCGACGATGCTCGAGTTGAACCACGGGTTTCGGGTCGTCGACCTCCACGCGCGGTTGGATCCCACCGACGAGGCAGAGGTCGCGAGCCGCGGCCGCGAGACGACGCCCGAATCGCTCGAACGCGAACTCCACCAGGCGGGCGTCGTCAAGGCGGTCGTTTCGCCGGGGAGCCGCCCCGCCGACGAGGGGTACCTCCGGGCGAACAACGCGGTCGCGCGGCTGAGCGTCGAGCGACCGTTCCTGGCGTTCGCCCGCATCGACGGCCCGCGCGACCCGAGTTCCCGTGCGTCGGCTCGGCTCCGTAACCTCACCGCCTCGCGGGGGTCACACCACGCCAGTCCCGAGGACATCGAGCAGTACGCCTACGACGACCGGTTTCACGGCTTCACGCTCGCCCCCGACCGGGACGGACTCCCCGACGAGGCGACGCTGGATCAACTGGAGGACGTCGGCCTCCCGGTCGTCGTCGACGGCGGCCGCGAGTTTCCGCCCGCGGCGGTCGCCGAGACGCTCTTGGATCGCGAGTTTCCGGTCGTTCTCGCCGGCTTCGGCGGCTACCCGCTCGACCGCGAACTGATGCTCGAGGCCATCGAACTCCTCGATCAGTACGATCAGCTCTACTTGGATACGCGACACGTCCACTTCCGGAGCGTTCTCGAACGCGCGCTGCTGGAACACCCCGACCGCGTGCTGTTCGGGAGCGGCGCACCCGAGACGCACCCGAACGTCGGCGTGATGGAGATTCTGACGCTCGACGTCTCCGAGGACGCGATGCGCCGCGCGTTCTCGACGAACCCCTCGCGGGTCGTCCCCGGACTCGCGCCCGGCGAAGACTGATAGGGATTGTCGTAACTGTCCGGAGATTCTCGCCGTATCGTCTGGCAAGAAATCTATGAGGACGTACGATAATCCCTGTGACGTCCCGGTTCACTCCTGCAGTCAGCGCCAGTCGTACCTCGCGACCGCCCGGTCGGCGCGCTTCGAGCAGCCGTGCGGATTCCGGGTCGGGCTCTGATCTCTCGCGCGAGCGACGAGGCCGTCCGACCAGCCGGTCGCGACGCCGGCGACCACGTCGCGTCCGGTGCCGACCCACCCCGTCGGTGTGGCATCGCCTGCGACGACGTCGCGGGCGGCCGCAATCGCGTCCGAGCCCGCGTGCGAGACGATCCGACGGAGGACGGTCGGGCGGAGGCCGTAATTTTTCACCAGCCGGTACGTCAGCGCCCGATACTTCCACCTGTGGTCGCGTTCGTCGACCCCGCCATCGGCCTCGTACTCCGTGCGGACGGACATCTCTGACTCCCAGGCGACGTCGTAGCCGAGGCTGGCGAGGCGATGTGCGGCGTCGCGTGCACCCCCGGTTTCGAGGTACTCGTCGAAGCCGTCGAGGCGGTCGAGCACCGTGGCGCGGAAGGCGACGTTGCCGCCGTTGAAGTACGTCACGTCGCGCCCGCGGATCTGCCGGGTCTCCGGCGCGGTCGTCGTCATCCCGGCCGGCAGCGTCTCGTGGATGGGACCCGTCACGACTGCCGCGTTCTGTAGCCCTGCTTCGATGGCGGTCGTCCAGCCCTCTTCGATGGCGAGGTCGTGTCGGAGAAACGCGACGACGTCGCCCGACGCGGCTCGAATCCCCGCGTTGCGAGAGACGTTCAGCGTCCGATCGGAGACTTCCACGAGCACGTCGACGTCGTCTCGGTCACGGATCATCCCCGTCGTCCCGTCGGCCGAGGGGCCGTTGACCACCACCACCTCGGCGTCGGGGGCGTGCGCGGCCAGGACGTCGAGCGTGGCCGCGAGATGGTCCCGTTCGTTCAGGGTCGGGACCACTACCGAGAGCTCCATACCCGTCGGTTGCGACACGAGAACTTAAATGTCGCACCTCGGGCCGACCGCGACGCGGACTCGCCGGGCGATCCGGCGGAGCGGTCGGAGTACGAGACGAGGCTCGTGGAACCGCTCGCGCTATCCGTGCTTGGCGGTGTCGACGGTCGCAGTCCAGTAGGAGACCGACGCCAGCGCGTCGCCGACCGACGTCTCGCCGATCGAGGTGTCGAGGTCGCGGAACTCCTGGGCGATGCCGTTCGGAATCTTGCGGTAGAAGCCGTACGGCAGCAGGAAGTCGTGTGCGGCGTCGACCATCGACAGGCCGGCGCCGTCGAGCAGCCGTTCGACCTGATCCGAGGAGTAGAGATGCGAGCCCATCGGGAGCAGCCAGTTGTAGACGACGCGGGTGCTCTGCTCGTTGAAGGTGTCGAAGAAGACGATGTCCTTCGAGACGCGAGCCATCTCGGCCATAAACTTCGCCGGCGTCTCCGCGAGGTGGAAAAACCGCATCGCGAAGACGGCGTCGAAGTGGTTGTCGGGGAAGGGCAGCCGGGCGGCGTCGCCGCGGAGGAACTCGATGTGGTCGGCGACGCCGGCCTGCCGAGCCTTCTCGCGGCCCTGGGCCAACATCGCGTTGGAGATGTCGAGTCCGACGATGTTCGCCCCGCGTTCGGCCAGCATCACGGTGAACCGCCCCGTCCCGCAGGCGATTTCGAGGACGTCTTTGTCCTCGACAGGTCCGATCGCTTCGACGACGGCCCGTTTCTCGCGGCTGTCGATGAGTCTCCCGCCCCGTGAGAACCGCTTCGAGTCGTACTCCTGGGCGACGTCGTCAGCCTGGTACCACTCCTTTCCTTTCACGCTATCTGCCAGTCCACGCTCGCGGACTAAAACCGTACTGGATGCGCGTCGCGTCCGCCATCGCTTGAACGGATCGACGATCCGTCCGCTCGCCCCGTATTCGGATGAGAATTCCACACCCTTGTATGTGTTTAAGGTCTACGGATTATATTGTCTCACTTGTAGACAACATTTACCAGGAATACGTTGCTCTGTGTGCCTATGAGCACCAGTACCGCAGAAATAGACGGCGACGACCTCCTCTCGGAGGCGGAGTACCGCGACCGGCTCCGGGAGCTGCCGCCGAGCGCGAAACTCGTCGCCAAGGTTCTCGAAGGCGACGCGCCGCTCTCGCAGGGACAACTCGCCGAAGAATCGCTCCTTCCGGACCGGACCGTCCGCTACGCGCTCAACCGTCTGGAAGACGCCGACCTCGTCGGCTCCCGATACAGCTTCAAAGACGCCCGAAAGCAGGTCTACTACCTCAACACCTGACGGCTTTCGGCGACCCGTCCTCCGTCGCTTCCCGTTTTCTTCTACACGCCGCTCACTCACTACGGGAGCCGTGACGGTAGCGTTTTCTTCCGACGGCCAGTACCTCGGGTCGTGACTTCGGCCCGCCAACGCGACGCCCCCGTTCGCCGCATCTCCGTCCCGGTCGACGGCCGCGTGCCGACTGGCTCGACGAACGCGTACCTCGTCGGCGACGATTCCGCACTGCTCGTCGATCCGCCCGCCCGGACTGACGACCTCGACGTCGCGGTCGGCGACGCCACCGTCGACCACATCGCCGTCACGCACGCACACCCCGACCACGTCGGGGGTATCGAATCGTACGCCGCCGAGACGGGCGCGACCGTCTGGTGTCGTCGCGGCCGCGAGGACCGCTTCACGCGAGCCGCAGGGATCCGGCCCGACCGGACGTTCGTAGAGGGGAGCGAACTGCCAGTCGGCGACGGCGTCTCCGTGATCGACGTGCCGGGGCACGCGCCCGACCACGTCGCCTTCGAGACTGCGAGCGGGACGCTCTGTGGCGACATCGCCGTCGCCGAGGGGAGCGTCGCCGTCGCCGCGCCCGAGGGAGACGTCCGCGCGTACCTCGTCGCACTCCGGCGGCTCTACGCCCGGAATCCATCGCAGTTGTACCCCGGACACGGCCCCGCCATTGCGGACACGCGGGCCACCTGTGAACGCTTGCTTCGGCACCGGCTCGACCGCGAACAGCGGGTCCTCGATGCCGTCCGATCGGGAGCCGCGAGCGTCGATGCGGTGCTCGACGCCGCCTACGACGCTGACCTCACGGGCGTCCGCGACCTCGCACGGGCGACCGTCGTCGCCCACCTCGATAAACTGGACGTGGAGAACTCTGTCGTGTTCGACCGAACGGCCGAGACCGTCGAAGCGCGCTGACGGGTCGACGTCGGAGCGGTTGTTGCTGACCGAGAAGATTTTGTCCGCGCCGCTGTGAGAGAAGCCGTGAGCGACGCGCCGACGCTGGAGACCGAACTCGCCCGCGCTCGCGACCTGTCGGTGTCGGAACTGGCGGACGCGATCGAGTCTATCGGCTTCGAGTGCACGCGCTGTGGCGCGTGCTGTACGGGCCACGAGAGCGCAGATTCCGAGACCAGAGAGCCCCACACCGCGACGGTGTTCCCCGACGAGGTGCGGGCGCTGCAAGCGGCCGAGAGCGGGGCCGGTGACGAGCAGAGCGACGGCGATTCGGAGGACGGGTCGGATGCCGACGACGGTTCGGATGGCGACGCCGCAGAATCCGACGACTGGCGCGACGTCGCCCGCCCGATGCCGTACGGGATCACCGAGGGCGAGGACGGCCCCCACGGCGAGACGTTCGAGTGGGCGATCCAGACGGACGCCTGCGGCGACTGCGTGTTCTACGAAGAGAACGACGACGGAGGTGAGAAAGCCGGCCTCGGAGCCTGTCGTGTCCACGAGGACCGCCCGCTCATCTGTCAGACCTACCCGTTCAGCGTCGCGCTCGGCGGGACGAGCCAGCCGATGGGCGAGGCCGTCGACGAGGCTGGGATGGTCCGCGCCCACGAGTGCGAAGGGCTGGGTCGTGACATCTCCCGCGCGGACGCGGAGGAGTTGGCGGCGGCGCTCAAAGAGCGCGCGGTCCGCGAACTGGAGGAGGCGATCGGCGTCCGCGACAACTACGCCGCCGTCGACGCCGAGGGCGTCGTCGTGTACGACTCCGAGGGACCGAAGCGCGCGGACGGGTCCCCGATTCGCGACGCGGAGTAACCGTACGCGGCGTCCGGTAGGAGGGTTCTTGAGCGCTCCCTCCATAGCTGGCTCCGATGACCGCCGAACTCTTCGAGCAGATCGAACGCGCGAGCGAGGGCGACGAGGTGGCGATCACCCTGGACACGGACACAGTCACCGTCGGCAGCGTGGAGTTCGCGTCGCCGATCGCGACCCGCGTGGCCGCAGTGACCGAGGAGACCATCGACGCGCGGCAGAAAGACGTCGACATCGACGGGATCGTCGACCGACGGGTTCTGCGTCTCGTCCCGTGCTCACACGACAATCGACACGAGGCGTACATCGTCGAGACGCAGAGCCCCGTCGTCGGCGACGACCGGGTGCTCCCGCTCCGGATGCAGCGCCGAAGCGGGTGTGGCCCGGCGGACGACCTCGATTCGCTGTCCCCGGTGGCCGACATCGAATCTATCGAGGTCCGCCCGTAGACGAAAGTTCTTCCACGATCCCCGCCGAGCGACCGCTATGCGAATCAGCGTCATCGGCGGCAGCACGATCGACGACGACACGGCCGAAGTGGCGACGAACCTGGGCCGACACATCGCACAGCGGGGTCACACCGTCGTCTGCGGTGGTCTCGGCGGCGTGATGGAGGCCGTCTGCCGCGGCGCCGCCGAGGCCGACGGGCACACGATCGGGATCCTCCCGACAGACGACCGCGCCGATGCCAACTCGTTCGTCGACGAGGTGATCGCGACGGGCCTCGGACACGCGCGCAACGCACTCGTCGTGATGAACGGCGACGCCGTCGTCGCGGTCGACGGTAGCGGGGGGACGCTCTCGGAACTCGGCTACGCTGCGGTCTACGAGCGGCCGACGGCCGGCATCGGCACGCACGACGCAGCTCACGTCGAAGCGGTCGAGACCGCCGAACGAGCGGTTGCGTACGTCGAAAACGCGGTCGCTGCTAGTGGCGACTCCGTCGGCGACGACGAGTAACAGGAACGGCACGCTCGCGGTGCGATTGCCGGAAGCAAAACACGCCATAGCGGCAGAACACGACGCGGGAGCGGGACGCGCCGCGGAGACCACACGCGCCGGTCGGTACCGTCGAGCAGCTTACCAGGTACCGTGGAAGGTGTCGAACGAGAGCGAATCGAGCGGCTCGTCGCCGACGGCGATCCGGTACTCCTGGGGCGTCAGCATCGGCTTGTGGAACCGCGGCCCGTCGTCGGTCGTGATGCGGGGACAACCCGTGTTGACGAACGCGTCCATATCGAAGTTCCTGAGCCTGTCCGGCGTCACTTCGTCCATCGTGATGAGGTAGGCGTCGTCGTTGTCCTCGATGATGGACTCTGCGATCTCCATCCGGCCCTGGCCGATCTTCGTACAGAAGATCACGCCCCACTTCTCGGCGTCCATCGCCCGGTGGACCGCGCCGTACCGCTGTTTCATAAACTTCTCCGTGTCCGCGACGGTGACGACGTTGTTGACGGGATCTGCGATGAGTACCTTCTTTTCGGGGTGCTCCATCGCGAGGCCGAGCGGGTGGAACTTCCCGCCGCCGACGTAGAGCACCTGATCGGCGTCGATGTCGGCCGAGGCGTAGTTGCAGCCGAGGACCTGCCCCTCGTAGGTCAGGCGGTCGTCGCCGCGGCGGGTGTGGACGTCGTAGCCGCGCTCTTCGAGCCACTCGACCATCTCCTCGAAGCGATTCATGTGCTGCGCCGTCGTCACGAGGCCGACCTCCTCCTCGGGCAACTCGTCGACGGCCTCTTCGAGGATCGGGAACGGATCGACGTTCGAGAACAGCGGCACGTAGATGATGTTGTCCGATTCCTTCATCGGCGAGTGGCCGAAGTGCACGAACACGTCGGTCCGCCGCATCAGGTAGGTGTCGAGGTCACACGCGCCGTAGCAGGGCTGTCCCGACAGCATAAACGTCACGTCGTCGTCGCACAGCTCTCGGAGGTCGTCGGCGACGGCCGGCCCGCGGCGCTTCAGCCCCTCGGGGAACTGCAGGCCGACTTTCGTCGCGTCACGTTCTTCGATGGCTTCGACGATGCGGTCGAGTTCGTAGTCCCACTCCCGGTCGTGCTTCAGCGACATCCCGGTGTTTCGGAGATCACCCTCCGTGGCGCCGTCCTGACTCATTGCAACGCCGTAGCCGGTCGACGCTGATAACGTCGGCGGTTCCGAGAACCGGGCGAACGACCGTGAGAGTGCGGCTCAGTGGGTGGCCAGCGTCTCCGAGATTCTCTGGGTCCGGCACCTTGAAACGCATCGCGTCCGAACGTACGTCGATGAGCGTCCAGACAGACCGACTCGAAGAACTCGGCAGCGACCTCGGCGAAGCCATCGCGGCGACGCCAGAGTACGAGGCGTTCGAGGAAACGAAAGCGGCCGTCGAGAACGACGACGACGTCCAAGCGCAGATCGCGACGTTCCAGGAGCTCCGCGAGCAGTATATGCAGGCCCGTCAGACTGGAGACGCGAGCGAAGCGGCACTCCAGAAGGTCCAGTCCGCCCAGCAGGAGCTTCACTCGATGCCGAAGATGGCCGCCTATCTGGAAGCCCAAGAGGAACTCCAAGAGCGCTTGCAGTCGATCAACGAGGCGATCTCCGACCCATTGGCGATCGACTTCGGTGGCGAGGCCGGCGGCTGCTGTCACGACTAACTCGGCGAGTCGGCTGTTTTCGATCCGTCTTCATCTGGGTCCGAGCGTTCAAGTACCGAGACGGGACCAGCGACGGTATGCTCGCCATCGCCGGAGGGAAGGGAGGCAGCGGCAAGACGACGACCACGTTGGGACTGGCGCGAGCGGTCGACGGGCCGACGCTCGCTGTGGATGCCGACTGCGACCTGCCGAACCTTCACGCGCTCGCGGGCGTCCCGCGAGACCCTTCGCCCGGGGGCTTCGGCCATCCGGATCCGGCGTCGCCCAGTTCTGAAACACGGATCCTCCCTGCTCCGCAAGACGCACCCGACGGCGTCGGCGGACGGCTACGACGGCTCGTCGACAGCGACGACGATGCCTCCGTCCTCGTCGACTGTCCGGCCGGTGCCGGCCCGGATGCGACCGTCCCGCTGCGCGTCGCCGACGCCGTCCTCCTCGTCGCGACGCCCTGCGTCGCCGCGCTCCGTGACGCGGCGAAGACGGCTGCGATGGCGCGCGCGGTCGGCACGCCGGTCGTCGGTGGCGTCCTTACGCGGGCACGGCTTGCGCCGCCCGGCGTCGACGACTTGCTCGGCTGTCCGGTTCTCACAACGGTCCCGCCTGCGGCCGACCCGCTCGCTGCGCCCCCCGTCAGACGAGCGTACGACGACCTCGCACAGGCAGTCCGCGACCGACCAAAAAGCTAAGCCGCCCGCCCGCGAACGCCCCGTCGTGGCAGGGAGACTCTCGACTGGCGTCAGCGTCCTCGATCGCCAGCTCGACGGCGGGATCCCGCCGGGGAGCATCGTGCTTCTCGCCGCGGACCCCGCCAGCCAGTCGGAGCTGTTTCTCTACGAACTGACGGCAGTACGGGCGACGCTGTATCTCACGACGATCCGCTCGGATCAGGCGATCCGCGACGCGATCGACCGTGCGCCCGGACACGTCGGCGACCCGACAGTCAGAGACGTCGGCGGTAATGCGCCGCTGGACACGGCGAACCGATTCGTTCGCGACCTCCCCGAGGGCGCGAACCTCGTCATCGACGTCGTCGACGCGTTAGAGGAGACCGAGCCGGCGCGGTACCGCCAGTTCCTGAACGAACTCCAGACGCATATGGTCAACACCGGCGGGCTGGCGATCGTCCACGGGATGAAACAGGAGACCGAACCGCGGAACCGGAGCTACACGAAGCATATGGCCGACGTCGTGTTCGACCTCCGGACGAAGATCGACGGCTCCGAGATCGAGAACCGACTCGCCGTTCCGAAGTTCCGCGGCGGACACCCGCCCGAGGAGACGATCAAACTCCGCTTGGGCGAGCGCGTCACCGTCGACACGAGCCGCGACATCGCATAGTCCGCCGTCGCTGGCCGGTATTTTTGACTGCTCGTTCTCACCGATCGACGCGAGCGTGGGGCCCCTCAGACGACGACGCCGAAGTAGACGAACGCGCCGAGCGTGACTGCGACCGTCAGGAGCGACCAGTTCCGCGCGGTGTCGAGACCGCCGAGCTGCAGCCGCTTCGTGAACAGCGAGAGAAAGTACGGACCGAGCGGAAGCAGCCGCCAGACGAACGCGATCTCGCGGCCGAGGCCGTACCTGAGCCCGAGCGTCAGTCCGATCGTACACGCCGCGGCGACGACCGCGACCCGCAGATCGTCGGTAGCGAGTCCGGCGTTCGAGAGGTCAGTGCTCGTAGATTCGTCTGGCATTGGTGTGCATCACGTAGCGGGGGTCGTATGGGGTCGACCACCCGATCGATCTTCGAGCCGCGAAACCGGCTTTCGGGTGCGTTACTCTTCGAGGTCGGCGTCGAGTTCGTCGGCGAGTTCGTCGGCGTCGACGTCGACGTCCTCGATAGCTTCCTCGATGTCTTCGGGGGCCGCGCCGCCTGCGCCGCCCATCATTCCGCCGAGACCGCCCATCATTCCGCCCATCCCGTCGATGGTCTCCTGGACGATGACCCGGTCGAGATCGAGTCGGTCCATCACGTCCTGTGCGATCTGCTGCTTCGAGAAGAGCCACTGCTGGTTCATCGTCATCTGCGGCGTGGCTTCGATGTACAGCGTCTCCTTCTCGACTTCGACGGTCTCCGTCTCGGGCTCGGCGTCTTCGTCGTCCTCGTCGGACTCGACGACCTGCTCTTCTTCGACGGTGTCGGTCTCGATCCAGACCTCGGGGGCCTCCTGGAGGTACATCTCCAGCATACTGGCGGCCTGTTCCTCGCGGTCGTCGACGACGTCGAGGATCTCGTAGTCGTATTCGAGGTCCTCGCCCGCGAGCGGGTGGTTGAAGTCGACGCGAGCGCGGCCACTGACGATCGTCACGATCTGGCCCTGATCGCCGTCGATCTGGACCTGTGCGCCGGGATAGCGGCTCTCCTCGTCGATTTTGTTGGCGCTGACCGTGCGGACCTCGTCGTCGTCGTACTCGCCGAAGGCCTCGGCGGCGGCGATGTCGACGGTACCGGTGTCACCGACCTCCGCGCCGATGAGCGCCTCGTCGACGCTTTCGAAGACGTGTCCGGCGCCGACGACGATCACGCGCGGCTCGAACTCGTACTCGTCGGTGTCGATTTCGGCTTCTTCGGCCGTTTCCTGGTCGGTCGTGTCGACGACGCGACCGTCGTCTGTCGTCCGGAGCGTGTAGGCGAGACGGACGAAGTCGCCGTCCTGGATAGCGTCCTCGGCGACGTCGTCCTCGGCGTCTGCCTGCGATTCGGCGGCGTCCGCCTGCTGTTCGTCACTCATACGCTGATCATCTCCCGTGCGACCCTTAAGAATCACGTTTCGACTCGGGGAGAGAACACCGACGCAGCGGCCGTTTGCCGGGATGCTCGTGGGCCGCTACGCAGATGCTGGCGTCAGCGACGGCGACGAGGCCGCTCGGACGCTCCGCTCGCAAATCGACAGTCTCGAGACACTGCGCTGGACGCTACGCCGTGACCAAACAGGATGCCTCGCCGGGAACAAACAATGTAGAGAGGGAGGTGAGTGCGGCGCACTCACACGTCGTGCTGTGGGATCCCGACCACACGGCTCAGAACGAATCCGAGAGTGAGGCCGTAGATCCAGTGTCCGAGGAGCGAGAAGACGAGGAACGCCGACGACGTCAAGAGCCCCACGTCGGGCCAGAAGGCCGGTACGAATCCGAACCAGAACGCCGTCGCGAACGTCGCGCCGCGGAGGTAACGCGGCGACTCCGGCGGGAGGAACGCGCCGACGACGAGGAACGTCAGCGGGAGCGCGACCGTGCCGCCGAAGGCGAACAGCACGATGCCGAGGTAGATCGTCGGTTCGAGTCCGAAAAACGAAGCTAGTCCAGCAAATTGCGTCACTGGTGCGGTTCGGAATAGCCCTAGAAGCTCCGGAATACCGACGAGAACGGGGAGCATCGCCACCGTTCCTAACAGTCCCCCTGCCATCGCACCGAGGACGACGCGAGCGGTGATCGGAATCCCGAACGATTCGATACCGTCTACATCCTCGTCTATCGCGTCAACGGGAGGCTCTGCGGTTTCACTGCTCATAGTATGATCCCGTCCAAACGTAGGGGTTCTATAATGATAAATAACTATGTTTACTGTCGGTCCCCCGGTACTACGTACGGTCGATTCCGACCGTTTTTCTCCGGAGAGACCGACCGACTGGTATGTTCGAGGTCGAGGTCAAACTGCGCGCCGCACACGACGCCATCCGTCCGGCGCTCGTCGAGGCGGACGCAGTGTTCGTCGAGCGAGTCACGCAGGTCGACACCTACTACGACGCACCGCATCGCGACTTCGCCGAGACGGACGAGGCGCTCCGTCTCCGCCGCGAGACGCGGGAGTCTGACGTCGAGGGCGAACTGGACAGACGCTCGGACGACGACCCCGCGCAGGCGGACCAGGGTGCAGCGACGACCAAACTGACGTACAAGGGTCCGCTCGTCGACGCCGACTCGAAGACCCGCGAGGAGCACGAGACCGGCGTCGACGACGGCGACACCGCCGAAGCGATCTTCGACGGTCTCGGGTTCGAGCCAGCAGCAGTCGTCGAAAAGCACCGGACCTTCTACGAACTCGACGGCTACACCGTCACGCTCGATCAGGTCGCCGGCCTCGGCGAGTTCGTCGAAGTCGAAGCCGAAGCGGAAGCGAGCGACGACGTCGCGAACGTCCGAGAGGGCGCCTTCGACGTCCTTCGGACGTTAGGTCTCGACCCGACGGATCAGATCAGGACCTCGTATCTCGGTATGCTACTCGAATCCGACGCCGAGTAAATATCTGGTAGTAATATTATTCCAGCGGATCTTTTCCGCAAGTTATAGAACCGCCCGGGAAGTAGCCACGGGTAATGACCGAACGGAACATCGCTATCGAGGCTGCAGACCGAACTGCAGTCGAGGACCAGGAGGTCGAAATCGTCGAGCGGAAGGGTATCGGCCACCCGGATTCGATCTGCGACGGCATTGCAGAGAGCGTCTCCCGTGCGCTCTCGCAACTCTATCTGGACCGTGTTGGCAAAGTCCTCCACTACAACACCGACGAGACTCAACTCGTCGCCGGCGAGTCCGCCCCCCAGTACGGCGGCGGCGAGATCGTCGAACCCATCTACGTTCTCATCGTCGGCCGCGCGACCAAGACGTACGGCGGCCAGCGGCTCCCCGTCGACGCAGCGGCGATCGCCGCGGCCCGCGACTACCTGAACGAGAACATCCCCGAACTGGAAGTCGGCACCGACGTCGTCATCGACACGCGGCTCGGCGAAGGCTCCGGCGATCTCCAGGACGTCTTCGGTGAGGACGGCGCGGAAGTCCCGATGTCGAACGACACCTCCTTCGGCGTCGGCCACGCGCCGCTCACCGAAACCGAGGAGATCGTCCTGACCGTCGAGCGGGAGCTCAACGGCGCGTACGCCGACGAACATCCCGAACTCGGCCCCGACGTGAAGGTGATGGGAAAGCGCGAGGGCGATCACATCGACATCACCGTCGCCGCGGCGATGGTCGACGCCTACGTCGAGGATCTCGACGACTACGACGACGCCGTCGAGCGCGTCCGGGAGTTCGTCGGCGGGGTCGCTCGCGGGCTGACCGACCGCGAGGTCCACGTCGACGTCAACACCGCCGACGACTACGCCGAGGGATCGATCTACCTCACCGTCACCGGAACCAGCGCCGAAATGGGCGACGACGGCTCGGTCGGCCGTGGCAACCGCGCCAACGGACTCATCACGCCCAACCGACCGATGAGTATGGAGGCGACCTCCGGGAAGAACCCCGTCAACCACATCGGGAAGATCTACAACCTCCTCTCGACGGACATCGCCGAGACCGTCGTCGACGACGTCCACGGCATCCGCGACCTCCAGGTCCGACTCCTCTCACAGATCGGTCGCCCGATCGACCAGCCCCACGTCGCCGACGCGAAGATCGTCACCGAGGAAGGCGTCGAACTCGACGAGATCGAACCGGAGATCCGTGACCTCATCGACGACCGACTGGCGAACGTCACCGACGTCACCCGGCGCGTGATCGACGGTGAGCTGTCGACGTTCTGAGGACTCCCACCGTACCAACCCACGACGCGTTTCGACGTTCTGAAACCCGCTGACGCAAAATATAGTGTGTGAGCGGAACGAACTCCCCGGACGCGACCGACCCGACGAACGTCGTGCTAGTCGGTCACGGCGACTTCGGCGCGAAGAGCAGCGCGGTCCGCGCGAAGATGGCCGAGCGGGTCGCCGCCGACCTCGCGGCCGCGTTCGCCGCAGCGGAAATTGACGCGACGGTCGAACGTCCGTGGTCGCGCGTCGTCGTCCGCACAGACCAGCCGACGGCAGCCGCGCGGGTCGCTGCGACGCTGCCCGGCGTCGCGTTCGCCCGCCCTGCCGTCGCCATCACTCCCCGACTCGACCTGATCCGCGACGCTACCCGACGGCTCGCTGCGGCCAGTTCGCAGACGGCCGCGGAGTCGTACGCGGTCGACGGCGACCGGATCGGGCCAGCAGACGCCCACGACTTCTCGACCCGTGATATCAAGGTCGAAGCCGGACGCATCGTCGGCGAGGAAACGGGTAGTCCCGTCGACCTCGACAATCCGGACCGGACCTACCGGATCGAGGCGCGGAAGACCGAGGCGTTCGTCTCGGCGCGACGGTTCGACGGCCCCGGCGGCCTCCCGGTCGGCACGCAGGGTCGCGCCGTCGTCCTCGTCAGCGGCGGCCTCGACTCGCCGGTGGCGATGTGGCGGCTCCTCCGTCGCGGCGTCGTCGCGATTCCCGTCTACGTCGACCTCGGCGACTACGGCGGCTCCGACCACCGCGCGCGGGCCCTCGAAGTGACCGAGACGCTCGCCGCACGCGCCCCGCGTGCCGACATCCGTCCGCGGATCGTCGACGGCGGCCCGTTCGTCGAGCGCGTCGTCGAGACCACCGACAACACTCGGATGCTGTCGCTCCGGCGCGCGATGCTCGTCGCGGCGGAAGCAGTCGCCGAACGCGACGACGCACACAGCATCGCGACGGGCGAGGCGCTGGGGCAGAAATCCAGTCAGACCGGAGCGAATCTCGCCGCGACGGACGCGGCGGTTTCGATCCCAGTCCACAGACCGCTTCTCACCGTCGACAAGCCGGACATCGTGGCCGAAGCGCAGGATCTCGGGACGTACACGGACGCGACGCTCCCGGTCGGCTGTGACCGGATCGCTCCCTCTCATCCGGAGACGAACGCGACGCTCTCGGACGTCGTCGCCGCCGAACCCGATGGGCTTCTCGACATCGCACGCGAGGCGGGGCGGAACGCGGAGATCGTCTCCCTGTGAACGTCCGTCACCCGAAATTGTGTGAACGTATACCTGTTTGTGCGTGAAAGTTACGCACAGTAAGATTTCCGTGTGAAAGACCGGGTTAAAATGCATTTACATACTTCCAGACCGTACGTACGGTCGATGTCAAAGACGTGCCGTCCCTCCCCGTCGTCCGGCGATCCCGAGTGGACCGTGCGGCAGGTGGTCCCGCGTAGCGAGTGGGACACCACCACCGAAGCGTGCCCGACCTGCGGTGAGCCAGTCGAACTCTGCGGTCCGCACTATCAGGTCGAACTCGACCGCGAACGGACGGCCACCGCTGGCTCGAAACTGACGCGCGAGCGTCGACTGCTCTCGTTCTGTGACGAGTCGTGTGCGACCTCGTGGCTCGACGACGTCGAGAGTCGGTGAGGATCGGCGTCGCTCGCGCTGTAAACACGTCGCACGACTGCACTCCTCCGCGCCACTGCTGACGGCACGTCCCCCACGTCCTCCCGACGCTCTTTTCGGCTGTTCGCTTTCATAGGGATTATCGTAACTGTTCGGAGATTCTCGCCGGACGGTCCGGCGAGAAATCTATGCGGACGTACGATAGTCCCTATCACCTCGCCCTGTGACGCCTCGCACCGGAACCGATTTATGACCACATTCGAAACCGCCGGACCGTACGCCGCGCCGTCGCGCGGCCCCGATCCAATGATTCACACGTCGTCGCACTCCGTCTTCGCACCGGCCCGCAAGCGATCCGGCGGTCGCCGCCCACGACAGCCGTGACGCGGGTCTGCTTCGTCGGCTCGCCGAACGTCGACGTCCAGTACGAACTGCTCTCCCGGGAGACGGCCCGCGAGGCGCTCTCGACGTACGAGCGCTACGCCCCCTTCGAGAACTCGCTGGCCGTCGATACGGTGAGCCTCGGCGCCGCGGTGTCGCTGTGCAACGACCTGAACTGGTATCTCGTCCGGTTCGTCGACCTCGCGATCGTCCGTGAGCCGAGCGTTTCGAGCGACGAGTGGCTGAGTCGGTCGCTCGCGGCGGCGGTCCGCGACGGCGACGTCCGGCCCGAAGACACCGGCGAGCGGGTGGCCATCTACGGCGTTGAGGACGGGCGTCTCGTCGAACCGATGTACGTCACCCGCCGACCGGACGGCACCCTCCCGTCCTACGACCTCCGGCCAGTCTCGGAGACGGTCGTCGTCCGCGTGACCGACGACGAGTTCGAGGACGGGTGACGTACCAGGGCCACCGCAAATGGGTGTTTCGCGGACCGGGCGTCTGACGCTCGTCTGCCGGCTTCCGCCGTTTCGAGGGCTCCGAGCGAGGCTCGCTGCGAACAATTAAGACGAACGCTCCCGATCAGCGGCATATGGACGAGACACCCGAGAAGATCACGACGCTCGTCGGCCGCGAGGTGTACTCGAACGAAGGCGTCTTCGTCGGCGAAGTCGCGGACGTCCGAATCGACCTCACCGAGCGGCAGGCCGTCACCGGACTCGCGCTCACTCAACTGAACGACGAACTATTCGCCGGCGTCGTCGGCGGACAGAAAGGCGTCATCCTCCCGTATCGATGGGTCCGCGCCGTCGGCGACGTCATCCTCATCAACGACGTGACGCTCCACGACGTCATCGAGCAGATGTCGAAGCCGAACGGCGAAGAGGAAGACTCGGCGCTGGCGTAATCGGTCGACTGCTTTCGAGCCTTCTCGAACCGGACGTTCTACCGCAGCAGGCATTCTGTCGGATCGAGACGTCGTCCTGAGCCGGGTACTGAACCGACCCCGGTTTCGCGTCTTCGGCTCCGACCAACAGTCATTTGCGGGCCGAGGGTGTACGCGCAGGTATGTCGGACGAATCAGACGATCACGCCGCTGAGAACGACGCAGACGAATCGCCGGACGCCGACGCTGACTCCGAGGAGAAATCCTTCCGCGAGCGCGTCGAGGAGATTCGCGAGCGACGAGCCGAGGAGCGAGAGGAAGGCGACCGCCCCGAGCCCGAAGAGATGATGGGCGGCGGCGGTCCCGGTGGCGCCGGTGGCAACCCCTTCGCACAAATGATGAGCGGGATGATGGGCGGTGGCGGTCCCGGCGGGATGGGCGGCGGCCCCGGTGGAATGGGCGGCGGCCCCGGCGGGATGGGCGGCCGCGAGGAAGAGTCCGCTGGCAACGAGGAACTCGTCCGCGAGGTCCGTCAGCTCCGCGACGAAGTCCGCGATGCGACCCGACAGCTCCAGCGGATCGCACAGGCCGTCGAAGACCTCGACGACTGAAGGCCTCTGCTGTGGTCGGTGGCTGCGACGCCCGTTACGTCCGTTTTTTCTCGATGACGCGCTCGTAGAGCGACGCCAGTTTATCGACCGCGTGCTCGACGCTCAGTTCCTCGCGCTGTGCGAGACAGGACTCCGCGAGCGTCGCGCGCTCGTCGAGCACGCGCCGGATCGTGTCGCGACAGCCGTCGACGTCATCGTGTGCGTAGTGATAACCCGTGACGCCGTCTTCGACGGTGTTCGAGAGTGCCCCGGCGTCGACAGCGACGACGGGCGTCCCGCAGGCGTTCGCCTCCAGCGCGACGAGCCCCTGGGTCTCCACGGGGCTCGGGAAGACGAACGCGTCGAGCGCGGAGTAGAACGCGGGGAGTTCCTCGCGCGGGAGAAAGCCAAGAAAGCGCGCATCGAGACCGAGGTCGTCGGCCAGCGCCTCCAGATCGTCGCGTGCCGGCCCGTCGCCGCCGAGAACGACCGTCGCGTCCACGCCCTCGGCGGCTCGCAGAAACTCCGAGAGGTTCTTCTCGTAGCCGTGACGGCCGGTGTAGCCGACGAGCGGGCCGGACGGGAGGTCGTAGCGCGTGCGGAACGGCTCGGGGTCGGTCGGCGAGAAGAACTCGACGTCGACGCCGTTCGAGAGCACGACCGCCGGCGTGTCGACCGAGACGTTCCCGACCGCGCGCTCTTTGGCGTCTTCACTGGGGCAGACAATCGCGTCCGAGCGGGAGAGGAACCAGCGCTCGTAGCGCTCGGCGATGCGTTCGATACCGCGCTCGACGCGCGGCCGAGACGTGAGATAGTCCGCGTACTCTGCGGTCGGCGTGTGGTACGAGGTGACGAGCGGGAGGTCCTCGCGGCGAGCGAGTCGGACGCCGCCGAGACCGACCGCGAAGGGTGTATGTGCGTGTACGACGTCGACGTCCGCGGCGGCCGTGGGGATCCGTGGCGTCCCCAACCGGAAGCCCTCGTACATCGGAAACGGGAGGCTCCCGACCGGGTATTCGCCGTCGTCGGGGTCGTACTCGTCGCTTCCGGGGTAGACGACGTTCATCGTCCCGCCGCGGTCCCGCCAGCGGTCGCGCCACGTCTGGATCGTGTAGGAGACGCCGTTCACCGTCGGGAGATAGGTGTCGGTGAAGGCGGCGACCGAAACGGGATGCATCGGCGGCGATTCACGGACGCGGGCTTAATCAGTTGCGAATCGGACACGGGCGGGACCCGTCACTCGTCGTCGAGGTCGATCGATCGCCCCGCGCGTTTCGCGTCGCGGACCTCGCGATACGTCGCGGCGAGCCGGTCGCCGACGCGGTCGAGGCTGTGTTCCATCGCCGTCTCGCGGGCGTTCTCACCGAGTCGTCGCCGGAGCTGTTCGTCCTCGGCGAGTCGCTCGACGGCCTCGCGGAACTCGGCTTCGGTCTCGCATTTGATGCAGTCGTGCCCGTCGGTGTAGAACTCCTCGAAGACCGGGATGTCCCGGAGCACGACCGCCTTCCCGCAGGCCATCGCTTCAAGGACGGCGATGCCCTGGTTCTCGTTCTTCGTCGGGAACAGATAGACGTCGCCGGCGCCGTAGGCGCCGCGGATGTCGTCGATCCAGCCGGTGAACGTGACGTTTTCGGGTGGATTCGTCGTCCATTGCCGGACAGCTTTCGAGGCGTGCGGTCCGGTGTCGTACGGACCGAACCACGCGAAGTCGTACGGCGTCGACTCGGCGACGCGACAGAACGTCGTCAGTCCTTTCCGCTCGAAGACGTTGCCGACGAGGAAGACGACCGTCCCTCCGAGGTCGTAGCGGTCGCGGTACTCCTCGCGGAGGGTCTCGAAGCCCTCCAGCGCGTCGACGTCGACGCCGTTCGTCATCGGGCGGATCGGGGCGTCGACGGGGTACGATTCGAGGACGCGCTTCGTGTACTGGGAGGGACAGAGGACCAGATCCGCCTGCGAGTAGAACCACTTCAGATACCGGCCGAGCGCGGGGGCGATCGTCGTCGATCCCCGAAACGACTCGGCGAAGTCCTCGCGCGTCACGTGCGTGTGGAGGATAAGCGGGACGTCGTTCCGGTTGGCGTATCGCGCGACGGCGAGCGATCCGGGACCGACGAGGTTGCAGTGGGCGACGTCGAAGTCCTCGAAGAAGCCGCTGCCGGTCGCGAGCGATCGGACCCCCGAGAGGGGGTCGCCGCCGCGCCACGGCGAGGTCACGACCTCGACGTCGGTGCGTTCGAGTGCGGCGCGCTGTTGATCAGCGGCGGTCCCGATGCCGCTTCGTGCCAGCCGAGATTCGAGTTCGAGGTAGTTGAGCGCGCGGAGAGCCACGTCGCGTGGCCGTTTGCGGTGGGTCCATTTATACTGTCGGCTGTGGAGCCGTGGTGTCACAGCGATTGTCACGGGAGCCGCGTATCGACGACGACCAGCGAAAGCGAGGGCTACGTCTCGCTTAGCGTCGCTGGGACGCCGCCGGCGGGACTAAGAGGACGTTGTTGTTGCCGCGAGCGACGACGGCCTCCGAGACGCTCCCGAGCAGGAGGCGACGGAGGCGACTCTGCCCCCGCGTCCCCAGCAGCGTCGTCGTCGCGCCGACGCGCTCTTCTTCGGCGAGGATCTCCTCGACGGGGTCGCCGTTGCGGATGTTGGTCCCGGCCTCGATACCCATCTCGCGTTCGACTTCGGCGGCGAGCTCGTCGAGCCGTTCTTGGGCGTCGCTGATCTCCGTGTCGCCGTGCTGCACGTGGAGCAGATCGACCTCCTGCGTCGCCCCCGTCAGGTTCGGGAGGTACTCGAAGGCCCTCTGGGCGTTCTCCGAGAAGTCCGTCGTAAAGAGGACGTGCTCGAAGAGGTGTTCTTTCACGACCGCCTTGTCGGACTCCGGCGGGGCGATGCGTTCGACCAGCAGCGGGCGGACGGACGTCCGGGCGACGTTTCGCGTCGTGCTCCCGACGAGGCGGTTTTCGAGCGGACTCTCACCACGCGACCCGATGACGACCATATCCGCGTTGAGTCGCTCGGCGAAGCCGTTGATGCGTCGGTATGGGGTTCCGCGCGCCACGTGCGTCTCGACGTCGAAGCCCGCGGACTCGAATACGTCGTGCTGTGCCTGCAGCGCCTGTCGGGCGTCCGAGGCCGCACCCATCCCCGGCAGCCCGCTCGTGACGTTGTCGGGAACGACGGTCACGAGGTGTACCTCCGTGACGCCGATGTTGTCCAGGCAGTCCAGGCACGTCCGTGAGCGGATCGCTGCCTCGTTCGCGTCCGAGAGGTCTGTCGCAAATACAATGCGCATACGTGTCGTTCGCGCTCCACTAACTAATATTGTGCGGTGACTACAAGAGTATGAGACGGCCCTCAACTGTCCGGGTCCACGCGGCTGACTCGGAACGTCTTTTTCCGCTCGTCACGACGCGTCGGTAATGGGTATCCCGGCTGAACGGATCGAACGGTTGCACGACCTCGCTCGGGAGGCGACGGCCGGGGGAGACGTCGAACTGGCACGCGAGTACGTCCGTCTCGCGCGCCGCATCGCCGAGCGGAACCGCTCGGGCCTCCCGCGCCGATTCCGTCGGTTCACCTGCGACGAGTGTGACGCGTATCTCCGACCCGGGTCGACCGCGCGCGTTCGGCTTCAGTCGGGACACGTCGTCGTCCGGTGTCTCTTATGCGGCGCGACGAGGCGGTATCCGTACGGTGACGAGTAGTAGGGCGTATCGTAACTGTTCGGAGAGTCTCGCCGTACCCTCCGGCGAGAGATCTATGCGGACGTACGATCACCCGTATAAGGGCCTCTCCGCTTCGACGGCCCGTCCCGCGTGAGTGCCGATAGTAGCGTTTGCACGTCTTCACTCACTCGTTTATTACGCTGTCGTGCGATCGGGTGCGCAATCAGTTGCAACTGCTACTATAGTATGGACTGTTTGTGAGTCTTAAGTTTCAAACCGGGTGCGGCCGTAGCGAGTCGGTATGGACGAACAGGAGTTGCGAAAGCAGGCACACGACCTCGACGTCACGGTCTGGGTCGGAAAGGGCGGTCTCGACCCCGTCGTCGAGGAAGTATCCGACCAACTCGCAGACCGGGACCTCATCAAAGTGAAGTTCCTCCGAGCCGCTCAGGGCGGCACGACGGTCGAGGAGTTAGCCGCGGAGTTGGCCGAGCGCACCGATGCCACGGTAATCGAAACACGAGGTAACACGGGAGTTCTCTACCGATGATCGGCGGGGCGACGCTCCAGTCGGGCGTCGACCTGAGCGACTCTATCGGTCGCTTCCTCGCTGGATTCGGACTGCCGGACACGGTCGCTGGCCTGCTCGGACAGGCGCTGGCGTTCCTCGGCGTGTTCGCCGTCGTCTATCTCGTCGGGCGCAGCGTCGTACTCCCGCTCGCGAACCGGATGATGGACTCGCGCGGTCTCGAAACACACGCCCAGAAGCCGCTGCGACGACTCCTCGTCGTCGTCGTCGGGTTCGTCGGCATCACCGCGGCGTTCGGGGCGGCGGGCTATCCCAACTTCCTGCAGTCGCTCGCGACGATCGCCGCGGCGGCGACGCTGGCGATCGGGTTCGCGATGCAGGACGTCCTGAAGAACTTCGTCGCCGGCATCTTCATATACACCGACAAGCCGTTCAAGATCGGCGACTGGATCGAATGGGACGGCAACTCCGGTATCGTCGAGGACATCAGCTTCCGCGTCTCGCGCGTCCGGACGTTCGACAACGAACTCCTGACGGTGCCGAACTCGGCGCTGACCGACGGCGTCATCAAGAACCCCGTCGCGAAAAACAAACTCCGCCTCCAGGTCCCATTCGGAATCGGCTACGACGACGACGTCGAGCGAGCGACCGAGATCATCGTCGAAGAAGCCGACGCTCGCGACGACATTCTCGACGATCCCGCGCCGACGGTGCGGCTGACGGAACTCGGCGACTCCTCGGTGACGCTTACCTCTCGAATCTGGATCGACGACCCGAGTCGGGCCGACTTCGTCAAGACTCGCGCGGAGTACGTCCAGACCGTGAAACGGCGCTTCGACGAGGAGGGCATCAACATCCCGTACCCGAACCGGACGCTCGGTGGCGAACTCACCGTCGCCGGCCTCGAAGAAGTCACACCCGCAGACGACTGAGCGCGTCGTCGGTCGTCTGTACTCTCTCGCTATTCGGTCGCCTTACAGCTCGATCCGCTCGACGAGCTGATCGTCGGCTTTCGTGTTGACCGCGACGATGCGGATGTGCGATTCGAGGCCCGAGTCCCTGAGTTTCGCTTTCAGGAGGTTGTCGACCTGATAGACGCCGGCAGCGTTGACCATCTCGATCTCGACGAGGACGGCCTTGCCGTCGCCGGGACGGAGCGAGACGCTCTCGATCGCCTGGCTGGAGAGGGTGTTGATCCCCCGGCCGCCCTTCTCGTAGGGGATGCGCGACCGGCCGCGCTCCATATCCAGCGCGTCGGCGACGCGAATAACGCCCGCTTCGGTCGTCAGCGGATCTTCTTCGGTGTGGTGGCACAGAATCGCGTGCAGGACTTCGGCCTTCATCCGGACTACGTCGGTCGTGTCGTAGAACTCGAACTGCGGGAGGATGCGGTCGAGGACGTCGGAGGCGAGCGGAATCGAATAGTACGCGTGCTCGTCGCGGTGGACGACGTGGCCGATGTCGTGCAGCGTCGCCGCTAGCGCGACGATCACCGGTTCGTCGGCCTCCTCGAGGCCCTGATCGGTCGCGCCGTTGAACGCCACGTCGCCGCCCTTCAGGAGGTCATAGAGGTTGAGCGCGCGGTTGCGGACGATCTCGATGTGTTTGGGGCCGTGGTCGTTGTATCCTTTGCGCGTGACCGCGTTGACGTTCTGGGCTTGCAGATACGTCGTAATCTCGGGATCGTCGAGAACCTGCGGGAGAACAGCGTTGAGCCGCTCGTCCGGGAAATTGTGGTCTGCGTCCGGGTCGTATTCGTGACCGACGCTCTCGGTAGACTCAGCCATACGTCTGCATATTCTCCGGGGAGCGCAAAGTAGCCTGCGGGTAGGCCGATCGGGAACGTGTCAGATTCGGGTGTCGCGGCCGACTCAGAATGATTACCCTCGTCTCTTACCGCTGGACACCGCCACCGGGGGTAGGGCTCGGCGGTAAGCCGCGAGCGTAGATACTATCAGGCGCTCGCTTCTTCGGCGGCGGCGGCGACCTCGTCGTAGTCGGGTTCGGCGCCGGGGTCGTCGCTCACCCAGGCGTAGGTGACCGAGCCGTCTTCGTCGACGACGAAGACCGCGCGCTTTGCGACGTTGTAGACGCCGAGATCCGCGAAGTCCATCGAGACGTCGTAGGCGTCGATGATCTCGCGGTTCGTGTCGCTGAGGAGCGCGAAGTTCAGTTCGTTCTGCCGGCGGAACTCGTTGAGCGTGAACGGCGTGTCGATGCTGATGCCGTAGACGGCGGCGCCGACGTCCTCGAAGTTGGCCATCTGGTCGCGGAACGTACACATCTCGGTCGTACAGGTGCTCGTGAACGACGCGGGGAAGAACGCGAGTACGAGCGGCCCCTCCGAGAGTTCTTCTGAGAGGGTGAACGAACCGATGTCGCCGTCTGCGAGCGGTGCGGTGAAGTCAGGGGCAGTATCGCCGACTGAAACCATACCGGGAGTGCGCAGGCATCCCGGTTCAATGTTGCTGTCGCTACCTGTGATTTCCTGTTCCTACCTGAATTTAGGGGGGTGGCCGAGCAAAAAGCCTATAATTACGACTGGGTTAGGTGCTGGTAGCAATGTCCGTAAGTGTTACCCCACTGTTCCCGGGGCTCCCGGGTGGGCCGGAAGTGCTCGTCGTCCTGCTCATACTGGTGCTGCTGTTCGGCGCGAACAAGATCCCCAAACTCGCCCGCTCCACGGGGCAGGCGATGGGCGAGTTCAAGCGCGGCCGTGAAGAGATCGAAGATGAACTGAGTCAGATGGACGACGAAGAGGCGGACGAGGCCGAGACCACGAAGTCGACGGACACGTCCACCGAAGCGAACTGAGGCGCTGCCCCCACCCGGCGTTTTTCTCGGAACCGTATCTGTTTAAGCGACGGCTACGCTATCCTGCGGTAGGACGTGTGGCCCAGTGGACCAAGGCGAGGGGTTCCTAACCCCTAGAGCGCGGGTTCGAATCCCGTCACGTCCGCTCACGTCGCTCACTTCCGTGACGACCGTCCGCTCGCTGCCGCTCGCGGGAGTCCCGTCCGCTTTTTACCGGGGATACGTTGCTACGACGAAGTGGCGGGTCGCGTTCGCCCGCGACTCAGAGATCGACCCGATCGCCGATCTCGGCAATCTCCAGCGATTCGGGGTACGCGTAGCTCCGCGCGTGGTGGTGGAGCACCTTCGGATCGGCGGTCAGCCCCTTCCACATATCCCAGTGGCTCGGGAGGAACCGATCGAACTGGAGGGCGGAGGCTGCCTCGACGGCCTCGTTCTCCGTCGAGTACCACCGCGTGCGCTTCGGCTCGCCGGTCTGTTTGTCGTCGATATTCCCGATCGCGCCGAACGCGAGCACGCCCAGGTCGATGTCGTAGCGCTCGCCGACGTCGTCGAAGTCGTCGTGCGGCTTGGTGTCGCCGCCGTGGAAGAACGTCCCCGAGTCGTGCTCGAACACGTAGGAGACCGGATGCGTCGAATCGGGGTCGTGAGAGATTTCGACGTGCACGGTGAACTCGCCCACCTCGACGGTGTCGCCCTCGGTGACCTCGGTGAATTGCTCTTCTGTGAGGTCGTACTCGTCGAGCCACGCCTCGTCGTCGAAGGCGACCGCGAGCGAGTCGTCCGGCGCGTAGAACGATGCCCCGGTGGTTTCGAGGATCGGCGCCTGGCTCGGGCCGTGCGTGTGGTCGGTGTGTTCGTGCGTAGCGAAGACGGCGTCCATCTCGGCGACGTCCTCGGGCGCGAACGGCACCGGAATCATCCGGACGGTCCGCGGCGGGTCGCCCGTGCCGAGATACGGGTCGATCGCGACGGTCGTTCCCTCCGAGCCCTTCAGAATGAAGCCGTTGCAGCCGAGATACCAGATCGCGACGGTTTCCGGGTCGGCCGATTCGACGGCGCGCGGGAGCCAATCGTCCCAGTCGCTGTGAATCATACCCGACGGTGGGGCTGGCCGCGGGCTAATTCTGTCGGTTGTCGCTACGCACGGACAGTTCCCCTTGGAGACGAGCAGACGGTCCGCGTCACGCGTCAGCACTGGCGCCCGATGCCGGAAATAAACAGAAAATACAATAATATAGCAGATAAGAATACGATTATAAATATAATGGGTGAATATATTCGAGACAAATCAAAATATGGGCGACAGAAAATACTTATACGTTACTTCCGACTTTTGGTATGCTATGTCAGATCGTGACAGGAAAACCGCCCACTTTTCACAGATGGATGCGACGATGCGGCGCCTCGGATCGTGGGATCCACGCCCCGCGTCTGACCGGTCCTGACCGCCCTCCAGTCGTGGCCTCCGTGCGCCGTCACGCACTCGATGGCACGACCGCGTGCAAGCGGGCGCGTGACGGTTTGCAAACGCTACTGTCGGTTCTCACTCCGTGTCGAGGTTCCCGAACGCCTCGTCGACGAGTTCACCCGTATCGGCGATGATGTCGGCCATCTCCTCGCTATCGGGTGCCATCCCGACCAGGCGAGCGATGCGCATAATACTCACGTGATAGACGGTCTGGACGCCCGGTTCTTCCTGCCAGACCACGACGTTGCACGGGAACAGCCCACCCATCCGGTTGTCGCTGGCGTCGAGCGCGCGGTTCGCCATCGACGGGTTGCAGGCCCCGAGAACGTGATACGGGTCGCGTCCGGCGTCGATCTTCTCGTTGAGCAACTCCGAGGCCGAGAATTCGGTCGCGATCCCGAAGCCGGCGTCGGTGAACGCCTCCCGAACGTGTTCGATCGCGTCTTCGTGTTCCATCTGCAGCGTCGCGCGCTCTTCGCCGATATCTGACGCAGCGATCGCTTCCGGATCTATCGGTAGAGTCATCGGGTTGTCATACGACGGGACGTGAGGAAAATCTATGCCCTTTCACAGCTTTCTCGGGCCCTCGCGCGGCAGTCTCCCCGCATCTCACAACGGGATTGGCAACCACCGCAAGGCCGCCAGTACGTCCTGCGGCGGAAACACGGGGTCGTGCAGTGCGAGCCAATCGAGCAGCGTCAGGCCGAGGCCGTGGGCGACGATCGACGGCAACAGCGACTGGCTGTGGTAATCGACGGCGCCGAAGAGAACGTCTGTCGGCCCCGACAGCAGGAGTTCGATCGGCGGCTTGCCGACGTGATGAAAGGCGTAGACGACGGGACTTATGAAGACGCTCTTGAACCCGAAATCGTCGCTGACGCCGACACAGAGCAACCCGCGGTAGTAGGTCTCGGCGGCGACGACGACGAGCAGTTGCTGGATTGTGTGCGGGAGGAACTGCCCGAGCGCGGTCGTCGTCTGCCACATCGGGTAGTACGCGCGGATGCTCGGCAGCGACGCGCCGACGAGGTAGAAGGGAAGCACGAACGCCGCCAGAACGAGCGTGTCGCGGAGCGCCCGCCGGTCGACCCTGTATCCGAGGTTCCGCCCGTGCGTGATCGCGAGACCGATGGGCACGAAGAGGAACACGACGGCGTCGCGGACGACGCGTGCGGTGAGATCCGACGGCGGGACCGTCCACGAACTCCAGAGTATCGAGAGGACGAGACCGACGAACAGCGACCGCTGGAGCCAACTCGACTCGAAGGCGGCGTTACGAATGCGTGCGTGAACGGACACCGTCGTGGCCGATACTCACTCGGTCTGCACGGGCCCATCGCCGATGACGTCGTGGACCCGGTCGACGAACGTCTGTCGGGAGTCGAAGTACGTCTCGTCGACTGCTTTGAGGACGTCGGCGAGCGTCTGGGGGCCGGACGGCGTCCGAACGACGCTGTCGCCCTCCTGTTCGACGATCCGGCTCATCTCGTGGGGCCAGGTGAGTCGCGCGGCGACGCGCGCCAGCGGCTGGCCCTCGACGGGTGTTTCCTCGCCTAATTCGACGACGGGGCCCTCGGATTCCTCCTCGTCTGCCATACCCGGCGGTTAGCGAGCCCGTACAATAATCTCTTCGACACGCCCGAAGGCCCGTGAACGCGACGCTCGCGGGTCTCTCTGTCCGTCGCCTACTGCTCTATCGCTCGTCGTCCTCTCCCCGGTCGCTCGCCACCGTCCACCCTGACGGCCCCTCTCCGTCGCGCCTGTGTTCCCCGTTCGGAAGGCGGGTTCTGGTCTCCGTTCGAGTGTCCGTCGTACGTCCGTCTGACGCATCGTTTTGTGTGGTGACTTCGAACTAGGCCTATGCCCAGTCTCTCGGAGGTTTACAGGGGAAAAGAAACGGGGGCGAGCCTCCGGCGACTGCTCTTCGGGCTGGTGCTGTTTCTCGCCGGGGCGCTCTTCGTCGTCTTCGGCATCGTCGTCGCCACGACGGACGTTCTCTACGGAACCGAACCGGCCGCGCTGACGGCCAAGCGCCAACTCGGGGGCGTGCTCGCCGGCGTCGGCGTCCCTGCGGTCTTCCTCGGCATCTTCGCGGTGCTCCCCTCCGCGCGGCTCACGAAGGCCGCAGCGGTCGTCGGAGCCGGCATCGCCGTGATCGGCGTCGCGCTCTTCACCTACGCGTACCCCTGCCGCTGGTCGGGATCGCTCTGCGGCGCGGGCAAGCCCGACTTGACGCTGATGACCGTCGGCGTCTACTTCCTCGGCGCGATGATCACCTTCTGGTGTCTGTTCGCCGGTGTCGCGAACTTCAAGACGCGCAACGACCCCGGCGGGACGGCCACCGTGAACGTGACGCGCAAGAGCGAAACGAAGTACGTCCCGGTCGAGCGCTCGCGCGGCGGCCTCGGCGGTATCGGCTTCTTTGGCGGCACACCCGACGGCGAAGTCGAAACGCAGACCGCAGGCAGGTCCAGCAACGGCGGTTCCAGCGCCCCCGGCAGTACGCCCGGACCGGCGTCTGACGGCGGCACCGACGCCGAGTCGATCTCCTCGCCGATGGACGCCGCACCGGGCGGGACGCAGAGCGCCGGTGCAGCAGCGAGTCCGACCTCGAAGTCACGACAGCAGACCGAGCGCGCACAGACGCCGCGAAGCCAGCGCTCCGAGCGCACCGAGCGCGCACAGACGCCGCGAAGCCAGCGCTCCGAGCGCACCGAGCGCGGCTCCGAATCCGACGCCGCAGACACCTACTGCGGCAACTGCGCACACTTCGAGTACGTCCGTACCGACTCGGGGATTCAGCCGTACTGCGGCGCGCACGAGGAACTGATGGACGATATGGACCCCTGTGAAGAGTGGACGTCGCGGTCGGACCGCTCGCGCTGACTGTCGCTCCTATAGCTCTTCGAGCGTCGCTGTCACGTCGTCCCAGTGGCTGCCCTTCCAGAACACCTGTCCGCAGGAGCGACAGCGCCAGCAGTCGGTTTCAGCCGGGTCGGGTGCGTACGCCGGAAGCGACTCGGCCGCGTCGACGGGACGGAGTCCGCCGTTGCACGCGCTACAGCGGGTCGGCGGATCGTCGAGCGTGAGGGCGTAGCCGGCGTCGCGGACCTCTCTGAGTTGGTCTTTCACCTCGCGCGTGGACAGGAGCACGGCGTCGGTCGCGCGGGTCGCGAGTTCGACGTCGCGCGTCACGAGCGTCCGATCCGACGCCTCGACTTGCGCCAGGATCTCGTCGTCACTGGGGTCGTTTCCGGGCTCTCGCCCCCACTCGCCGCCCTCGTCGAGGATGTACGCGGCGTCGTAGCCACACATCCGCAGGTACGTGGTCAGTTTGCCGAGCATCGCGTCGAGGAGCAACCGGTCCGTGGAGTCGTTCTCGGTCATCGGTCGAGTCAGTGTAAGAAGGCGCGAAGCTCGTCGACGTCTCGGGTGTTCAACACGTCGTCTGCTTCACACCACCCGCGTCGAGCCGTGTGGACGCCGTATCTGATGTACGCGAGCGCGCCGGGCGCGTGCCCGTCGGTGTCGACGGCGATCGTCGCCCCGGCGCCGATCGCGACTCGGACGAGTTCGCCGTGGAGATCCAACCGGGCGGGGTCGGCGTTGATTTCGAGCGCGGTTCCGGCGTCTGCGGCCGCCTCGGCGATCCGGGCGACGTCGAGATCCAGCCCTTCGCGCTCGTTGATGAGGCGGCCGGTCGGGTGACCCAGGATGTCGACGCTCGGGTGTTCGACGGCTCGGGCGAGCCGGTCGGTCGCCGTCTCGCGGTCCTGGCCGAGCGCGGCGTGCGGTGACGCGACGACGACATCGAGGTCCGCGAGGAGGTCGTCGGCGGTGGAGAGGCCGCCGTCGGCGTCGATGTTCGTCTCGATGCCGTGCAGCAGGGTCAACTCCGAACCGGTCTTCTCGCGCGCATCTTCGATCGCGTCCATCTGTTCTCGGATTTCGTCGTCGGAGAGTCCGACGCCGCCGACCATTCCCGGTCCGCTCGCGTGGTCGGTCACAGCGTAGTAGTCGTAGCCGCGCTCGGCGGCCGCCTGCGCCATCTCTGCGACCGACGCGCGCCCGTCGGACCAGTCGGTGTGCGTGTGAAGATCGCCGCGGACGTCGCCCTCCGCGACGAGGTCGGGGAGGGTACCCTCGCGCGCGGCGTCGATCTCGCCGGTCCCCTCGCGGATCTCCGGCGGGATGAGCGGTAGATCGAGCGCCACGTACATCGATTCCTCCGTCTCGCCGGCGATCCGTTCGCCGACGCGCTGGCCCGCGTCGGGGTCGTCAACGTCGGCGACGTCGAAGACGCCGTACTCGTTCATCTTCAGCCCCCGATCGATCGCGAGGTTCCGGAGTTCGACGTTGTGATCCTTGCTTCCGGTGAAATACTGGAGCGCGGAGCCGAACTCGTCGGGAATCACGACGCGGAGATCGACCCGGATGTCGTCGACGCGGAGGCCCGCTTTGTGTTCGCCCGCCTCGATCACGTCCGACGCGGCCGGTAACTCGACGAACGCGTCGATCACGGCCTCGCTCTCGGTTGCGGCGACGAGGACGTCGACGTCGCCGATCGTGTCCCGCCAGCGGCGGATCGACCCCGCGACTTCAGCCTGCTCGACCTCGTCGACCCCGCGGAGGTACGCGAGTACGTCGTCCGCGAGCGGACGCGCGTCGCCGAGGCGCTCTCGTTTCTGTGCCTCGCGAGCGAACGCGACGTTCTCGCGGATGTTCGCCTCGGTCTTCGCGCCGAAGCCTTTCACTTCCTGGATGCGCCCCTCCTCGGCGGCGTCCGCGAGTTCGTCGAGCGTGGTGATGCCCAGCGCGTCGTAGAGCGTCCCGACCGTCTTGGGACCGACGCCCTCGACTCGCGTGAGCGCCTCGATATCGACGGGCAGTTTCCCTTTGAGATCGGCTAACTCCTCGATCTCGCCGGTCTCGATGTACTCGACGACTTTCGCGGCGATGGCGTCGCCGACGCCGTCGATCCGCTCGACCGCCGATTTCCCTTCGTCCGCCAGGTCCTCGATCGGCTCGTGGTACTCGCGGATATTCTCCGCGGCGCGACGGTAGGCGTTCGGCTTGTACTCCACGTCGTCGGCTTCGAGGAGGTCCGCGAATATCTCGAGTTGGTGGGCGACCTCCGCGTTGCGGCTCACAGTCGGCCCCTGCGCGTGCTACTGGTGTCTTCGTGCCCGAGCGCTTGCTTCAGGAAGCCCATCCAGCGCTTCTGGTCTGCGGCCTCTTGCACCTTCGACTCCTGTTCGAGGTCGACCGGCCGAAGCTGTTCGAGCGCGTTCAGCGCGCGGTCGATGCCGATGATGCTCTCGGCGAGCCGTTCGCCCCTCTCGTAGGTGATCTCGCCCGCCTCGATCTCTTGGAGTCGCTGGAGTCGCTCGCGACGGAGGTTCTTCTTCGCCTGCTCGACGCGGTCGCGCTCGCCGGCCGGAATCGTATCGCGACGCTTGATCTCGAAGACGAACTCCCGGAGGTCGATCTCCTCGCCCTGTACGTCGATCTGATCCGGGATGTCGACGCCGACGGTCGCGGCCTCGCGGTTGACGCGCTCCAACAGCTGTTTTCGTTCGAACTCCTTCACGGCTCTCGCCTTGCAGTTACGCGGCCGTCCACTTCGCTCCTTCGCCGTCAGAGACGCCGGCAGTCGTTCGTATGGAGACGAAACTTCTTATGACTCACCAGGAAATACTGAGGATATGGGATTGTTCGACCGACTGCGCGGGACGGATCACCCGCGCGTCGCCTTCATCGGTATCGACGGCGTTCCTTTCAGCCTCCTCGCCGACAACCCAGATCGGTTTCCGCACTTCGCCGCGCTCGCCGAGGAGGGGAGCGCCGGCCCCATCGAGAGCATCGTCCCGCCGGAGTCCTCGGCCTGCTGGCCGTCGCTCACGACCGGCGTCAATCCGGGTGAGACCGGCGTCTACGGCTTCCAGGACCGCGAAAACGGCTCCTACGACACCTACGTCCCGATGGGCCGCGACGTACAGGCGACGCGCCTGTGGGACCGCGTCACCGACGCCGGCCGCCAGGCGAGCGTGATGAACGTCCCGGTGACGTTCCCGCCGCAGCGGAACGTCCAGCGGATGGTCTCGGGCTTTCTCTCGCCGGGTGTCGACAAGGCCGCCCACCCCGACGAGTTCCGCGACGAACTCGACGAGATGGGCTATCGGATCGACGTCAACGCCAAACTCGGCCACAACGAGGACAAGACAGAGTTCGTCGAGAACGCGCACAAGACCCTCGATCGCCGGTACGAGGCGTTCACGAACGTCCTCGATCGCGACGACTGGGACCTCTTCTTCGGGGTCTTTATGACGACCGATCGAGTGAATCACTTCCTCTTCAAGGACTACGAACACGACGGCGAGAACGAAGCGGCGTTCCTGGAGTTCTACGAGAAGGTCGACGAGTACGTCGGCAAGATCCGCGAATCGCTGCCGGACGACGTCACGCTCGTCGTCGCCTCCGACCACGGCTTCACGTCCCTCGATTACGAGGTCCACTGCAACGCGTGGCTCGAAGAGGAGGGCTGGCTCTCGTATGCGGACGACGACCACGAGGAACTCGGCGACATCGCCGACGACACGCGCGCGTACTCGCTCATCCCCGGGCGGTTCTACATCAACCTCGAAGACCGCGAACCGCGCGGCAGCGTCCCGCAGGACGAGTACGAGGCGGTCCGCGCGGAACTCAAAGCCGAACTGGAAGCGCTCGAAGGTCCGAACGGTCGCAAGGTCGCAGCGCGGGTCGTCGAGAAGGAGGACGCCTTCCGCGGCGACCACGACGACATCGCGCCGGACCTCGTCGTCGTTCCGAACCACGGCTTCGACCTCAAATCTGGCTTCAAGGGCCACGAAGACGTGTTCGGTACCGGCCCGCGGAACGGGATGCACAGCTTCGACAACGCGTCGCTGTTCGTCGACGACTCCGACGTCGAGATCGAGGACGCCGACCTCTACGACATCGCGCCGACGATCCTCGACCTGCTGGAAGTCGAGTACGCCCGCACCGAGTTCGACGGCGCGAGCCTACTCCAGCAGTAGCGAGCGGCTTCTCACCTCTTTCGACACCGGCCGCACAGCGCTTCAACAGCGCCCCGGTCCGCGTCACCGGAAACGGCGCTGTGTCGCCTACAGCAGATCGTCGAGGTCGTCGTTCGCCCACATGTCCGCGGCGTCCTCGGCCTCCGCTGCGGCGGCCTCGTCGTCCTCCTCTCGGGCGTCTTTGGCGCGCTGCATAAACGCTTCCAGCCGTTCGGAGCGTTCGACGCCGCCGAGGAGGACCAAGGTCGCGAGACGACCGCTCGACAGCGGGAAGTCGCCGCCGCGGACCTGGAGACTGCCGGTCTCCTCTTCGACCCACCGCCGGGCCCGCTCGACGCCCTTCCGCGGAATGGCGTCCTGCTCGCCCGCGACGATCAGGAGCGCGGCGTCGGCGTCCGTCGCGTCAGGCAGACTCGATCCGGTGAGGAGGGCGCGCCGGGTGGTGCTCATCACGGCGTTGATGTTCTCCTCGGCGTCGGGGGCTGCCTCGGCGGAGGCGTAGCCGAGGGCGGCGATGCCGCCGCTGCGGAGCGTGTTGATGATCTCCGAGGAGTCGACGACGCTCTCGGCGACGCCCTCGACGGCCTCGCCCGATGCGAGGAGGAGGCCGACTCGCTGTGCGATCTCCTCGTTGATCGCGTCGAAGCCTTCGGTGATGCTCTCACCGGCCGACCGGAACGCGTCGTTGTCCACGAGGAGGAGGGCGTCGGCCTCGCGGGCGAGCGTCTTCAGCGATCGGCCGGCGTTCACCTGGTACATCGAGCCCTCGTCGCGGCCGGGGAGGATCCCGAGTCCGTAGACGGGAACGTCGTAGATACGCTTGAGCTCCTTCGTGAGGACGGGCGCGCCGCCGCTGCCGGTGCCGCCGCCGAGCCCGGCCACGACGAAGATCGACTCGACGCCGGCCGTGATGCGGCCGTCGAGCGCCGAGAGCACCTCGCGGTTGTCCGATTGCATCACTTCGGCCCCGAGTTCGTTGTCGCCGCCGACCCCGTGGCCCTTGACGCGGTCCTGGCCGATCAAAACTGTCTCGAAGGGGAGACCCTGCAGATCTGTCTTGGCGGTGTTGACCGCGACTGCGCTACGGATGGAGCCGAATCCCATCCGTTCGTCGTATGCGACCAGTTCGCGGGTGAGTTTCCCGCCGGCCTGGCCGACGCCGATCAGGACGGACTTCATATCTCGTGTATCTCTGAGGTGGCCCTTCAACGTTCGCCCCGGGTTCCTGGGTCGCGTGCGCGTCAAACTGTCTGCGGCCGACCGTTTATGAACGATGACGCGGCCACGGGCGGTATGTCGAGTGAACAGACTGGCCACGACGCGCTCACTGCTCGTCTCGGGTCCGTCGACGACGCCATCGCCGCTTCCGAATCGGCCGCGACCGACGACGAGAAACTGCTACCCCCAGCGACGGACAGCGACTTCGACCGGGGTTCGGCGACGACGCACGCCGATTCCGCGTCCCGCGACGACACGGACGACGTCGAGGAGCGCGTGGCGAGTCTCGACGAGCGGTTGACCGCGCTGGAGGCCGACCTCGACGCAGTCCGAGGGCTGCTCGACGGCGTCGAAGCCATCGACGAGGCGGTCGAGCGCCGGGCGTCCATCGCACTCGCGAAAGTCGAAGCACTCGAACGGCAGGTCGAGCGGGAGGACGGAGCGCTCGTCCGCGAGCGGTTCGCGGAGTCAGGGGAGACAGGCGACGGAGATACGCCCGCGGAATCGAAACGCGACGAGACACGCCACGTGGTGGGGAAATCGACCACAGCCGAGACGCGAACCCCGAACGACGCGGTCGACGACGCAGACGCGAGACCGTCCACGCCGCAGTCCCGACAGTTCACTCGCGGCGGCGATCGCGCGCGCGACGGGCAGACAGTCCGCGACGCGGTCAGCCGTTCAGAGGGCGCATCGACGGAGACGGCATCGGACGCGGATCCGTCTCTCGCGTCGCGACTCCGCGACGCCTTCCGGTGATTCGCCTCGTCGTCGCGGCGGCACTCACGGTCGCGACGTTCGCGGCCGTCGTTCCCGCGGTCGACGACGCCCGAGCGACGCGGACCGACGCGACCATCGAACGTGCCGTCGACCGGATCGACCGCGCCGGGCGTAGCCTCGCAACGACGGAAGACGCGACGCCGACGCGCGAGCGAGCCGCGACGCGACGCATCACGGTCCGACTCCCGCGCGCGTCGCTGACAGCAGCCCAGCCGGCGTTCGTCGCGATCGGCGGTCGGCCGGGGGGCCCGGGAAATCGCTCGGCGGTCACGTTCGCCCTGGCGGAGTCGCCGACGCGACTCCGGGGACTCTCGCTGCCGGTTCCCGTCCGAACGCCCGCCGGCCCCGTCGTCCTGCGCGAACCCGGTCGCCGAAGCGTCTCGCTCGCGCTCGTGGGCGCGGTCGAGCGCCCCACGCTCGTCGTCACGCGGCGTCCGCCCGGAGCATCTGTGGCGGCGACCTGAGCTGCCGGCCGATCCTTTATATACCGTGACGCGGCCACCCGCCGTATGTCGCTCAACCTCGGTTCCGTCCTCGGCGACGAGTCGTCTCTCAGTCGCCTCACGTCGTCGCTTCCCGATGTCGCTGCTCTCGGACTCAGTTCGGACCCAGACCAACCGAACCCCGTTAACGAGGCGTCGGGACCGGTGGCCAGTGGGGTCGATCCGGGCGAGACGGGCGAGGGCTGTCGGTGCCAGCCGTCTATCGAACGACCGACTGGCACGGGTGTCGCCGGTCGCCGGGAACTCGTCGTCGACGCCTCCGCGTGCCCCGGCAAGGGGATTCTCGAATCACGTCCGGGGTGTCGCGCAACCGTCGTCGCGGCACTTACCGACCACGACGTAGACGCCGTCAGGACGCGATCCGATGGACGCGAACGGACGTACACCGACGAATCCGTGGGGCTGCTCCTCGCCGCAGGCCGGTTCGTCGAGCGCGTTCGCTTCCACGACGAGTCGCTGGCCGATCGGGCCCGTCGAGACCCGCTCGCGGCCGCTCGGCGGGCGACCGGACGCGCGGGTGCCGTCGCACGAATCGCCGCCGAATCAGGGCTCGCAGAGGGGGCTGCGCGCGCGGATGCTCGCCTTGGTGCGGACGACTCCGACTCTGTCGGTGACGGGGACGACTACGCTGGCGTCCTCCGCGCGTTCGTCGGGCCGACGATCGCTCGTGCGCGTGTAGCTCGCCAGCCGCCGTCTGACGCCTCTCCCCGAGAGACGTACGAACTGCCGACCGGTGCGGATGTCCGGGTGTACGACACTGCCGACCGAGCACAATACCACCTCGATCCGGTCGCACACGGACTCGCCGCCGCCGCCACGTCGACCCTCGCGGCCGCCTACGGCGTGCTCGCGAACGGGTCCGTTAGCGGCGGGCCACGTGCCGCGGGCCGAGCTGTTCGACGCGTCGCCAACCCTGCCGACCCGGTCGAAACGCTCTCGACGGCGCTTGACCGGTACACCCGCGGACTCGGCGTATTCGAGCACCTCTTCGCCGACGAGCGAGTCTCGGACGTCGTCGTCTCGGCCCCGGTGACTGACTCGCCCGTCAGAGTCGTCCTCGACGGCGAGCGCGTCCCCACGAACCTCCGGCTGACGCCCGGCGGCGCGGCGTCACTCGCCTCACGCTTCCGTCGCGAGAGTGGCCGCGCGTTCTCCCGTAGCTCGCCGACGCTCGACGCGTCTGTCGTCGCGGAGACGGGTCGGCGAATCCGGGTGGCTGGCGTGACGGCGCCCGCGAGCGACGGCGTCGGATTCGCCTTTCGCGCGCGGGACGACGAAGCCTGGACGTTGGCGCGTCTCGTCGCCGTCCAGTCTCTCTCACCGGCGGCCGCGGCGTTTCTCTCGCTCGCGATCGAGCGCGGGGCGGCGACGATCGTCGCCGGGACGCGCGGTGCCGGCAAGACGACGCTGCTCGGGGCGCTTCTCTGGGAACTTCCGCACACGACACGGCTCGTGAGCATCGAAGACACGCCGGAACTCCCGGTCGAAGTGCTCCGTGCGCACGGCCGGGACGTGCAGGCGCTCCACACCGACGGCCACGCAGGTGGGTCGGGCGAAGGCGCCGGGATGGGAAGTTCGTTCTCTCCGACGCACGCGCTTCGCGCGGCGCTTCGGCTCGGCGACGGGGCGCTGGCGGTCGGCGAAGTCCGCGGTGAGGAAGCCGGTGCGCTCTACGAGGCGATGCGAGTCGGCGCGCACGGGCACGCAGTGCTCGGAACGATCCACGGCGACTCCGCGGCTGCCGTCCGCGAGCGCGTGGTCTCCGATCTCGGCGTCCCACCGTCCTCGTTCGGTGCGACGGACCTCGTCGTCACCTGCGCTCACGACGGCGACGCGCGCTACGTCGACGCCATCGAGGAAGTCCGCGCTGTCGACGGAGACGCCACGTTCGTCTCGCTCTTCGAGCGACAATCGGGGACGCTCCGCCGAACTGGCCCGCTCGATAGAGGGGACAGCGCGTTGTTCGAGCGGCTCTGCCACGGGGACGAGTCCTACGGCGACCTGCTCTCGCTGCTCGACCGGCGCGCGAGTCGCTTCGGACGACTCGCCACCGCGGGGTTGACAGCCCCCGACGATCTACGCCTGTCCCAGTGCGGAGGCCGCTGATGTCGGCGACTGACGACCGCGTCGTTCGTGCGGCACGCCGACTCGCGCGTTGGTATCCAAGCGACGTCGAGCCGACAGCAGAGCTTCACCGGTCGCTGGCGTTCCTCGAGAGCGACCTTCGAGCCCAGACGGTCGTCCGAGCCGGGTACGTGCTTGCCCCTTTTGCTGCGATTCTCGTGTTGTGTGGGGTCGTACTCGCCGTCCCGTCACTCCCGTTCGTGGCCGCGGCCTCGGCGGCCGCGGGCCTCGGTCTCGGCATTACTCACCTCGTCCACCGGCTTCCCGTGGCGGCCGCGACACTCCGTCGGTCGCGGGCTCTCGGCGACGCACCCGGACTCGTCGCCCGCGCAGCCCTTCGGCTTCGGCTCGAAGCAGCGCCCGAACGCGCCGCCACGTTCGCGGCCCAGACCGGTGAAGGGCCCCTCGCTCGGAGCCTCGCTGCACACATCGATCGGACGCGCGCCGGCCCGGCTGCGGGACTCGGCGGCTTCGCCGCGGAGTGGCACTCGTGGTTCCCTGCACTCGAACGGTCGACGTCGCTGCTCTTGACTGCCGCCGACGCCCCCGCGGAGGAACGTGACCACGCGCTCGACCGCGCACTGGAGACGGTGCTCGACGGGGCGCGAACCGAGATGGCGACATTCGCAGGCGACATTCGCGGTCCGGCCAGCGGAATCTACGCCTTCGGCGTGCTCCTGCCGCTCGCACTCGTCGGCGTGTTGCCGGCCGCCCGTGCTGGCGGAGTGTCAGTGCCAGCGGTGGCGTTCGTCGGCCTCTACGATGTCGTCCTCCCGGCAGGGCTAGTGTTTGCCGGAGCCTGGCTCCTGCTTCGGCGTCCGATCGCGCTCGCCCCGCCGTGCGTGACGACTGCGCATCCGGACGTGCCGTCCGGGCGGTGGCGCGGGGTCGCCGCGGCATCGGGAGGACTCGTCCTCGGGGCCGCTGTTGGCTCGCTCGTCGCGTCGTGGGCGACACCAGTCGGCGCCGCGGGGCTCTCTCTCGGGGGCGCTCTCACCGCGTACTACCGCCCGATGGCGGCGGTCCGTCGCGACGTCACCGCGGTCGAATCGGGGCTCGCGGACGCGACTGCTGTCATCGGACGCCGGGTCGGATCCGGTGAATCGGTCGAGACGGCGATCGAGTCGGCTGCCGACGCGACGACGGGACGGACGAGCGAGGTATTCGACGCTGCGGCGGGCGTCCAACGTCGTCTGCGCGTCGGCGTCCACCGAGCGTTCCTCGGGGAACACGGCGCACTCGAACACGTTCCGAGCCCGCGGGCCCGCGCGACGGCATCGCTCTTAGCCGTCGCAGCCAGAGAGGGCCGACCGGCCGGTCCGACGCTCGTCACGCTGGCCGACCATCTGACCGAACTCCGGCGCGTCGAGGCCGACGCACGCCGCGAACTCGCAGCGATCACGGGGACACTCGGACACACCGCGGCGCTGTTCGGGCCGCTCGTCGGCGGCGCGACCGTGGCGATGGCGACGCAGATGGCCGCATCCGGCGTCGGCGCGAGCCGGCAGACAGCACCCGCTTCGCAACCGGACGGTGCGACGCTCGTGGGGTCGGCGACGCCGGGAGCGACGACGCTCGACCCTGCGCTGCTCGGCGCAGCGGTCGGCCTGTACGTCCTCGCGCTCGCGGCCATTCTCACTGTCGTGGCGACGGGACTGGACCGCGGTCTCGATCGGACGCTCGTGGGGTACCGTGTCGGGCTGGCGCTGCTGTCGGCGACGGTGGCGTATCTCGCGGCGTTTCTCGGGGCGTCGATGCTGTTCTGACCGGAGCACAATTTTGGGACGCCGACCAGCACTGCTCCGCGGCGGCGAGCCTTTATATACGGAGACGGCACCAGCCGCCCTATGTTCGACCTCACACTCGACGCGTGGTACGCGTGGATCGGCCTGTCGCTCACGGGCGTCGCGCTCGTCGGTGCCGCTGCCGGGCTCCCGACTGCCCCGCCACCGGACGCAGGTGCCGTCGCGGCGACGATCGACCGCGTCGCGGCCGCAGAGTACGCAGCGACCGGCGAGCACCCGCTCGACGCCGAAGAGATCCGGCTCGGGACGCGCCGCGTCGGACTCCGCTCGGACGCGGGGACGGCTCACGCGACGGTGGCGTTCGGCCCCGTTACTCCTGTCCCCGCCGGTGACTCGCCGCTTCGGGAGGTGCTGCACGGGACGCCGCCCGACCGGGCGTTCCGCTCGCCGGAGTCGTTCCGACGGGCAGTCGTCAGCGCCAGAGCCGACGCGACGGAGGCGCCGTGGCGTGCTGTGGACCGAACGCTGATCGTTCGCCGGACGACCTGGGACGACGTCGACGTGGTGCTCGTCGATGCGTAACGAGGCGAGGGCGGCCGAGCGGGGCCAGACGTCACCGATCGTGGCGCTGGTCGCCCTCTTCGCGGTCTGTGCTGGCCTGTCGCTGTACGCCACCACACTCGGTGCCGTGACGCCGTCAGAGACGACGAACGAACTCGCAGAGCCGACGCTCGACCGCGTCTACGGCGAGATTCACGGTGGCGGCGTCGTCTCTCCCGTGAGTCTCGTTCGGGCAGACAGGGTCGCACCAGAGGGCTACCGCGTCGCGGTCGTGCTCACGACATCGGACGCCCGCTGGACGAACGGCCGTCAGCCGCCGCGGGACGCCGGTATCGACGCCGACAGTGCCGCCCGGCCGGTGAGCGTTGCGATGGGGGACGGCGATGTCGAGTGGGGTCAGCTACGGGTTTGGGTGTGGCGATGAACGCCGCTCTCGACGCAGTGGTTTGTCTGCTCCTCGTCTCCGCGGCCGTCTTCGGTCTGGTGAGTGTCGAGCAGTCGCCACCTCAGAACCCCGGACAGGCCGACGCCGTCGCCGACGCGCTCGCGACGACGACGGCACAGGTGCCCTACTCGCTCGCCCCCGGCGTTCGTGCCCTCGACGACGCTGATCCACGGTCTGGGAATGCGGCCGAAACGCCTCTCGACTCGCCCGAACTCGACCGGACTGCGCACGGGAGCCTCGCCGGATTGCTCGCTCGCGCCGCGACGGGAACTGCGGGCGTCACCCTGGACTCGGCGGACTCAGATCCCGAGGCAGTCCCACTAACGCGGACCCGAGCGGACTTCCGCCGGGCCGTGCAGGAAGCCGTCCGCGCCCGTACCGGCGCGACCGCTCGGATCGACGCGGTGTGGCGGCCGTATCCCGACGCGCCGGTCGGCGGTGCTGTCGGCGTCGGTCCTCGGCCGCCCACCGCTGGCGTCCACACCGCGACGCTCGTCGTCCCGACTGGGGTCGCACCGATCGCTGCGTCCGAATCAGCCGATTTCGAGGCGCTCGGCCGCGCGGTCGCCGATCGAACCGTTCGGGTACTCCTCCCGCCCGGTCCCGCGCACGTCACGCTCCGCGGTGACGACCCGGCCGCCGGGTTGGTTCGATACCGGTACGCTCGCATCGAAGCGGAAACGAATACGTCGCTGTCTGTCCCGCTCGCGACCGAAGACACCGACGCCGCAAACGCCCGCGTCGCTGACGCGCTCGCGCCGCAGGTGACTGCAGACTTACGGAACCGATACGACACGCCGGCTGCGGCAGCGGAGTCGGTGTCTGCGTCTTCGGTCCGGATCGTCGTTCGTACCTGGAACCCCTCGGCGGAGGCTCGCTGATGCGGCTCGCAGACGACGACCGCGCGCGGGTCCCGTTCGCCCTCGTCGGCGTGCTGCTCCTCGTTGCCAGTTCGACGTTCGCGGCCTCGCTCGCGACGCCGGGTCCCGAACCGGTCGACCGCTCGGCTGACGTCGTCGCCGATCGCGTCGACGCCGAGGTGACTGCGGCACTCCGCGGCGCCGTTCGGGATGCGGCGCGGGCGGCTGCTCGCGACCCCGTGACCATCGCAGCCGACACCGAGGCCGGACGCGCGCTCGCGGGTCCGCGGACGTTCCGTCGCTACCTCCGACTCCGCGTGTTCCTCGCCGCTCGTGATGCCGTTTCGGCCGTCGAACACCGCCGAGGACAGAGCGCCGCGCGGGCATCGCTCGGGACGTCGGTCGAGACCGTGCCAGAGGCGCTCGGTCACGTCTCACTCGCGAGCGCCGACGACGGCACGGAACTGCGAGTGACGGTCCACGACGTCGTGCTGACGGTCGAACGGGACGGACGCGTCGCCGAGACTAGCCAAAGCGACCGGACGATCACCGTCGGCGTCCCCGTCCTGGCGCTGCACGACCGAACCGAGACGTTCCAGGCACGCCTGGACGCAGACCCACTCGACGCACCGGGCCTCGCTCGCCGGACGACGATCGGCGTCACCGCGATGGCGCAGGCCCGTGGCCTCGGTCAGTACGGCGGGCTGCCGATCTCGAACGTCGTGGCGAACCGCCACGTCGCGCTCTCGACGAACGCCGGTCTCCTCGACGCCCAGCGGGCGGCGTTCGGTAGAGCTGACCCGGACGCTGCCGCTGGGGTTCGCGCGGCGACGCTGCAGACCGGCGCGACCGACCTCCTCGGCCCGAGAACGGATCCGCGCGTCGTGTCCGCGGTGACCGGGCAGCTCCCAGACCCGAACGACGCCGAGCGCGCGGATTCCGACGGGAGATCTGGGGCGTTGCCCGCGACCCGGTCGATTTCGGTGGGCGTAAACGGCACGGCTGACGAGGCGTTTCTGGCACTGCTCCGCGGGACGCGCGGAGCCGACGCCCTCGACGCCGTCCTGCGGGACGGCTACCGGGCGAGAGTGTCCGTCGACACCGAGGCGTGGACGGTTCGAGACGGCCGCCGACCCGCCCCACGCGCACCGGGACCTAACTGGACGCTCGTCTACTCCGACGTCTCGACTGACGTCGCCATCACCGGACGTGGGCAGTCGCGGTCTGTGTCTCCAACGGGGATCGGAACGCGGCGGCTCTACACGGCAACCCGGCGCGTCGTAGAGCACCGGCGAGTGGATCGGACCTGGGTCAAAGTGAATGCGACACCACAAACGACGTCCGCGTCGTGGCGGGACGTCTCCCGTGTCCGGGTGACCGCGACCGGCCGGCTCGCTGGTGGGAGAGCGCCCGCCCGTCCCGTCCGACCGCTCTTCGAATCCGGCGGGGCGCTCGGTGGACCGAATCTCCGAGCGGGACGCACAGCCAGCCGTGAACTCGTGTCGGACCTCGGCGGCCCCGACGCGATCGCTCGCCGTGCAGTCACTGGTGGCCGGACGAGTGCCTCGACCGCGATGGTCGGCGACCGGCCCGCGGATCTCACCGAGTGGGTGTACGCGGACGTCGCGCGACTCCGCGATCGTGTGCGGCACCTCTCTGTCGAGGTCGACGCCAGTGCTGCGGCCACGGGGCGAGCCAACGGTGCGGCGCGCCTCGCGTCGCTCGTCCGCGACCGACGTGCCGCACTCCTCGACGCGTCTGACACCTACGACGGCGTCGCGGACCGAACGCGCGTCGCCGCTCGTGCGGCGTATCTCGACCAGGTACTCGCTGCGCTCGACGCCCGCGCTGACAGGACCCGGAAGCAAAACACCGGCATCGGTCGCGCGCTCGACGTGAAAGGAATCGCGGCCTCACGCGCGAACGACCTCGCCGACCTCACGCCCGAGCCGCCATCGCCGCGTCGGGAGGTCGGGACGGCCGCAGGCGCACGCGGAGAGGTCGTCTTCGTCCCTGACGGCGACCCGGCGTATCTCGCGCCCGAGCCGGTCGAAGGGGGTCTCGTCGACGGTATCGACGACGACGAACAGTACGTCGGCCTCGCCGTCCGAAATCTGAACGTGTTCGCCGTCCCGTACGGCGAAGCGGCGGATCTCGTCACACGAACGCTCTTCGGGAACGCCGGACGCGTCTCGCTACACACCGCGGGGCAGGCGCTCGTCACCGCCGACCAGACGCTCGAAACGAACGCTGATCCGACGCTCCGAACGCGTACCGACGCACTGCGGTCGAACGTCGCCCGCTCGATGGGCCACGTTCGACAGCGCACGAAGCGAACGCTCGCTCGCGAGACGACACTCTCGCCGACGGCGCGGACTGCTGTCGTCGGCCGCGCGTTCGCGCGCTGGGCCGGTCCGGGCGAACGTGCGATCGCGGCCACCGACGGGTCCCTCGCTCGCGCGGTTGCGACAGCGGCCGTCGCTGAAACGGCAGGCCCTGGTTCGAGCGAGGTAGCGGAAGATCGGGTCCGTACGGCGCTCCGCGTCGATCTGCGTCGGGCAGCGACGTCGAAACGGGTCCGCGTTCCCCAGTCGGCGGTCGACGAGACGGTCTCGACGACGCGCGACGTCGCGCGAGAGATGGCGACTCGAACCGCCGAGAACGCGACTCAGCAGGGGATCGCGCGCGCAACTAACGGGACGCTCGGCGAGATCCCCGCCGGACTCCCGATCCTGCCGACGCTCAACCCGTGGGTCGCCACGACGAACCTCTGGATCGTGGAATCTCGCGGTGCTTACGGTCGGTTCGCCGTCGAAGCAGCCGCCGGGTCAACGACGTACGTCCGCGACGGGACGACCGTGTCGCTCGACGTCGACGGCGATGGGGTCGACGAACGACTCGGACGGAACGAACGCGTCGACTTCCGCGTCCGAACGGTCGCCGTCGTGGCCGTGCCGCCCGGAAAGTTCGGCGTCGGCGACACCGACGGCAACGTCGACGAGCGATCAGCCGCGTGGAGCGGGCCGGTTCCGGGGCCCCGCTGTACGACGCGCTCGGGGCAGTGTCTGAGAGAATGAGACCGCGCGGAAACGGGAGAAAGAGCCGTAACTAAAAGCGTCGGTTACTTGAGCCGTGCGGCGATTAGCGCTTCGAGATCGTCGCGGAACTCCTCGACTTCGATCTCTTCGAGGACGGGGACGAAGAAGCCCTCGACGAGCATATTCCGCGCGCGCTGGGGCGGGATGGCTCGCGAAATCATATAGAACAGGTCTTCCTGGTCGACCTGTCCGACAGTCGCCGAGTGCGACGCCTCGGTGTCGTGATTCTGAATGATCAGCTTCGGCGACGCGTCGGCCTCGCTCTCGTCGGAGAGCATCAGCGTGTTCTCGCGCTGGTAGGAGTTCGTGTCCCACGCGTCGCGGCCGACGTCTTGGACGCCCTCGTACACCGAGCGCGCCTCGTCGTCGAGGACGCCTCGGGTGACGAGATCAGCCGTCGTGTGTTCGGCGTGGTGCCAGACGCGGGCATTGACGTCGAAGTGCTGGTCGTCGTGGCCGAAGAACGCGCCGACGATCTTCGTCTCGGCGGCGTCGCCGTTGAGTTCGCTCTCGACGTCGCTGCGGGTCAGCCGCGATCCGAGGTTGCCCTCGATCCAGTTGACCGTCGCGTACGTGCCGACGTCCGCGCGCTTGAGCGAGTAGCTGTAGGTGTCTTCGTTCAGATTCTGCAGCGACCCGTACTGGACGTAGGAGTTCTCGCCGGCGTCGATCTCGACGAGGTTCGAGAAGTACCGCGAGCCCTCTACGTCTGCACCCGACTCGATGCTCTCGAGGATCGTGACCGACGCGGACTCCTCGGTGATTACGAGCGTGTGGCTGAACAGCGATCGGGAGTTCATCTCCGCGCGGATCGTCACGTCCTCGGCATCGACGCCCTCGGGGACGTAGACGACCGTGCCGGTCGTGAACAGCGCGGCCGACAGCGCGGTCAGGTAGTTCTCCTGCGGGTCGATCGTCGATCCGAACGCGGACTCGACGACGTCGGGATGCGCGTCGAGCGCTTCGGTGAACGTGAGCACCTCGACGCCTTCGTCGGCGGTGCGCTCGGTCTCGTCGACCTGTTCGAGCGGGTCGACGAGCGACTCGAAGTCGAGCGCTTCGAGGTTCGTCCAGCGGCGGCCGGGCGTCTGGATGACGTCCGGCAGATCGAGCGTTTCGAGCGCGTCGAGCGCGTCGAGTCGCGCTTCGAGTAGCCACTCGGGTTCCTCGCGCTGCTCTGAGATCTCTCGGACCGTCTCCGCAGAGAGGTTCGCGGGAAGTTGTGCGCCGCTCATACTACCCGAGGCTCCCCTCCATTTCGAGTTCGACGAGGCGGTTGAGTTCGACCGCGTACTCGATCGGCAGTTCTTCGGTGATCGGCTCGATGAATCCCGAGACGATCATCTGCTTTGCGTCGTCGTCGTCGAGACCGCGCGACTGGAGGTAGAAGACGTCCTCGTCGCCGATCTTGCCGACCGTCGCCTCGTGGGCGACGTCGACTTTCGACTCGTTGATCTCCATATACGGCATCGTGTCCGACGTCGACTCGTTGTCGAACATCAGCGCGTCACACTCGACGGAGGTCGAGGAATCGGACGCACCGTCGGCGATGTGGACGAGACCGCGGTAGTTCGTCCGGCCGCCGTCCTTCGAGATCGACTTGGACTCGATCGTCGACTTCGTGTTCGGCGCGTTGTGGTAGACCTTCGCGCCGGTGTCGATGTTTTGGCCTTCGCCCGCGAAGGCGATGGTGATGTGGTTGTCGGAGGCGCCCGGACCCTTCAGCACGGTCGAGGGGTACAGCATCGTCGCCTTCGAGCCCATCGAGCCGGAGATCCACTCCATTCGGCCGCCGGCTTCGACGATCGCGCGCTTGGTGTTGAGGTTGTAGGTGTTCTTCGACCAGTTCTGCACCGTGGAGTACTGGACGTGAGCGTCCTCGCCGACGAACACTTCGACGCCGCCGGAGTGCAGATTGAACGCCGAGTACTTCGGGGCCGAACAGCCCTCGATGTAGTGGACTTCCGCGCCGTCCTCGGCGACGATGAGCGTGTGCTCGAACTGGCCCATCCCTTCGGAGTTCATCCGGAAGTACGCCTGCACGGGCATCTCGACTGTCACGTCCTCGGGGACGTAGACGAACGAGCCGCCGGACCAGACGGCGCCGTGGAGCGCGGCGAACTTGTTGTCGCTCGGGGGGACGCACTTCGTCATGAAGTACTCGCGGACGATGTCGGGGTGCTCCTGCACCGCCTTGTCCATATTCATGAAGATGACGCCCTTCTCCTCCCAGCGCTCCTGCATATTCTGGTAGACGACTTCGGACTCGTACTGGGCGCCGACGCCCGAGAGCGCGTTCTTCTCGGCCTCGGGGATGCCGAGTTTGTCGAAGGTGTCTTTGATTTCGTCTGGGAGTTCCGTCCAGTCGTCGACGCCCGCGCGGACGTCGACGTCGGGTCGGATGTACGGGACGATCTCTGCGATGTCGACTTCCGAGAGGTCCGGCTGGCCGGGCCAGTCGGTCGGCATCGGCATCTTCTGGAACTGCTTCAGCGCGCGGAGGCGCCGGTTCAGCATCCACTCGGGTTCGTCTTTGTCCTCGGAGATGACGCGGACCGTCTCTTCGGTCAGGCCCTTCTCGGTCTGGAACGCCGAGGACTCCTCCTTCTTGAAGTCGAATCGAGCCTCGGTGTCCGTCTCTTTGAGGTGATCTTGTTCGGAGCTCATGATTGTGTTTGGTTGATTAGATCTCTGTCCGTATCAGGCTGTTCCGTATACCTCGTCGCGAACCCAGTCGTACCCCTTGTCTTCGAGTTCTTCGGCAAGCGACGCGTCGCCGCTCTTGACGACCTTCCCGTCCAGCATAATGTGGACGTGGTCGGGCTCGACGTACTCGAGGATGCGCTGGTAGTGCGTGATCTGGAGCACGCCCGTGCCCTGCTCGTCGCGGAGGGCGTTGATTCCCGCCGAGACGTCCTGCAGGCGGTCGATGTCCAGCCCGGAGTCGATCTCGTCGAGGACGGCGATCGACGGTTCGAGGATCGCGGCCTGCAGCACCTCGTTCTGTTTCTTCTCACCGCCGGAGAAGCCGGCGTTGAGATAGCGCTGCATAAACTTCTCGTCCATATCCAGCAGCTCCATCTTCTCTTTGAGGAGCTGCTGGAACTCGGCGACGCCGACCTCGCCCTCGTCGGCGGGACCTTCCATCGGGGAGGTCTCGTAGCCGGCGTCTTCTTCTTCGCCCGCTGCTTCTTCGGCTTCGTCTTCGTCCTCGAAGAGTTCCTCGCGTTCCTCGAGTTTGGCGTTCAGTGCGGTCCGAAGGAAGTTCGTCATCGTGACGCCCTCGATCTCTGCGGGGTACTGGAAGCCGAGGAAGATACCGAGCGCCGCGCGCTCGTTCGGCTCCAGCTCGAGAAGATCCCACGTCAGTTTGTCCTCGGGGACGTCCTCGTCGACGTCGTTCTCGTCGAGATGGAGGAGGATCTCGCCGTCGGTGACCTCGTAGGCGGGATGTCCGGCGATGACCTTCGCCGTCGTCGACTTCCCGGACCCGTTCGGACCCATCATCGCGTGGATCTCGCCGGATTTGACCTCCAGGTCAACGCCACGAAGAATCTGTTCGCCGCCTTCCTCCGCCACGTTCGCGTGGAGGTTCTTGATTTCGAGTGTAGCCATCGTTGTTTCGTTGCCTCGTGTCCCTAAAGTGGGGTCTGGCACCCATAATGGTTACGCATTCCCCAGTACACAGTTTATTGTGGGGAAAATATATTTGCGTTTTGCGAAACCGAATGTGGGTACGTGAGGTTCCTGCCGGTCGCGTTTGCTGACGTGCGTCAGACGAAACTGCCGAGTCCGGTCTGCTCCTGCCCGGATTTCACCTCGTCCCACGACATTCCGAGCGCTTCGATGATCCGTGCGATCGGTCCCTTCAGCGTCTTTTCGAGCATCACGTCCCAGTCGACCTCGAACTCTTCGGGGAGTTGGTCGTCGTACTCGATACAGATGACGTCGGGATCGCGTTTGAACTCACCGTAGAGGACGTCCCGCTGCGGATCGAACCCTTCCTCGTTTTCCATCCGTCGGAACCACGAGGGATGGACTTTCTCCAGGTAGATCCGCTTCGGTTTCGAGCCGCGCCCGAAGTTCGTCCCCAGGAACTCGTTCGCGTACTTCGCGCCGCGGACCTGCGCGGTCGCGGTGTCGTAAGCGTCCAGCCGCTTGCCGATCCCGCCGGGGATACCGATCTCGTCGACGGGGATCTCGCCCGACTCGAAGTCGCTGATGATCTCGTGGAGGTAGTCGGCGATCTCGTCGGTCTCCTCCCCGTGGACGATCATCTCGATGACGCGCTTTTGCACCTCTTTGGTGATCGGCGCGATGTCCGAGCGCTTGTACTCGAAGCCCGTGATGTCGATGTCGTCGACGTCCTTCCCTTCCTTCCAGACGATGTGTCCCGCGTAGCGCTTTTTCTTTCCTGCTTGGAAGAACCGCCGATAGAGCTTCTCGAACTCGATCTGGAAGCGGTGTTCCTCGGCGTCGAGTTCCCGCGCTGCGAACTCGTCGTAGGAGTCGTTGATGTACTCCTCCAACTCGAAGGACTGCTCTATGGCTTCCTCCTTACTGACGCCGCCGCCGAGTTCCAGCATCACCGAGTCGGTGTCGCCATAGATGACTTCCTTGCCGAGTTCGTTCGCGGCCTCCGCCGTGTGTTCGATCACGTCACGACCCGTCGCAGTGACGGCAGCGCCCATCTCCTTGTCGTAGAGGCGGAACCGATCCCAGCCCAGGACGCCGTACAGCGAGTTCATAATGACCTTGACAGCCGCCTGCTGGCGGTCGTACTGCTCGTAGGCCGGCGTGTCGGGGTCGTTCTCGTTCCGCAGGGCCTTCTTCTCCTCGCGCTCTGCGAGGAGGTCGTCGATCATCTCGCGGATGATCCCGTCCGGTTCGCGCCGGAAGTACGTCCCGTTGGGAGCCTGGAACGTGTCGCCGTCGTAGCTTTCGGGGTCGACCTTCGTCTCCGGCGACGCGTTGATCGTCACCATACACATCGGATAGAGGCTCTTCAGGTCGAGCACGGTGACGTTCTCTTTGACGCCGGTGATCGGATCGAAGACGGCCCCGCCCTCGTAGTCCTCGGCGTCGGCTTGACCCTTCGAAGGCAGGGCGAAGCGGCCGTGCGCCTCGTGGAGAATGTAGATGTCGACGGTGTCGCCCGGCGTCGTCGCGTCTTCGAGCTTACAACCGACGAACGTCCGCACCTCGTCCCAGAAGGCGATGACGTCCTGTTTGCGGTCGATCTCGACGCAGAGTTCGACGTCGCGAACGTTGTACTCCAGCAGCCGCTCGGGCTCTTGCTCCCAGAGGTCGCCGATGTCGCCCGCGTAGCGCTCTTTCCCCACGTCGAGTTCGAGCTCGCCCACGGCGTCGAGCCGGTAGGACTCGAGTTCCGTGAACTGCGTGCGCTTGTAGGCGTACAGGAGGTCGAAGACGACGCGGCCTTTCACGTTCGGGCCGCCCCAGCCGCTGCGCCAGACCTCGCCGATGCGGGAGAACCGCGCGGGGTCGAGGTCGTATTCCGAGGTCGGATCGATGACCTCCATTCGATCGAGGAGGTACGGCATATCGAAGTCCTCGAAGTTCCAGCCGGTCAGCACGTCCGGGTCCGTTTCCTCGATGTACGTGATAAACGCGTCGAGCATCGCGTCCTCGCGCTCGAAGGATCGAACGTCGATGTCGGTGTCCTCGCGCAGCGGTTCGTACGCGTCGAGGTCGTCAGGAGAGTCGACGCCAGCGGCGGCCTCCGGAGCGTCGTAGAGCCACGCGACGTACTCGTCGCGTTCGGAGTCGTGGCTGGTGAGACAGACGATCGGCTCTTCGCCGTCCTCGGGAAAGCCCGAACGGTCGTCGACCTCGATGTCGAAGGTGTTCACGCGCAGCGGCGCTTCGACCTCGACGGATTCGATCTCGTCGTGCGGAATCTGGATCGCATCTGCCTTCCCGTCACTATCGTCGCCATCGTCGCCGAGACGTCGCTCGGGAACCCGGATACCGCTCTTGACGTCCTTGTCGATGAGCAGGCGGTTCGGGAAGAGGATGTCCGCCTCGTAGTGTTCGAACTCGTCGCGGACCTGGCCGACGTCCCGCGGCGTCCGGGTGCAGATCTTCGTCAGTTCCTCACCCCGGATACTCTCGTAGCCCTCCTCCGTTCGCGTGATGACGTCCCTGTCGAGTTTGTCGTCGTCGAGCGTCTCGGCCGGCGCGTAGAAGTACGGCTCGAACCCGAGCACGCGGACGTGTTCGGTCTCGCCGTCGGGCGTCCGACCGAAGACGTGCAGGACGGGATACTCCCGACGGCCGCTGCCCTCGACGGAGTAGTTGACCTGCGTCACCATCAGTTCGACCGTGCCGTCGGCGTCGGGAAAGCGGATGTCCTCGGCGTCGACGACTTCCGAGACGTGCTGTGTGCCGTTGCCGGCGACGGCCACCGCCTCTGCGTCCGGCCGGGCGTCGTCGGCGGTGTCGTCGCCACCGCCCCCCCAGTCGTCCGTAAGCCCTGCCTGTTCCATAGGGGCGCTTTCGGCATTCCCGAGTAAAAGCTTCGGCATTGTGTCCGTCGCGTGTACCCGGATTCCGCCACTCACATTCGCCGACGCCTCGTCTCCTCGCCGACCGCCCCTCGACCGATCATCCTTCCGCCGACCGTCTCGGCGGCTCGTCGGTTTCTCCGCGATGGGTTCTGGATCGGACGCAAGACATATAGTGTGTTACATCATACCACAGGCTACGATGGTCGACCCTGCAGACTCCGAGCGGACGGATCGGTCGCCAGCCGCGCCAGCGCGCCTGGGCGAAGCGAACGGACTCAACGACGTCGAGTCCTACGAGGTCGACGGCGGGATCGTGTTTTACGATCCGCAGAATCCGCTCGCGTGGGTCGAAGCGGCCCGGACGGTGACGCTCGCCGAGAACTGTTAGCCCGCTCGCCGCTCTCTTTCGGCGGAACGAACTGTTTTTGCGGCGTCCGCCCCTCGACTCGACCGTGCCGACGGATTTCGACGAGTGGCTCGAAGAACCGGACGAGCCCAACCCCGAAGACCGGTGGGGAGACCCCGAGAACGACCTCGTCTCCGTCCCATCGGTCGAGACGTCGGGGGACGAAGATGCCGCCGGCATCGACGTCGACGGCGACCTCGCGAAGTTCTTCTGGGCCACGGTCATCTACGCCAACGTCGCGCTCGCAGGCGTCAGCCTCGGCTTGTTGCTCATCGCGTTCCGCAGTCAGTGGACCTGGGGCGGCGGGGCCGTCGTCGTCGGCCTCTTCGCACTCTACCGGACGTACGACCTCTATCGGACGTACCAAGAGCACGTCGCAGACAGCGACGAGGGCGCGGCCGACGCAGATGCTGACGGGGCGGCAAATACAGATGCTGACGGGGAGACAGATGCAGAATCTGGCGGGACGGCAAACGCGGACGCCGATACCGCGGGCGCCGGTCCGGACGAACACCAGTGATCGTGTCCGCCAGCGCAACTGATAAGCGCCGCTCGGGCCAGGTCACGACTATGCAGACCGTCCGCGACGACGCCGGTGATCGGTATCTCTTGATCAAGCGCTCGGCCGAATCGAGTCGCGTGCGCGATCCGGAGACCGGCGAGGAACGGTACCTCCCCAACGACGCGTTGACCGTCGAGGACGACGCGCCACTTTCGGTCGCCGCTCGCGCCGTCCCCGAGGCGGTCCGACGCGTCGCCACGGCCGCACACGACGACCGCTCGCTCGGACTGCTCGTCGAACTCGCCGATTGCGGCCCGCTCTCGGTGGTCGAACTACTCGATTCCTACGACCTCTGTGAGTCGGATCTTCACGGCCTCCTCGGTGAGTTCCGCGCGGCAGGGCTCCTCACCGAGACGACTGTCTACGGCGAGCGCGGCTACGACGCCACCGAGACGACGCGCCGTGCGGTTGCGACGCTCCGGGGCGCGGAAGACGACGGAAACACCGAGTGATCGACAGTAACTGACAGTAATCGGCGTCATCGACGCGCGGCTCCGCCCGTCGATTCTGAACAGCAGAAAGAAGTCCGGAGAGAGGCCGCCGAATCAGGCGAACGCGCGGCTCGCGTCGCCGTCGGCGCTCGCGTCGGCCTGGATCTTCTCCCAGGCTTCGACGAAGTCGGCCATCGTGATCTCCGTCCGGTCGTCGCGGATGGCGAACATCCCGGCCTCCGTGCAGATTGCTTTGATGTCGGCACCCGAGGCCTCGCCGGTCAGTTCGGCCAGCCGGTCGAAGTCGACGTCGTCGGCGACGTTCATATCGCGCGTGTGGATCTGGAAGATGATCGCGCGACCCTCCTGGCCGGGCTTGGGGACTTCGATGAGGCGGTCGAAGCGACCGGGGCGGAGGATCGCCTCGTCGAGCATATCGAAGCGGTTCGTCGCCGCGATGATGCGGATGTCACCGCGCTCGTCGAACCCGTCCATCTCAGAGAGCAGTTGCATCATCGTCCGCTGGACCTCGGCGTCGCCGGAGGTCTTCGAGTCCGTCCGCTTTGAGGCGATCGCGTCGATCTCGTCGATGAAGAGGACCGCCGGCTCGTTCTCGCGGGCCACCTCGAAGAGGTCGCGAACGAGCTTTGCGCCCTCGCCGATGAATTTGTGGACGAGTTCGGAGCCAGCCATCTTGATGAACGTCGCGTCGGTCTGGTTGGCGACGGCCTTCGCGAGCATCGTCTTGCCGGTGCCCGGCGGACCGTACAGTAGCACGCCCGAGGGCGGCTGGATGCCGACCTTCTCGAACATCTCGGGTGATTCCAGCGGCATCTCGACGGTCTCGCGCACCTCCTGCATCTGCTCTTCGAGGCCACCGATGTCCTGGTAGGTGACGTCCGGGCTGTGGTCGACCTGCATCACCCGGGCGCGGACGTCGGTCTCGTTATCGAGACGCTTGACGACCGAGAGCGAGTTGTTGACGGCGACGCGCGCGTCGGGTTCGAGGTCGTCGCGCATCTCGTCTGTCACCTCGGTGAGCGCCTCCTGGTTGTTGCCGTGCTGTTTGATCACGACGCCGTCGTCGGTGATCTCTTGGACGGTGGCGACGAAAAGCGGCGACTGCTTGAGCTTCTTGTTCTCGTGCGTGAGCCGCTCGAGCTTCTGCTGGTACTTGTTGTTCTCGGCGTTCGCGTCCAGCAGCTTGTCCCGCATCTCCTCGTTTTGGGACTCGAGAATATCGAGGCGCTCTCTGAGCGCCTGGATCTTCTCCTGCTGCGACGCCGCCTCCTCGTCGTAGGGGAGCTCGACGTCGTCCACAGTGTCAGTCATCACCCTCCGTAGGATGTGGCTTCATAAGAGACTTCGGGTGAGCGAACCCGTACCATAGTCGGATCCGCCGCGCTGTCTCTCCGGAGACTTCCAGCGGAACCCGAATACACAGGAAGACCCCGTATTCGCTCATTCGCCGGTAACGGAGGAGCTGATGCGTCGAATCGGGGCAGAACGAGCTGTGTCCCTCGGACGAGATAATTAACAAGATGCATATTTTGATACAGTAAATATTATCAGTCTACATTCCCCAGTGAGAGATACGAATGAGCACCACCGAGGCACTCGCCCCTGAAGAAGAGTCGACCGACCGCTGGGACCCGGTCCGCGAGATGCCGCCGAGTGCGAAACTCGTCGCCAAGGTCCTCGATTACAACGACACGCTTACCCAGAGCCAACTCGCCGAGGAGACGCTGCTCCCGCCGCGGACCGTTCGCTACGCGCTCTCGCGACTCGAAGACGCCGACGTCGTCGACTCGCGCTTCTCGTTCACCGACGCCCGCAAGCGGCTGTACACGCTGAACCTCTGAGCGGTCTCCGGAACTTCAAGTAGCAACGCGGCGCCACCGACGCCGTGTCAGAACCGTCGCCCGAGTCTGTCCGACGTTCGCTCCGTGCGCTCACAGAAGGGTCCGCGCCCGCCCGACTGTCGCCCGCTGCGCCCGACCCTGGTTGTGACGCCGAAGCCCCCGAAATCGGACGTGTCGATGCGGAAGCCGTGGTCGCCGACACCGAAGAGGCCGAGGACGTAATCTCCGACGCAGAGAGTGCAGTCTCGTGTGCGTGCGCGGGCGCGAGATTCGTCGCTGCCGGTCGGCTGTCGGCGCTCGACGCCGCGGTCCGGACGGCGACGCGGTGTGACGCAGCCGAATTAGCACGCCGCGGACGAACCGCGAGCGCGGCGCTGCGACGATTCGAGACCGCCCTGAGAGGCCACGGTGACAGTCCTCGATCCGCCGGCGACGCCTCCGACGCTGACTGTCCGCTGTCGTCCGACGGCGACCACTTTCACTCCGCTCGCGGAACCGTTTTAGGACGCAGCGGTCAAGATCCGGGCAGATGACACGGGTGATCCACACCGGCGACACCCACCTCGGGTACCAGCAGTACCACTCCTCGGCGCGGCGCGAGGACTTCCTCGACGCGTTCGAGCAGGTGATCGACGACGCCGTCGAGATGGGCGTCGACGCCGTCGTCCACGCCGGCGATCTGTTCCACGACCGCCGCCCGGAACTTCGGGACCTCCTCGGAACGATTCGCATTCTCAGGCGACTCGACGACGCCGAGATTCCGTTTCTCGCGGTCGTCGGGAATCACGAGTCCACGCGCGGCGGCCAGTGGCTCGACCTCTTCGAGAACCTGGGCTTGGCGGAGCGACTCGGAGTGGCCCCGAGAGTCGTCGAGGACACCGCCTTCTACGGTCTCGACCACGTGCCCGAGTCGCGGCGGGCGGAAATCGATTACGACTTCGAACCACACGACGCCGCCTCCGCCGCGCTCGTGAGCCACGGGCTGTTCACGCCCTTCGCCCACGCCAACTGGGACACCGAGACGGTCCTCGATCGCTCGAACGTCGACTTCGACGTGGTCCTCCTCGGCGACAACCACGCGCCGGGGACCGAGACCGTCGACGACACGTGGGTCACCTACTGCGGATCGACCGAGCGCGCGAGCGCCGCCGAGGAGGACGCGCGCGGGTACAACCTCGTGACGTTCGACGACGCGGTCGACATCCGGCGGCGCACGCTCGATACCCGCCCGTTCGTCTTCGTCAGCGTGGAGTTGGCCGCGGGCGAGGGACCGGGGCGCGTTCGCGAGCAACTCCGTCAGCGCGAGGTCGCAGACGCGGTCGTCGTCGTGGAGGTGACCGGCGACGGCGAGCCCGTGACGCCCGCGGCGATCGAGGAGTCTCTCACGGAGCGCGGCGCGCTCATCGCGCGCGTCACCGACCGTCGCGAGCACGAGACCGACGCGGAGATCGACGTCTCCTTCGCCGACCCCGACGCCGCCGTCGACGAGCGCGTTCGCGACCTGGGACTCTCGACAGCCGCGCTCGACGTCGACGGGACGATCCGCGCGAGCAAGACGCCGGACTCGAACGTCCGCGACGCGGTGAAATCCCGCGTCATAGACCTTCTGGAGGACGGAGCGGACGCCGCGTTCGCTGCCGCTCCGCGAGGGGACGACGAATCTGGTGCAGAGAGCTCCGGAAGGGACGATGCTGGGACGACCGAGTCCGGTGTAGACGGCGGTTCCGAGACGGATGACGCCGATGTTACCGGTCCAACAGACGGCGCTGCCGACGCCACCGACGCGACGGACGGCGTTGACGACGTCGCCGCCGCGGACGCCGCCGGATCCGCGACTGGCGACGCCGCCGACGAGGCCACTCCGCCCGCGCTCGACGATTCTAGCGGCGAGACCGCTAGCGACGAGACCGACGAAGAGGCGACAGACGACGACTCGGAGGAGACTGCGACGCCGAGCGACACTCAAGTCACGATGGAGGACTTCTAGATGCGCTTCGAACGGATCAGACTCCAGAACTTCAAGCCCTACGCCGACGCCGACCTCGACCTCCGCGACGGCGTGACGGTGATTCACGGCCTGAACGGCAGCGGCAAGTCCTCGCTGCTCGAGGCGTGCTTCTTCGCGCTCTACGGCGCGCGCGCCCTCGACGAGACGCTCGACGACATCGTGACCACGGGCGAGGACGAGGCCGAGGTCACACTCCAGTTCGTCCACGAGGGAGACACCTACCGGATCGAACGTCGCCTGCGACGCTCCGGCGAGCGGATGCAGACGGCGACGTGTACGCTCGAAGGCCCCGACGTCGCGGTCGATGGGGCCACCGACGTCCGGGGGTTCGTCACCGACCTTCTCCGGATGGACGCCGAGGCGTTCGTCAACTGCGCGTACGTCCGCCAGGGCGAGGTGAACAAACTCATCAACGCGACGCCGAGTCAGCGACAGGACACCATCGACGACCTGCTGCAACTCGGCAAACTGGAGGAGTACCGCGAGCGCGCCGGCCAGGCACGCCTCGGCGTCGAAGACGTCCTCTCGGAGAAGCGCGGCGCGCTCTCGAAACTCGACTCCCAGATCGAGGCCAAAGAGGACGCGGGGCTGCACGAACGCCTGAACAGCCTCGAAACCGAACTCTCGGACGTCGATTCGGAGACCGAACGTTTCGAGGAGAACAAATCGCGCGCCGAAGACACCTACGAGGAGGCGACAGAGGTGCTCTCGGCCTACGAGGAGACGAAGCAGAAACTCGACAGTCTCGACGCCGACATCGAGGAACTGCGCGGGACGATTCAGGACGACGAGGCGACGCGCGAGGAGTTGCGGGACGAGATCGTCGACGCGCGCGAGCGGATCGACGCGCTCGAAGACGACCTCGATGCGGCGCTCGCAGAGACGGACCTCGACGCGGCCAGTTCCGGGCACGTCGATGCGGACGCCATCGACGCGCGCCGCGAGACGCTCGACGACGAGGAAGCGGACGTCCGCGAGGAACTGCAGGCAGCGCGCCAGCGCCAGACGATGCTGTCGAATCAGGCCGAGAAGTTACGAGAGCGCGCCGACGAGCTCGAAACGCGCGCAGGGGAAGTACGCGAGCGTGCTACCGACGCGGAATCGACCGCCGAGGAGGCCGCAGAACGCGCGGAGGAGCGCACTGCGGAACTCTCGACAGTCGACGACGAGATCGAGTCACTCCAGGCCCGTTTCGCGGAGGCGCCGATCGACGTGGGCGAGGCGGCGGCCCACCGCGAATCGCTGCAGGAGGATCTGCAAGCGGTCCGTGACGACCTCGCAGACGCCCGAGCGGAACTGGACTCCGTCCGCGATCGCCTCGAGGAGGCGCAGGAACTCCAGGCGGCGGGGAAGTGTCCTGAGTGCGGTCAGCCCGTCGAAGGGTCGCCCCACGTCGACGCCATCGGAGAGTACGAAGCACAGATCCAGACGCTCGAAACCGAGGTCGAAACGTTGCAGCAGCGACGCGAAGCCCTCGACGCGAAACTCGATACGGCCGAGTCGCTCGCGGACGCCGAAACGCGATTAGAGAATCTGCGCGAGAAGCGCTCGTTGATCGAAGACAGCATCGCGGACGCCGAAACGACGGCCGAGGACCGCCGAGCGGCGGCGGAGTCGCTCCGCGAGGAGGCCGCCGAACTCGAATCGCAGGCGGCCGAAAAACGCGAAGCGGCCGAGGGCCAGGCCGACGCGGCGGCCGACGCCGCCGAGCGCGTCTCGACGCTGGAGGGCGACCTCGATGGGATTGAGGCCGCGCGCGAGCGGCTCGACCGCGTCGAAGCGTTGCGCGCACAGATCGACGAGGTCGAGTCCCGGATCGATCGCCGCCGCGAGAAGCGGGAGTCGATCGCGGATCGAAACGACGAGCGACGGGCGTATCTCCAGGAGAAGCGGGACCGACGCGAGGAACTCGCCGACGCGGTCGACGAGTCACGAATCGAGGAGGCACGGACGAACAAGGCCGACGCCGAGGAGTACCTGTCGGACGTCGAAGTGAAGCTGACGGAACTGCGCGAGCGCCGCGACGAACTGCAGAACAGCATCGGGAGCGTGAAAGGCGAACTGTCGCAACTCGAATCGCTCCGGGAGGATCGCGAACAGATCGCCACGCGGGTCGACGATCTGGAGTCGCTCCACGAGGAGATCTCGACGCTCGAATCGACCTACAGCGACCTCCGCGCGGAACTTCGGCGGCGGAACGTCGAGACGCTCGAACGGATGCTCAACGAGACGTTCGACCTCGTCTACGGCAACGACGCCTACTCGCGCATCCGGCTCGACGACGAGTACGAACTGACGGTCTTCCAGAAGGACGGCACCGCGCTCGAACCCGAACAGCTCTCCGGGGGCGAGCGCGCGCTGTTCAATCTCTCGCTGCGGTGTGCGATCTACCGGCTGCTCGCGGAGGGGATCGAGGGGTCGGCCCCGATGCCGCCGCTCATCCTCGACGAGCCGACCGTGTTTCTCGACTCCGGGCACGTCTCCCGGTTGGTCGATCTCGTCGAGGAGATGCGGAACCTCGGCGTGAAGCAGATCTTGATCGTGAGCCACGACGACGAACTCGTCGCGGCCGCCGACGATCTGGTGACCGTCGAGAAAGATCCGACGAGCAACCGCTCGTCGGTCGACCGCGTCGAGGACGCGTCGCTTGCGGCGGTCACGTCGAGCGCGGACGACTGATCGGTGATCCGGTTTCGGCGTTCGACTGCACCGCCGGCGCTCGACTGCACTGATCGGAGTTATCTCCGCGCGAGCGTCGTGGGAAGCCGAATCACTCAACACCCGCGGCGACGACGCTCGCGTATGGGCACGCCGCTTTCCGACCGCGAGGAACAGGCCGCGGAGGTTCTCGACCGTCTCTACGAGGAGTACCCCGACTCTACGATCTCGCTGAACTACTCGAATCGGCTGGAACTTCTCGTCGCGGTCGTCCTCTCGGCGCAGTGCACCGACGAACGCGTCAACGACGTCACCGAGGAACTGTTCCAGATGTACCAAACACCCGAGGACTACGCCGAGGCCGACGAGGAACGGCTCGCCGAGGACATCTACGGCATCACGTTCCACAACAACAAGGCGGGCTATCTGAAATCCATCGGCGAGACGCTTCGCGACGAGCACGGCGGCGAGGTGCCCGACACGATGGCCGAACTCACAGAGCTCTCCGGGGTCGGCCGCAAGACGGCGAACGTGGTCCTCCAGCACGGTCACGACGTCGTCGAGGGGATCGTCGTCGACACCCACGTCCAGCGGATCTCCCGGCGGCTCGGCATCGCCGAGGAGGAGTCGCCGACGAAGATCGAACAGGAACTGATGGAACTGGTCCCCGAGTCCGACTGGCAGCAGTTCACGCACCTGTTCATCAGCCACGGTCGCGCGGTCTGTACGGCGCGGAACCCCGACTGCGACAACTGTGTGCTCGAAGACGTCTGTCCGTCCTCGAAACTCGACGGCGACGTCGACCTCGCGTCGGGCGAATCCTGGGCCTAGGCGCCGGGCAGCATTTCACCCGAGGACGTAGCGGCCGACGTACTGATACAGCCCCAAGAGCCACGCGAGAAACCAGAAGAGCACGTAGCCGAAGACGCCGACGCGGAGGCGCCCCCGCCACGCGCTCATATCCGGGTGGAGCTCGTTCAGGTCGACGTCTTGCGCCGGGTCGTCATATAGGTCGGCGTCTCGCTTCACCTGGAGGATGCGAACGATTCCGGTCAACGCGAACGCCAAGAGCGCGTACGCCTGGAGGCCCAAGATCGCGTGGAGCACAGTCACGCCGCCCAGTTGGTCCAGGAGTCGCGGCAGCATCCACGTGACGACGGGGATCGTGTTGAGGACGAGCCCGGGAAAGATGAACTTCAGGTGATAGACGAGTACGTCCCAGCTCACGACCTCGGCGTCGATCATAATCCACGCACCGTAGAGGTAGAACGGGAGGCTCGAGGTGACCATCAGCGCGGCGGCTGTCGCGATGGTCGAATCGGATACCATCGGTCCGAGTATGGACTCCCCGTGGGTAAAGTGTCCGACTCGTCGTCGGTGCACGGCGCGCGGTGGTAGTGTCTCGCACCGGGCTGCCTGCGAGAACCGTTACCCTAAGGAGTCTGCCGCTCCTACAGACAGGAAATGACGGAGTCTTCCGAGGAGTCGTACGCGGCAGACAGCCGTTCGGGCTCGGCCGCCGCCGAAGACTCGTCGGCCGCGCCGGACCCTGCAGCGGAAGCCGACGCGGCCGGCCAGTCGAGCACCGAGTCCGACGACCTCGAGGCGCTCCGAAAAGAGGTCGAAGAGACCTACGACTTCGACAACTTCGGCCCCGCGGATATGGCCGAGATGAGTCTCGAAGAGTGGGAAGCGGCGTTCGACCCCGACACGTGGATCGTCGGCGAAGAACTGCTCGACCGGGTCGAACAGGAACTGAAAGCCCGCGTCGCGATCCGTGAGATCTTTGCCATCGTCGAACGCGTCGAGGACCGCGTCGTCGCCTACTCCGACGAGGGCTACGCCATCGTCTACGCCGACGGGAGCGTCGAGGGCGAAGGCACCGTCCTCCGCGACGTCAAACCGACCGTCGCGCTCTGCTCGATGGAAGACTACGAGCTGATGGAGGCGCCCGAGGACGCGTCGCTCCCAGAGCCCACGGACGTCGTCGAAGGGAGCGGCGAGTTCGGAAACCTGATGCTACAGATCGTCGCGGGCGCGCAGATGCTAGTCGGGTTCGGACTCCTCGTCGCGTGGCTCGCGCTGCCGTCGCTCTCGACGGTCGTCGCCCCTATCGCCGCCATCGGATTTCTCGTGATCGGATTCTTCCTGTTTCTGGTGGTCGCGAACGCCCGGCTCTCGGATCGCTTCCGAACGGAGGAGTTCCGCAATCGCCTCCGCGCGCTCGACGCCGCTGGCGACGAGCGACTGGAGGAACTGTTGCACGACGAGGAGCCAGAGCGGGCGCGCAGTACCGACGAAGACGGAGCCGGGGCGGACGAAACCGGCGATAACGACGGGGAGAAAGCCCGGGATTTCGCCGGCTCGGCGGATTCAGACGACCGCGAAGACGGGGGTCCCACGGTCGAGACTCGGGGCGATCAGCAGTCCGTAGACGCCGGTACAGCCGACGAGGCTCGCGAATCGTAGCGTCTGCACTGAGGGGGGAGTCGGTGGGTTTAAGCGCATTCCATCCTCACCTTCGGCTTGTATGAAGAGGCGGGACTTTCTGCGAGCAGCGAGCGTCCCTGCTGCTGCCACGACGGCCTCTGCTACCGCCGGCCTCGGTGCCGCCCAGGAGACGACGGAGACGTCGGGCGGAACAGCGACCGGCACAGCAACCGGGACCAGTACTGGAACTGGGACGGCCACGGGGACTGCGAGCGGCTCAGGTGGAGGCGGCGGAAGCGGCGAGACCGTAACGGTAACTGTCGGCCCCGGCGGCTCGCTGGTGTTCGAGCCCGGGACGAGCGAACCGCTCCAGATCGCACCCGGGACGACTGTCGAGTTCGTCTGGGACTCCGACAACCACAACATCATCGTCGAGAGCCAGCCCGACGGCGCGAACTGGCAAGGACACGAGCCCCTCGAAAACACTGGCTTCACCTACACGCACACGTTCGACACGCTCGGCACGTACGAGTACTACTGTGAACCGCACCGAACGGCCGGGATGGTCGCCACGATCGAAGTCGTCGAGAACCCCAACGCGGGCGGCGGCGGTGGCGGCGAGAAGGAACTGCACGAGCTCGGCGTCCCGATCCACGCGCACTGGGTCGGTGCCGCCACGATACTCGGGATCCTCGTGACCGTGATCTTCACGTTCTACATCCTGAAATACGGTGAATCGGCCCACACGGGCACCGGGAGGAACTGACGATGTCATCCAGTGGGAGCACCTACGGCGACATCCACCGGTACGAGCCGGCCCGTGAGAGCACCGCAGCGGCGATCGCCATCGTCCTGCTCACGATCATCGAGGTCGTGTTCGTGTTCCTGTTCACGTATGGCCTCATCTCCGGATGGGGGCTGACCGACACTGGGAATATGTATCTCGGCGCCGTGTTGGCCGTCATCTTCATCGACCTGGCGTTCATACTTGCGATGTATCGCAAGGAGTTCCTGCCGGACGTCGTGATCGTCAAGAAACGACGTCGCAAGTGGGAGGACCTCTACATCCGCGAGGAAGACGTCGATGGCACGCCGTTCGCTGACGGCGCGTGGGATCACGTCAAACGCGCGGTTTACCCGTACTACAAGCGATAACAATGAGTCTCGAAAAGAAAGACGACTACGATCACAAAGGCTGGATGAAAGAGAAGGATCTGACTCCGATCGAGTCGACCTTCCTCACGACGCTCATCTGGCTGGACAAGCGGCTCCGCATCGTCGACTACCTGGAGCTCTTAGAGACCCTCTATTACCGGGTCAACCTCCAGATGCCGAAGAGTCACACCGAACAGTACAACCTCGACAACAAGTTCTGGTACTGGTACCCGCTGTACACGCTGGGGCTGTTCTCGACGTTAGCATACGTCGTCGCGGCCATCTCCGGCGCGCTCTTGGGGTTCTACTACAGCCCCTCCGCGGCCGCCGGGACCGAGGCCGCCGGGACCGTCGCCTACGAGAGTATCGCGTTCATTATGCGCGATCTCCAGTTCGGATTTATGCTCCGCTCGATCCACCGGTGGGCGGCGCAGGTGATGGTCGCAGCGGTGTTCCTGCATATGCTCCGCGTGTACTTCACCGGCGCGTACAAGGAACCCCGTGAGCTGAACTGGCTCATCGGCATCGTGCTGATCAGCCTGACGATGGTCTTCGGGTACACCGGCTACCTGCTCCCGTGGGACCAGCTCGCCTACTGGGCGGGACAGATCGGCGTCGAGATGGCGCTGTCGATCCCGCTCGTCGGCGAGTGGGCCGCACAGCTCCTCTTCGGCGGCTTCTCGTTGAGCCAAGCGACGCTACAGCGGATGTACATCCTCCACGTGTTCCTGCTCCCGTTCGTGGTGACGACTCTCATCGCGATCCACATCGGCATCGTCTGGGTGCAGGGCATCGCCGAACCCCACTAAACCAATGACCGACGAAGACACCAACACCGACGACGTTCGCACCGACGGCAGCGGCATCGTCGCGCCGGACGACGAGACGCCGACGTGGCGCGAGCGCAAAGAGCGCACGGAGGGCCTCTCGCGGCTCACCTACGAGTACTTCGAGCGCGCCCGCCGCGAAGACCAAGACCTGCGACAGGAGTCCGACTACGTCGAGCGCGACGTGCTCGCGTTCCCGACGTGGCCCCACGAGATCATCCGGAACCTCGCCATCGCGAGCTTCTTCGTGGGAATGCTGCTGTTCCTGTCTGCGACGCTGCCGCCGCACATCGGGTCGCCGGCGAATCCGTCCAGTACGCCCGCGATCATCCTGCCGGACTGGTATCTCTACTGGTCGTTCGGCCTCCTCAAGCTCGGTCCCCTGAACCCCGAGCTCTCGATCTTGGGCGGACAGAAACTGATGGCCGACCGGACGTACGGCGTCCTCGCGAACCTGGTCGTCGTCGGCATCGTCGCCATCGTCCCCTTCCTCAACAAGGGGAGCGCGCGCCGTCCCGTCGAGCAGCCCTTCTGGGCCGCCGTCGGCGTCGGCGGCGTCATCTTCGCGTTCACCATCAGCGTGTACTCCGCGAAGAACCTGATTCCGATGAACGTCGATCTGCTGTTCGATCTGACGTTCCTCCTGCCGATCGTCGGCGGGTTCGTCACGTGGGCGGTGCTGAAGACGATGCGCGAGGGGTACATGTACGACCTCAACCGCCGCTACTACCGGCTCCGCCCCCCGAAATAGCGGGCTCTGCGCGCCCGCCAAACGGCGCTCACCGTTCGGACTCTTGTTTCGTTTTTCTGTCGGACCACTCGTCTCTGGGCATCACTACGATCGCACACGGAAAGGCACATTTCGCTTCCCGCCGTAGTCCCGGTAATGACTGATGGAGACGCGACCGGTGCGAGCGCGGCCGAGGGGCCGGACGCGGCGTCGACCGGGAGCGGCAACCGTGAGGGCGGGCGCGGACGCGACGTCGTCGTCCCGATGCCGCTTTACAAGGTCGTGACTGTGTTCTCGACGCTCATCGCCGTCGTGAGTGTCGTGTTCGGATTTATGCTCCTCGACGCGGCGACGCTGAACGTGAGTTTTCTGGGGAACTTCGTCCGGAGCGTCCTCGCGTTCGTCGGGCTTCAGATCGCCGACGGCATCCTGAGTACGGTCTTCGCCGCCGTCGGCCTCGCGATCATCGCATTTGGCGCGGGAGTGTACATCATCGGGACGCGGTTCCGCGCCCGCGGAATGGGAAAGTATCAAGAGGACTCCGGCGAAGATTCGAACAACAATGGCTGACGAGTTCATCAAGGGGCTGGGCATCTTCACCGGCGCAGGGCTCGCGTGGATGGTCCTCGCGGGATGGTACCGAACCTCGAGCTTCGAGAGCAGTCAGCAACTGGTGGAACCGGTGTCGCTCAGCGACTCCGCGACGATGTTCGACACCCTCGGCGTGCTGCTGATGGACGTGTTCTTCTGGTTCGCAATCATCGGCGCTCTCACCTTCTGGGTGGGCATTCCGGCCGTCCGACAGGCCCGCGAAGCACTCGAAGAGCGCGTCCAGTAAACCAGTCGCGCTGCGATCCGGCGCGCGAGCGCCGACGTTTTGGGTCACGATCGGCCCGACGACAGACTACTATCCCGCGATAGGTCACGCCATCCTCGCGTCGGATTGGAAAAACTCTAATGAGTCCTGTACCCAAGGTCGGGTATGCAACCGCTACAGTTCCTCGTCCCGATCGACGCGCTGGAGGGGGTCGCACCCATCCTCCCAGTCGTCCTCGTCGGCCTGGTGCTCCTGAATTTCCTCACTCGCGCGATTCAGCACCGGAAGCACCACACGCAGGCTGACTCGGGCGACGGCGACGCGGAGATCAGCCGGTGGCTGCCGCACACCGCGACCACGCTGGCGCTGGTGCTGGTCTCGTTCCTCTTTATGGTCGTCGAGCCGCACGGCGGAATGGTGATGTCCGCGCTCGCACTCTCGGTGTTCGTCTCGGACTTCTTCGAGTACGAGGCCCGCCGGGTGGAGGCGCGCTCGAAGAGCAAGGAACTCGGACGTCCCACGACGGCCATCGGCTCTGCGGTGTTCGCGCTGCTGTACGCGAGCTATCAGGGCTTTTTCTACCTCATCGAACCGCTCTGGAACTCGATCATCTGAGTCGGGTCGTCCGTTTCGACGTCGTCGACGACCACCCGGAAAAGCCGCTCTCGTAGACGGCACTGACGTGCTTTTTTGAGTTCGCTTCCCCCTCGCCGTCCTACCCGTCACCGAGCGTTTGCGGACGAACGAGCGATATCTCCCGGCCGATGCTGACGTCGATCGGCGTGTAGGCTGGAACCGAACGCACGGATTCGTCGTCGAGAAGCAGCGAGACGGCCGCCTCGTCTCGTTCGACCGAGAACGATACCGGTGGGCGAAGCACCCACGAGTCGGCGTGCATCGCGTACGGTGAGATCGGAACAGTAATCAGCCCCGTTTCGGGCGCGAGCAGGGATCCACCGGCGTCGCGGGCGTAGCCCGCGCTGCCGAGCGGCGTGGCGATCACGACGCCGTCGGAGCGGACCGTATCCAGCCAGCCGTCGGGCGATCCCACGGCGTACTCGGAGATGCGCGCCGGTTCCGAGGTTAGCAGCGTCACGTCGGCAATGGCCGTCCCCGCCGCCTCGCCGTCGACCGCAACGTCCAGAATCGGATGTGATACAGTCTCGTATGTCCCGCGCAGGAAGGCCTCCGCGGCGACGTCGACGTTTCCGACCGGCACGTCGTACCGATCCGCGCCGACGTCGATCGGGAAGACGGGACAGTCGAGCGGACAGTCGGCGAGCGCGAGAAGGGCCGTCTCGCCGACGGCGAACACCGAATCCGCGTCGTCGGTGATCCGGCAGTCTCCTGCGGTCGGGTCCGCTCGCTCGGTTAGAATCCCCTCGGTGCCGGCGAGTGCCTCGACGACTGCGTCACCGGTCGAGCCGGGTTCGCTCACGACGACGGCCGTCTCGCTCACGGACCCGCCCCCGTCCGGTCTGGTTTCGTCGACTCCGGCTCGACTCCAAGCATACGCGCCGGTAAACCGCTGGGGAAAAAAGACCCAGCGGTTCGCTGCGGCGAGCGACGCTCCGGCGCTCCGGAGCGGGGGTCGGGCGTCGCGCCGCCGCTCGGTGGACGCATCACTCGCCGATTGCCTCGCGGATAGCGTCGAGGGACTCCTCGGGGAACTCGACGTGCGGGAGGAGTTTCGCGTCGTCGACGACGACGAGTCGCGTGTCGGTCGCTGCCGCCAACTCCCGGCCGCGCTTCAGCGGAGTGATGTCCGCCTCGCGCCCCCACAGGAGCGTCACGGGAGCGTCGACGCCCGCGAGCGTCTGTTCGAGGTCGAACTCGGCGTTGAGAAAGCCACTGACGAACGACGCGGGCGCGTAGCGGGCGTTCGGCTGGTGGGCTGTCCGCCACTCGTAGTCCATCCACGCATCGCTCACGCGATCCATATCGTAGTAGCCGTGATCCGCGTTGAAATACCGGATCGAGGGCTTCGACGTGAGAAGGTTGAACAGCGCCTCACCGACGACCGGCGCGCGGAGGAGTTCCCGCGCGGGGAGGTTGCGGTCGGGGCCGCCGCGTTCGGTGGGGCAGATGAGAACGACCGAGGCGAGATCTAGATCGTCTGCGACAGCCGTGAGATACGCCCCCGTCAGCGAGGAGGCGACGACCGCCGGGTTCTCGAAGGCGGCGACGAAGTCGCGGACAAACTCCTCGTAGAGCGTCGCGGAGTATCGAAGCGGCGGGCGCTCGGAGGTTCCGAACCCGGGCAGGTCGGGGGCGATCACGTGGTAGTCGGCCGCGAGTTCGTCGAATATCTCGCGGAACTCGCCGTTCGAACCAGCGGCGTTAACGCCGTGCAGTAAGACGAGGTCCGGATCGTCCGTGTCGCCCGCTTCGGCGTACCGGACGTCGATTCCGTTCCACTCGAACGTGCGGTGGTCACCGCCGAGTGCTGGCTCCAGCGGCGGGGCGCGCTGTCTCAGTGCGGCGTTTGCGAGGGCGACGGCTCCCGTCCCGGCGACGAGTGCGCCGGCGACCGATCTGAGCTTCATACCACAACGCACGACCGCGAGGGTAATCAGGCTGCTGGGGCAGCTGGTCCGCTTTGCTCGCTGTGCTGTTCACTCCGACGTTCTCGGTTCGTCGCGCTCGCGTCTCGCTTCGACGCAGTCGCGAAGCGGCCCGACGATCGACGCCGCGACGGCGTAGGGATCTGTCTCGCGTTCGTAGACGCGCTTTGCGAGCGCCCCGACGCCGCCGTGACGGCGGAGTTCCTCGTCGAGCAGTTCGTTCGCGTCGCTCCGCATCAGCCGACGGATCTCGTCCGCGTACCGGGCTCGGGCTTTCGTCTCTCGTTCGCCGGAGTCGCGGAGATGGTCGGCGTGGGCATCGAACGCGTCGATGAGTTCGTCGATGCCGTCGCCCGTCGTCGCGACAGTCTCGACGACCGGCGGTTCCCACACGTCGTCTGTGTCGTCGTCGAACGCGTCATTTTGGGTGTCGTCGGCCGTGTCTGCCCGTTCGTCCGTGGCGGTGTCCGTATGCCCGTCCGCGGCGCCCGCGTCCGCGCGCTCGTCGGCGTCCGCGTCGGCTCCAGCGGGTCCGGCGACTCCGTGGTGTCCGATCTCAGACGGTGGCCGTCCTTCGGTCGCGTCGCCCGCGGCGTCTCGCCGGTGGATCATCTCTTTTAGCTCCGCGACAGTCCGCTCGACGCCATCCATATCGGCCTTGTTGACGACGAAGACGTCGCCGATTTCGAGAATCCCGGCCTTCAGCATCTGGACGTCGTCGCCGCTGCCCGGTTGCACGAGCACGGCGACGGTGTCGGCCGTTCGGACGATGTCGACCTCACTCTGTCCGGCGCCGACGGTTTCGACGACGACGACGTCCTTCCCGAAGGCGTCGAGCGCCTTCACCGCGTCCGTCGTCGCGGTCGCGAGGCCGCCAAGCCGCCCGCGAGCGCTCATCGAGCGGAAGAACACGTCCATATCGCCGGCGGTCGACGCCATCCGGATGCGGTCCCCGAGGACCGAGCCCCCGGAGTACGGCGAGGAGGGGTCGACGGCGACGACGCCGACGGTGTCACCGCGTCGCCGGTAAGCCTCCGCCAGTTTGTCCACGAGCGTCGACTTCCCCGCGCCCGGGCTCCCGGTAATCCCGACGATGGCGGCCTCGCCGGTGTGTGGGTGCAACCGAGCGACGAGGTCGCGGTGGCCCGGGGCCTGATCCTCGATCAGGGTAATGACGCGCGCTAGCGCGCGGTGTTCGCCCGCGAGGAGCGACTCGACGAGGCGCTCGTTGCGTGCGGCCGTCCCCGGGTCGATGTCCTCGGGTCGGGTGGTCGTGTCGCGTCGGTCGGCGTCCGTTCCCTCCATCAGTCGCGTTGGGGAGCGTGCTCCCGGACGAAGTCGATCGTCTCTTGCATCGGTGTCCCCGGGCCGAAAATCGCCGCGACGCCCATCTCTCGAAGGCCCTCACGGTCTTCTTCGGGGATGATTCCTCCGACGATCAAGAGCGTGTCCGCGAAGGCGTTGTACTCCTCGAGGCCCTCGATTACTTTCGGGACGAGCGTGTTGTGTGCACCAGAGAGTATCGAGATTCCGAGCACGTCGACGTCCTCCTGGACGGCCGCCTGGACGATCTCCTCGGGAGCACGATGGAGCCCCGAGTAGACGACCTCGAAGCCGGCGTCTCTGAACGCACGGGCGATGACGTGTGCGCCCCGATCGTGGCCGTCGAGTCCCACCTTCGCGATCAGACACCGGATCGGCTGCTGTGTTTGTCCTCGCTCCGCGTCGGCGCTCATACTCGACCCTTCGAAGGCCGACCGTTTGGTTCTACCGCCGGTCGAACATCAGCTGACGCCGCCGGCGTCGCACCCCCGTCTGCTGATTGTGGTTATCGGATGTTCGCGCCGAGCCTCGCCGAACGGTCTGCCGCGATCGCTGCACCGTTACGACACTCACTATGAGCCGTCACTATGGACCTAACATCGGTATCTCGCCGTCGGCACCGACGTAGATCCCGTAGGAACACTCGTTTGTCCCCGGCGGAGACACGGGAATGACGCTGAGTGAAAACGTCCGGGGTGCCCCGTCCTCGACCGATCGCTCGACGGTGTCCGTGGTGACGTCTCCCGTCCTGAGAGCCGTCTGATACTGCTCGAACTCCGTATCGCTCTGGACGGCATTCAAGAGCGACTTGCCCGTTTCGGGTTCGCCGAACTGGCTGGCGTACGCGCAGTTCACCTCTTCGATTTGGACGACGCCGTCGCGACACTTGACGTAGATCGCCGGCACCGGGAGATCGCCGAAGAATGCGTGGAGTCGGTCCCGTTCCGTCCGGAGGGTCACTTCGCGCTCGATCCGTTCCAGCGCCTCCCGCGTGTAGCCCGCGAGGATCTCGACGAACTCTTTGTCTCGCTCGTCGAACGCCCCACACTCTTTCGACGCCATCTGGATGACCCCCTGTGTCCCGATCGGCACGCTCAGTACGGCGTGCAACCCGTCGTGTTCCGGAATGGCGTCGGGATCCGTCTGCATATCGTCGACGATTTCGGATTCGCCCGCGGCCAGCGTTCGCCCCGCGATGCCGTCCTCGATATTGCTCGGACTCGCTTCGGGTTCTGGAAGTACCGAGGCGCGCGGGACCAACCGGTCTCCCTCGGTGAGAAAGACGATCGAGTGATCGAACGCCAGCGCCTCGACCGCGGCTTCGATCGTTCGGTCGAGGACCGCCTCGATGGTCTCACACGCGGTGATATCTTCGGCATAGAGGCTCAGCGCCGTCAGTCGTGCATTCGACTCGCGAAGTTCGCTCTTGGATCGGTCCGACCAGACCTCGCCGCGCACGCGTTCGATTAGCTCCCCGTGATTCTCGTCAGTAAGAGCGCCGTCGACGACGCTGACGACTGGTGGATCGTAGACGACCGTGGGAATCGATTTGCCCGCGGCGAGTTTCCGAATTAGCGGTGGGTCAGCCCCGAGAATGACCACACAGTCGAGTGTCGGTCCGAGTTCCTCGACGTACTCGACAGCGGTCGCTGAACACCGTGACACGACGTCCGCTGGAAGCCGCCGATCCAGTTCTGCGATTACTTCTTCAGGGTTACAGTCGCAGTCGGCGTCGTAACCGTCCTCTTTGCCACCGTCCGCGTTGGGGGATCCCGTCGAGTCAGGGCGACCCGTGGACGGTCCAGTGGCGTCCGTTCTGCCATCAGAGCCAACCGGGCTAGCGCCCGTTTCTGACTTCGTGTCTCCCCCACCTCGATAGAACGTGTCTTCGTCGTCCGACCTGTCAGCACCGGGGCGACGATCGGTGTCTGATCCGCCGGCTGCCCCTCGGTCGTCCTCACTGACGGCGGAAGAAACGACGACGAGAACGCGCCCCCCAGCATGTTCTCTCGTCATACTGCGGGACTCGCCCGTCAGCCCATTAAGACGTTCGGTCTGTTGACTATTTTCTCGGATCAATCGACCGGGTCTAAGACACACAAAAGTGACTTCGACTCATCTAACGCGATTTTGAATCGGATCCAGAATCCGATCAGTATTCGTGTTCAAGCGTGTACACTGGTCGCTGAGTTTCTCATACGGATTGTCGTAACGGTGCAGCGATCACGCCAGACCGTTCGGCGAGCACCGATTCGGACTTTCGATACTCACTATCAGTGCACGTACTCGTTCAGGAACTCGACGATCGCGCCGTACGCGTCGATGCGGTTCTCCAGTTTCGTGATGCCGTGCCCCTCGTCCTCGAAGACGAGTTCGCGGACCGGGACGTGGTCGCTCGCGGCCTCGACGATCTGGTGGGCTTCCGAGACGGGCACCCGCGGGTCGTTCTCGCCGTGCAGTACGAACAGCGGCGCGCGGATGTCTTCGATAGTGTTGAGCGGCGAGATGGATTCGAGGAACTCCCGATCGTCTTCGAGGGATCCGTACTCGGCTTCGCGGAGCTTGCGCCGCCACTCACCGGTGTTTTCGAGGAACGTGACGAAGTTCGCGATGCCGACGATGTCGACGCCGGCGGCCCACAGGTCGGGATACTCCGTCATCGCGGCGAGGACCATAAATCCGCCGTAGGATCCGCCCATCGCGACGATTCGATCGGGATCGACTGCGGGGTGATCGTGGAGCCACTCCACGGCGGCTTCGACGTCGGCCACCGAGTCCATCCGGTCTTCGACGTCGTCGAGGTGACCGTAGGCCTTCCCGTAGCCCGCCGACCCGCGGACGTTCGGCTCGAAGACCGCATAGCCGTTCGCGAGGAAGTACTGCGTGACCGCGCTGAAGGAGGGTCGGCGCTGGGACTCGGGGCCGCCGTGGATGTCGACGATCACCGGTGTCTCGCCCGCGCCGGTGTCGGTCTCCGGCAGCGTGAAGAACGCCGGGATCTCCCGTCCGTCGAACGTCGGGTAGTGCACCAGTTCGGGCTCGACGAAGGAGTCCCGCGGGATGCCGGCGGTCGCCGCGCGCGTCCAGCGGTCGGTCGCTCCGGTCTCGGCGTCGACGACGTAGACGTTCGCGGGATCGCTGCGCCGCGTGACGGTGATCGCGAACCGATCGCCGGTCGAATCGAACGCGACGCCGCCCGCGACGCCCTGCGGGAGATCCGGCGTCGTCGGATCGGCAATCGTCGTCGGCCCCGCGAGTTCGCCGACTGTCAGTTCAGTGTAGCCGTCGACGTTCGTCGAGTAGACGATGCGCCCGGACTCGTCGTCGATCGCGACCCCGTCGATCTCCCAGTCGGTGTCCGCGGCGACGAGCGAGAACGCGCCGCTGTCGACGTCGACGCACCACAGATCGAGCGTGTCGCTGTCGCGGTCGGAGACGAGATAGACGCGTTCGCCGTCGGGCCCCCACTCGGCGCTCTGGAACCGGACGGTCCCGTCGTGAGGGGTCAGATGCGTCAACTCGCCGGTTTCGACGTCGAGCACGGAGACGTCCTGATCGAAGTTCGAGTACGCCTCCGAGACGATGAGCCGTGCGTCGTCCGGGGACCATCCGCCGACCGTCAGCCAGCCGTCGCCCTCGGCGAGGAGTTCGGCCTCGTCTCCGTCGGCGTCGCGGTCCTGCACGTAGACGTCGAACACCGACTCGTCGCGCCGGTTCGAGGCGAACGCGAAGCGCTCGCCGTCGTGGCTCCACCCGCCCCAGCGGTGCTTCGCGTCGGGGTGGGCCGTCAGGTTCGTGCTCTCGCCCGTGGGGAGATCGTACCGGAACAACTGCTGGCGCTCGTTGCCGCCCTCGTCCATCCCGAAGACGAACTCCTCGCGCTCGGGCGAGAACGACGCGAACGTTACCCGTTCGTCGAAGAAGGTCCGCTGCTCGGGCCAACCGCCGGGCGCTGCGACTGTCCACACCTGCGGGACGCCGGTCGTGTCCATCAGGAACGCGACGTGCTCGTCGTCGGGGGCCACCGACGCGCCGTAGGCGCTCCGAACGTTGAGATAGCGCTCGATGTCGTGGGGCATACGTCCCGATTCCGCTGCAGAAGACGAAAGCGTTCGGGTGGTGTCCCCGTGCCCCGAGCGGGCTATCGATCCACGTCTGCGAAGTCGTCGAGACTGGTCCGCTCGTCTGCGATCCAGCCCCGCGCCTTCGCGTAGGCAGTCGGGTTGTTCGGGACGCCCTCGGTGTTCAAAAGCGTCTCCGGGAATAGCTCGTAGGCGATGCCGACGAGTTGGTACTCCAGTTCGGCGAGATACGGGTAGGTGTCCGGATACGGGCCTTCGCTGCGGTCCCACGCGCGGACCCAGAAGTACACTGGGCGACGGAGGCGATGCGTCCCCGACTCGAAGAGCCGCCGTGCCCACGTCCGATACTTCTCCGTCGGAGCGTCGTGATTCGAGGCGTCGACGTCCTCACAGGCGTCGAGAACGGCCGCGCTCAGATCGCCGATGTGATACGCGTTCCCGTAGCCCCAACGCGCGAACTTCCCGCCCGTCTCGGAGACGTTCCGGAGGTTCGCGCTCAGTCCGTCGTCGGAGCGGCGGTACATTCCGGTCTTCCCGATGTAGTACGGACTCACCTGCGACTCCTCGATAGTGTACATCAGGTACACGAGACCGTCGTACTCGCCGCGGCGCGTCTCGTGGTCTTCTACGACGGTTTCGACGGCCTGCTTAAGCCGGGCGTTCATCGCCTCACTCCGCCGGAGCACGGGGCGACGCTTTCGTCGGCCGTACTCGGTTAGCTCGACCGCCAGGCCCGCGTCGTCGGTCGTCGCAAAGAGCGGCGTGGGGGTCGTCGCTGTCGACGTAGCGGTCGAGCCACGACTCCCAGAGCGTCCGTTTGGTCTCGCGCACGAACCGACCGGCTGCTGCTTAGATCATCCCTTCGGCTTTCAGCCCCTCGATGACGTCGTCGACGAGCGATTCGGCGTCGTCGTAGGGGAAGTCCTGATGCGAGCCGAGCTTCGCTGCCATCTCCATCGCGGTGAGCGTGACGTCGCCGGCCTCGAACTTCGTCCCCGGCCCATCCGGGAGCGCGGGGACGAGGTCCATCTGGCTGGTGATCGGGTAGTCGGCGCCACTGAACGCGTCCATAAACTGCTTTCGGAGTTCCGCCTCAACGTCTGCCATAGCCGAGACGTGCCACACAATCCGCAAAAGCGTTCCGGAACCACCACAAATCGGTTGAGAGTTTACCCACGGCCCGTAGCTTCTTGTCCTCCGGCTAGAAACTGCCGGACAATGTCGACCGGTGACTACGGCGTCGAGATGACTGACAGCGAGATTGCGACGTTTCTCACCCGGCGCGGACACGGCGTTCTCTCTTTCGGCGGCGACGTTCCCTACGGCCTCCCGATCTCCTTCGGCTACGACGTCATCGAGAACCGGTGCATCTTCCAGCTCGTCTTCCACGAGGGGAGCGAAAAGCAAGCCCGACTCGAGGAGTCGCCGACCGTCTCGCTCGTCACCTACGAGTGGACGGACCCCAGCGACTGGCGCAGCGTCCTCATCACGGGGACGCTCCACGCGATCGACGAGGACACGCCGGAAGCGATCGAGGCGTCGGAAATCTTCGCCGAGTACGCGTCGGTCGCGGGGCTGAGCGTGTTCGAGCAGGAGGCGCCCGCACTCCACCCCGAGTGGTACGAACTCGAAATCGAAGCGATGAACGGTCGACACTCGCCGCCGCTGGAGTGATCGGTCGCGTCGACGGCGTCGGTGCGGTCGAGATCCCGCCGGTTGGGTCCCGCCGGGTTCGGTTGCATCCCACCAGGTTCCGTGGCCACAGCAGCCTCGCTTCGAGGGACACCACCCCCGTTTCGACACACCGGCCCGCTCTCTCGACGAGACAAACCAAAGTATTCACTACAGCCGACTTCTAACGCCCGGGTATGACTGACGGCAACGCGGAGATGTCCCGTCGCGCCTTCCTCACGACCGCGGCCGGTACCGCCGCGGCCGCCGGTGCTGCCGGAACCGCCGCAGCACAGGAGGGCGGCGGTGGCGGCACGAAGACGGTTATGGTCGGCCCCGGCGGCTCGCTGGTGTTCGAGCCCGGGACGAACGAACCGCTCCAGATCACCCCCGGAACGACTGTCGAGTTCGTCTGGGACTCCGACAACCACAACATCGTCGTCGACAGCCAGCCCGAGGGCGCGAACTGGGAGGGCCACGAGCCGATCGAGAACACGGGATTCACCTACTCGCACACCTTCGAGACGCTCGGAGCCTACGAGTACTACTGCGTGCCTCACCAGAGCGCGGGAATGGTCGGAACCATCGAGGTCGTCGAGTCTATCTCGACGCCTGCATCCTCGAACGTCCCGACGGTTCCGGACTCCGCGAAGACGCTCGGCGTCGCGACGACGTTCGCGATGGTCGCGACACTCGGTCTCGCCTTCTTCTTCCTGAAGTACGGCGGCGACTACGAGATCGAAGACGAGTAATCGTCTTCGGCGGCCCCAGACCGTCGCAGCGCGCGGCCGTTTCGCTGGCCTGATAGCTGTTCGCTCGTCTCCAACCCGAACCGCCGCACTACCGCTCTCCGCGTGGCTCTCTACCTGCCCGCTCTCTCCGGTATCGCGCGCTTCAAAAGAACCCGTAGTCGTCGCGCTCGGTCTCGTAGCTCTGCTCGTAGGACTGCAATACGTCGGCGTGGTCGAAGTCGGCGAACGCCTCGTTGATCGACGCCCGCTCGTGGCCCGCGGCGGCGACGACCTCGTCGGCCAGTTCCTGCGGGTTGGTCACGCGGACGCCGCGCTCGCAGTTTTCGACTAGTTCGTGGGCGCTCGACCGGGCCTGATACTCCACGATGCCGACACAACCGGCGGCGAGCGCCCAGAGCAGTCCGCGCGGGAACGGCTCGACGGTTGCCGTCTGGGCGAACACGTGTGCGCCCTTCAGGATCGGGACGAACTCGGCGGGCGGGAGGTCACCCAGGAACTCCACGCGATCGTCGATCCGGAGTTCCGCGGCGGTCTGCTCTGCCGCGTCGCGTTCGGGTCCGTCACCGATAATGGCCGCACGCCAGTCCCGGTCGCGGAGTTCCGCGAGCGCGAGGAGGAACGACTCGACGTTCGCGTGTTCGTCCAAGTGGCGGGCGTACACGAGGTCCGCTCGGTTGTCGACGTCTGACTCGCGAACCAGGTCGACGTCGATGGATTCGGGAACGACCGTGACCGCGTCTTCGGGCGCGCCGTGCTCGCGAACGTCCGTCTTGACCATCCGCGACGGCGTCAGGAGGTGGTTCGCGCTCGTCGCCGCCTTGCCGAGCATCCGGGCCGAGTCGTCTCCGCGGGCGGCCCACCAGTCGACGACGACCGGGACCCGGAGAACGCGTGCAGCGGTCTTCGCGGCGACGACCTGCGACGGGGGGCTGTTCGTCGCGTGGATCACGTCCGGATCGGCCCGCCGGAGCGCAAAGGGGAGTTTCGAGGCGAAGGTGCGGGCCGAGGTCGTCTCGCTGACGGCGACGTACTCGACGTCGTTCTGCTCGAAGGCGTCTAGCTCGCCGTCCCACCACTGCGAACAGAGGAAGACGACGTCGTGACCGCGCGCCGCGAGGTGTTCGGCGACCCGTCGCGTTCGCCTCGTCGCGCCGTCGGACCGGCGCTGTTCGGGATACAACGAGACGAACGCGACGCGCATACCCGTGGATTTCGTCGGGGCGATAAAAATCCTCGACATTCGGCGGTCGGGGCCGGGACCCGACGAGTCGACGATCAGACGAAGATCAGGGCCGCGGCGGCGGCTTCGATGTACTCCCAACTGTAGACGTGGTTCAGCAAGAGGTACGTGACGACGCCGAGCGCGAGCGAGAGCAGCCACGCGCCCGCGGCGACCCGGCCGACGCGACGGTGCGGCGTCTCGGTGCGGAGTTCTGTCGGCGAGTGGGTCAGACCGAGCACGAGCGCGTACAGCACTACCGGCACCGAAATGATGGAGAGGATGATGTGGATCGCGAGCATCGCCAGGTAGGGGTAGTACGCGAACGCCGGCCCGACGAACTCCTTCGTGCCGCCGCCGCCGATCTTCGTGAGGTACATTACGAGGAACACGAGGATCAGGACGAACGAGGTCACCATCGCGGTCGCGTGCTTTTTCACCTCGTCGCGGCGGATCCACCGCCAGCCGGCGGCGATCACGACGACGTTTATCGCGTTCACGAGAGCGATCGCGTCCGAGAGCCGGTTCACCGCGCGCAGCGATAGTTCGGGGAAGACGCTCCCCGGGACGAGTCCGAGAAAGGTGCCGATGACGGCAGCGTATCCGACGACCGAGAGCACGGCAGTGACGGCCAACGGGTGCCGCCTCGCCGCGTTGTCGGCGCTCGAAGTTGCCATACCGTGGGGTGAGGACTCTGCCGTATTCCGTCTTCGGATCGAGGGCCGGTCGTGGACGCCGTGCGTGGGATGAGCGCGAGGATGGGGGCGCTCAGATGACGCCGGTGAACGTCGCGGCCTCGCGCGCGGCGGCCTCGCTGACGCCGTCGCCGAGGATCGTGTAGCGGTCGCGGATCGTGTGCGCAGTCGTCACCGCTTCCAAGAACGTCGCGTCGTCGATGCCGAGTTCGCCGGCGGTGGTCGGCGCGCCAACATCGTCGAGGGCGTCGCGGATGTCGGCCCACTCGCCGCGTTCGCCCGAGTGGAGGTACTCGGTGACGACGGCGGCGACGCCGACCTGGTGACCGTGGAGCGCACGACCGGGGACGAGTCGGTCGAGTTGGTGTGAAATGAGGTGCTCTGCGCCCGAGGCGGGCCGGGAGGATCCGGCGATCGACATCGCCACGCCCGAGGAGACGAGCGCTTTCGCGACCAGCCACGCCGACTCCTCGAACCCGGGTTTGATCGCGTCGGAGGACTCGACGAGCATCTCCGCGGTCATCTGTGAGAGCGCACCCGCGTACTCGCTGTACTCGACGTTCTTCAGCCGGTGTGCGAGCTTCCAGTCTTTCACCGCCGTGTAGTTCGAGACGATGTCTGCACAGCCGGCCGTCGTGAGTTCCCAGGGCGCTTCCGCGAGGATCTCCGTGTCGGCGACGACGGCGAGCGGCGGGTCGGCCGCGACCGAGTGCCGGGTGTCACCTTCCGGGATTGACGAGCGTCCGGAGACGATCCCGTCGTGGCTCGCCGCAGTCGGGACGGAGACGAACCCGCAGTCGAGCCGATCGGACGCCATCTTCGCGGTGTCGATCGGCTTGCCGCCGCCGAGGCCGACGAGATAGCCCGCGTCGGCCGCCTCGGCAGCGTCGATGACGTGCTCGACGGCCTCGAAGCTGGCCGTATCGACCGTGACGGTCGCCGGATCGTCGAACTGGGCGCGGACGCGGTCGCCGACCAGACTGTCCGGCGTCGAACTCGTCACGACCAGCGGGCGGCCCGAGAGATAGAGTTCCGCCAGCGCGTCTGAGAGGTCGTCGAGGACGCCGTGACCGACGAGGACGTTTCGCGGAAGTTTGATCCACGTCGTCTTCTCGAACATACGTACCGTACCTGGCGGGGCCGTTAGAATATACTGGTTCGTAGAGCAGTTACTGGTTCGTGGAGTAGTTGCGTTTATATCGCCTCCATCGCGGCGGCGACGCCACGCCTGACCGCTCCGGCGACCCCGCTCACTCGGATCTCGACCGTCTCGACACCGAGCAGTTCGGAGAGTAGCCCCGGTCGAGCTCCGGCGCCAGAAACCGCCACGGTCCGGTCGCGGACACGGAACTCGACGGTGAGGTCACTCCGAGAAAGCAGTTCGCTGAGCCGCTTCTCAGACCCGCCGGGAAGCCGTCGGAACGCCTGCACGGCACCGAATAGTGAGGGGAACATCACGAACACTCGTTCGCCGATCGATCGCACGTCCGCCCGCGTCCCAGCGACCTCGATTGTCAGATCTGCGTCCACCGAAAGCGGCGTGAACCGCTCGTCTACGTGGGAATCACTCACGCTCTCTGGTCGTGATTCGGACGGTGCCGTCGACGCGCCACGTGGCGTGCTCTGCGTCCGGCCCCGTCCCGCTGGGCACTTCGACCGACATATCCTCGAATTCGTACGTGATCTCGGCGCCCCGTCCAGTCAGTCGGTCGTAGAGGCCGATGGCGAGTTCTGGCCACGTCGTCGTTTCGTCAACGCGCTCTTCGGGCGGCTGTGACATAATAGATGATTCTGTTTCTGAGTATACATACCTTATGCCCGATCTGGACCGAATGCGATAGTGGCGGTCGCACGTCTTCCCTCATCCGACTGCACGCGCCTCGCGCCCGTTCACGACAGCGCGGCGATGCTCTGCGCTAAGAACAGGACGCCGAACCCGGCGAGGACGACGGCGCTGACGCCGGCGACGATCGGGGCGAAGGCCTCGACGCGGCGCTCCGCGCTGACGAGCGCGGCCGGGAAGCCGGTGACCCACACGACGATTCCGCCGAAGAAGCCCGCGACCAGTGCCGGCGACCCGGTGTTGACGACCAGGATGCCGGCGAGCGAGGAGCCGACGTACGGCGTCTGTGCGAGCACGTCGAGCGTGCCCGGCTGGAGCAGCCCGACCCCGATCGTGAGCCAAAAGAGGATCTGATAGGGGTTGGTGAGCGCGAGGACGAACGCCTTGCGGAACCCGGTCCCGATGCGCGGGTCGGAGTCGTCCGTGGCGCCGCCGCCGGCCCGGAACGACGATTGGATGTCGCTGGCTGCGCCGTAGGCGAAGTACAGCATCAGGACGCCGCCGACGCCGACCATCCCCGCGCGAAGGAGCGGGAACTGCTCGACGAACGCGACGACGCCGAGCGCCGCGAGGACGAAGAAGATCGCGTCGGCGCTCATCGCGCCGAGACCCGCTTTGAAGCCGGCGAGCCAGCCCCGCACGACGCTCTCCTCGGCGATAATTGCGTTCATCGGTCCGGGCGGCGCAGCGAGGGCAACCCCGAAGACGATACCGGCCGAGAGGGTTGCAACGAGACTCGTCATCGTCCCATCTCACGAGTGGTATCGAGAAAAAAGATCCGAAGGCGCGGCCGTCGTCGCGTCCGACCGCAGTGCATCGAGTGCGACAGGCCAGTCACACGGGTCCGCCCAGTTACACGAGCCCGGTCGCGGCGGCGGTCACCGTCCCGATGAACGTCTCCCAGACGGAGAAGCCGGTGACGATCGAGAGGACCGTATCCAGCCCGAAGAAGGCGAACAGGATCGCGGAGCCGAAGTGGGCCTTGCGCATATTGAACTTGTGCGCGAACGTGTGGAACAGATACGCGTTCGCGAGGCTGATCGGAATGATCGCGAGCATCTCGCCGGCCCAGATCGCCGAGGTCGCGCCGTACTGGACGGCCAGCCCGATCGTTATCAACTGCGTCTTGTCGCCGAACTCGCCGGTGACCATCATCACGAAGATGGGGAGGAACCCGCCGAAGGAACCGGCGTACCGATCGAGCGGGCGCGGGAGATCGAGGTCTGCCAACTCTGCGAAGCCCCCATCGGTGACGCTCGTCCCGTCGAGGTCGGAGCCGCCGGCGGCCTCCGGAGCCGAACGGTACAGGAGGACCGCGAACGTCAAAAACAGCGCCGCCGTCACTGCATCGAGGACGACCGGCGGCAGGGCTGACTGAAGTGCCCGCCCGAAGAGGATCTCGATTGCGGTCCAGCCGGCGAACGCCGACCCTGCGGCGGCCACGACGATCCGCGGGTCGTACCGGGTCGAGAGCCCCGCGATGATGAACTGCACCTTCTCTCCGGGGAGGACGGCCAACTGAGCGACGAACGCGACGATCAGGATTTCGAGGTAGGTACTCACGCGTCGCTCACCTCAGCTGAACCGCCGGCTGGCGCCGCATCGGTCGCAGGACGAACGTAGATCGCTTCGGCCACTGATTCTGGGAGGCTCTGTTCGGCGTCCGATCCGGTTCGGACCGTGACCATTCCGAAGGGGGCGACGTCGACAACTTCGAGCGTCGTCCCGGGTGTGATCCCCGCGTCAGCAAGATATTCGAGTTCGTCGCGGTCGCGGTCGCTGACGCGCGAGACGACGACGCGGTCGTCGACCTCGTGGGCCGTCAGGGGCGTCGCCTCGTCGTCTTCGAGCGGGGCGAGATCAGCGGACGGAATCGGATCGCCGTGCGGGTCGACGACGGGATCGTCGAGCGCCTCCGCGACGCGGCGCTCGAACTCTTCGCTGATGTGGTGTTCCAGCGCGTCGGCCTCGTCGTGGACCTCGCTCCAGGAGTAATCAAGATGCTCTGCGAGGTACGCTTCGAGGAGGCGGTGATGGCGGAGAATCTCCAGTGCGACCGTCTCTCCTTCGGGGGTGAGTTCGGCTCCTTTGTACTTCTCGCGCGTCACGAGCCCACGGTCTTCGAGATTCCCGAGCATACTCGTCACCGTCGCCGGGGTCTTCTCGAGGGCGTCTGCGACCGCAGAGGTGGAGACGGGCGGCCCGGATCGAGCCTGAATCTGGTAGATCGTTTTGAGATAGTCTTCCATCACGTCGCTCAACATACGACATTTTAGACTAGTCAAAATTAATAATCTGTCGGTCCAAACGATGCTGCGTGACCGTTCTAACTCAGATTCCTTTTCCCATCAAATGGCTCCGGAGCACGTCTGCGGTCTTGGTTCCGGATTCCGTGTTGACGACGACGACGTGGTCGTCGGGGCCGAACACGCCATCGGCAGCGAGTTCGCCGGCCGCCGCGACCGCGACTCCGCCGGCGGCACCGACCTCTAATCCTGCCTTCTGAGCGGCCACGACAGCGCTTTCGAGGCTGTTCTCGTCGTCGACGGCCACGAATCCGCCGCCGGTCTCCGCGACGGCGTCGAGCGCCGGCTCCGCACAGTTCGGCTCGGGAATCTCCAGTTCGCCGACGATGGTGTCCGGCGACTCCCAGGGTTCGATCGTGTCGGCACCGCGATCGTGCGCGGCGACGAGCGGCGCACAGCCGGCGGGCTGGGCCGCGTACACCGGCGGCACGTCGTCGGTCATCCCGACCTCGCGGAGTTCGCGGAAGCCCTTCACGACGCCCGCGACGACCTCACCCGTCCCCGCCGGAAGGACGACGGCGTCCGGAAGCGTCCAGTCTAACGACTCCGCGATCTCGAAGGCGACCGTCTTGATACCGTCGTGTCGGTGCGGATTGTCGAACTCCTGCAGCGTGTACCACTCCGACTGCAACTGTTCGTGGAGTGCGGCCTCCGCGTCGGGGTAGCGACCGCCCGCGACTCGCATCTCCCCGCCGTGGACGTTCACCATCGCCTTGTTCGAGAACGGCGCGCGGGAGGGGACGAACGCGTACGAGCGGATGTCGGCCATTCCGGCGTAGGACGCCGCCGACTGCCCCGCGTTCCCCGGCGTCGCGAGCGCAACGAGGTCCGCGTCGGCTTCGCGCGCCGCCGTCACCGCCGGCGCCAGCCCCCGGTCGAGAACCGTTCCGGTCGGGTTGCGGCTCTCGTCTTTGATCGAGAGTTCGCCGAGACCGACTTCCCCGGCCAGCGTCGGCGCGGCGACGAGCGGCGTGCCGCCCTCGTCGGCCGTGACGGGCGATTCGAACGCGAGCAGGTCGCTGTAGCGCCACATCGACCGCGGTGCGTCCGCGAGCGCCTCGTCAGACCACTCGACGGCGTCGTAGTCGTACGCGGCTTCGAGCCGTGCGCCGGCGTCGCTCTCGCCCGTCGCAGTCGCGTCGTAGCGCTCGTCGGTCGCCGTACAGACTAGGCCGCAGAACGCCTCGCTCGTTTGCATACCTGGAGTTACGATCCGACGAACAAATCCCTATTCACTTCTCTCCGGGACTCACTCGCAGTCTCTTTGTGTCCCGCGATCGAACCGACGCGTATGAACGGAGCTTCCGTCGTCGTCGCCGGCGCAGGGCTGGCCGGGCTCGTCGCCGCCCGTCGACTCGCCGCCGCAGGCGCAGATGTGACAGTGCTGGAGCGCCGATCGACCGTCGGTGGCCGCGTCCGGACGGAGACGAGAGACGGATTCACGCTCGACCGCGGATTTCAGGTGCTCTTCACCGCGTATCCGGCCGTCCGGCGGGAACTCGATCTGGCGGCGCTCGACCTCCGGTACTTCACGCCCGGCGCAGTCATCGCCCGGCCCGGATCACGCTCCGTCCTCTCGGACCCGCTGCGCGACCTTCGATCCGCGCCGGCGTCGATCCGCAACGACGAGGTGACGTTCACCGACAAGGTTCGGACGCTGTTCCTTCGGCAGCACGTCGACACGCGGACGGAGTCCGAGATCTTCAGGAGCGCCGACCGATCGATCCGCTCGTACCTCCGCGAGTGGGGGTTTTCGGACGACTACGTCGACAACTTCGTCGCTCCCTTCTATGGCGGAATTACGCTCGATCGGTCCCTGTCGACCTCGAAACGCGTCTTCGAGTACACGTTCAAGGCGCTCTCGGACGGCCGCATCGCCGTTCCGGCCGCCGGAATGGCCGCGATTCCGGAGCAGTTGGCAGCGCGAGCGCGAAGCACGGGCGCGTCGATCCGTCTCTCAGAACGCGTCGAATCGGTGACGGACCACGGCGACGGCGTCACCGTCGAGACCGACGCCGAAACGATCGACGCCGACGCACTCGTCGTCGCGACCGACCCCAAGGAAGCGAACCGCCTCACGGACGTCGCGGAGATCCCGACTGACGCTCGCGGGTGCGTGACTCAGCACTACCGGCTTCCGGAGGACGTCGCGCCGACGACGCGGCGCAAGCTCCTGCTCAATGCCGGCGATCCGTCGCCGAATACGGTCGTGCCGATGTCCGAGGTCGCGCCGGAGTATGCACCCGACGACGAGGCGCTGCTCAACGCCACGTTCCTCGGCGACGCCGCGCTCGACCGCGACGCCGGAGCCCTCGCCGACGAGACGCGCCTGACTCTGGAATCGTGGTACCCCGACCGCGACTTCGCGGACCTCGACCCCGTCCGCACCCACCGGATCGAGTTCGCGCAGTTCGATCAACCGCCGGGCGTACACGAGACGCTCCCGGATCACCGCGCGCCGGGCGGTCGGACGTATCTGGCCGGTGACTACACCGCATGGTCCTCCATTCAGGGCGCGATGCGAAGTGGTCGCGAAGTGGCCAGAGCGGTCGAGTGGGACTTCTGACTCCCGATCCGTGAGGGGCGCCGTACAGCCTCAGAGCAGTCGCCGAAACGACGCGAGCGGCGGAAACGTGAGGGCTTCCTCGCTCCCGTCGTCGTAGAGGATCGGTCGGACGTCGCCGAGGTTGCGGACGAGTGGTGACTGGAGGTCGGATCCGCGGGCATCGTTGATCTCGACGCCCGCAGCGAGTCGCGAGAACGCGGGCAGCATCAACACGTCCGCGCCCTCGTAGGCTGCCGGCGCGTCGAGAAAACACGGTTGCCGCTGCCCTTCGATGTCGATCGCCGGGTGGTCGTGTCCGATCACGTACTGCTCGGCGTCGGGCGATGGCTCCTCGTGACCGTGACAGACTACGGTTCGCGGGTCCGCTGCGACGACGTAGGCGTCACGGGCGTCGTCGCGGACGGCGTCCAACATCGGGTCGTGATTCCCGCGAACGAACACGGGATCGCTTCCAGCCTCGCGGCACGCCGCTGCGAGTTCGGCGACCGTCTCACGACTCCGCTCCGAGACCGTCTCGAACCGGTGGAGCACGTCGCCGGCGAACACCACAGTTGTCGGCTCTGTGCGGGCAAGCAGCGCGCCGAGTCGGTCGAGCAGGTCGCGACGCTCACCGAGCGGAAACGCGACGTCTGACGCTTCGTTCCGCCCGACGTGGAGGTCGGCGACGATGAGCGCGTCCGCGGTCGGCAGGAAGACGCTCCGCGGGAGAAACTGGAAGCCGTCCACGGTCGATGTACGGACGCGGCGGTGATATCGGTGACGCCAGTGGGAGCACGCACCGACGATGGCAGTGAGAGCACGCGTCGATGGCGATAGCGTGACTACGGAGCCGTGCTCGGCGGCTTGGGCGCCCCGCTCGTCGGGTTCCGGTGGGATTTTTCTCGGCGGCCTGCAAGGACGCCAGTATGAGCGGAGCCCTCGAAGACAAGCGGACTGCGACGCGGTTTCGCATCCTCGTCGAAATCGCGGACCGGCAACCGGCGGTGAGCCAGGGCGAGATCGCCGAGGCCGTCGGCGTGACGAGCCAGGCCGTCAGCGAGTACATCCGAGAACTCGTCGACGACGGCTACGTCGAGAAGGAGGCGCGGTCGCGGTACCGCGTGACGAAAGAGGGCGTCGACTGGCTGTTCCAGGAGGCCAAAGGGCTCCAGCGATTCGCCGAGCACGTCACCGACGACGTGCTCGAAAGCGTCCAGGAGGATGCCGCCATCGCCACGGCGACGATCGAGACCGGCGACACGGTGACGCTGTCGCTCCGCGACGGACTGCTGCACGCCTCGCCGGGCGATTCCGGTCCCGCGACCGGCGTCGCGACGACGAGCGCCGACCCCGGCGAGGACGTGAGCGTCACTGGCTTCGAGGGCGTCATCGAGATCGAGCCGGGCGAAGTCACCGTCGTTCAGGTTCCGTCGGCGCGCTCCGGCGGCAGCCGAGCGGTGTCGCCGGACGAACTGGCGGAGATCTGCGCCGATGCGGCCGTCGTCGTCGCGGCCGGGGTCGAAGCGGTCGTCGCGCTTCGAGCCGCCGAGGTCGACGTCGAAACGTCGTTCGCTGCCGGCGAAGTCGCCGCAGCAGCGGCCGCCCGCGGTGTCGACAGCGTCGTCGTGGCTACGGCGGACAACGTGGGGCGCGTGACGGACGCACTTCGAGACAGCGACGTCCTGTACGAGGTAACCGAAGCCGGACGTGACGAGGCGACGCCGGCGGCCGACGAGCCGAACGGGGCGAGCGACAGCGACGGGGCGGACTGATAGGGGTCATCGTCACTGTTCGGAGATTCTCGCCGACCGTCCGGCGAGAAATCTATGCGGACGTACGATAACCCCTATAACACCGAGCGACGCCTCTCGATGCAGGCGAACAGGTGGCACGGGACTGCCCGTCTCCGAATCACACGGCTCGGTGTACCACGCAACCGCGGAACGCGCCGTGGCGAGGGCTACATTACGCGCGGTCTGGCCGCGGCTCCGTATATAAAACCTCGCGGCAGACCGGGCCTTCGGCGGCACTGGGACTGTCTCTTCGTGAGACAGTAGTTTACTCGCTCGCGTGTTCTCGTGCCGTGGCGTACGCTTCTTGGAGTTGCTTGAACTCCGCCTGTGAGCCGCCGTGATCCGGATGGACGGACTTCACGCGGTCGCGGTAGGCGGTCCTGACGGCCTCGGGACTGGCACCTCGAGAGAGGTCCAGGTAGTCGAACGCCTCCGAGACCGGATCCGCTCTGGCGTTCGAGCGAGGGCCGTGGGTGAACGTGGGGACGTCGAACGGGAGTCGACGGCCGAGGGCGTGGACCGGCATCTCGTGCTCACAGAGGACCGTGTAGGTCCCTGCGCGTTCGAGTCTGAAGTACGCCTGCGCGTCGAAGGTGATCGCGACGTCCCGGCGCGGCAAGTAGAACTCGATCGTTTCGCCGCGGACGACGTGGTCCTCGGCGAACGGCTCGGAAATCTCGCGGAGATACTCGCGAATCTCCACGCGTCGGCGTGTCGAGCCATCGATTCGGTGGCTGGCGGGCGCCGGCTCGTCCGGAAAGAGGCGTCCGCCTACGACGAACACGCCCGCGGCGACGACGGAGGCGATACCGCCCCCGAGGAGGCCGAAGACGAGCCACGGCGGCAACAACGAGACCCACTCCGGAAGCACGTATAGACACAGGGCGCCGTGCCTAAAGAATTTCTCGCCCGGAGTCGTAGTCCAGAGCCGAAGAGCGAGCGCGCCACGCATCCTCACCTATTATATATTAAAAATTCGCTTCCGAGTACGTTTTATTCGGCGTCTCACGCTTCGGAAAGTACTTTAGTGATATCTGCGGACTTGCACACGCTAATGGCTGTAGCTTGGCTGGACGACGTGCGATCCGCCGACATCGAGAGCGTCGGCGGAAAGGCGGCTTCGCTGGGCGAACTCACCGGGGCAGGGCTGCCTGTTCCCTCGGGGTTCGTCGTGACCGCCGGGACATACCGTGAATTCATCGAGGACGCAGGCATCGACGAGGAGCTGTTTTCGGCTGTCGACGTCGATCACGAAGACACCGAGGCGCTTCGTGAGGCGCACGAACGCGCTCACGAACTTATTATGAACACCCCCGTCCCCGACGACGTTCGGGAGGGAATCCTCGCTGCGTACCAAGACCTCGGCGACGGCGAACGCTTCGTCGCCGTCCGCTCGTCTGCAACCGCCGAGGACCTGCCGGACGCGTCTTTCGCCGGCCAACAGGAGACCTTCCTGAACGTCCAGGAGGACGCACTGGTCGAGCGTGTCAAGGAGTGCTGGGCGTCGCTGTTCTCCCAGCGAGCGATCTACTACCGGAACCGACAGGGCTTCCCGCACGACCAGGTCGACATCGCCGTCGTCGTACAGGAGATGGTCGACGCCGAGAAGTCCGGCGTGCTGTTCACGTCGCACCCCTCGACGGGCGAGCCGCAGATCATCATCGAGGCCGCGTGGGGACTCGGCGAAGCGGTCGTCTCCGGGTCTGTCTCGCCGGACAACTACGTCATCGACCGGGACACTGCCGAAGTCGAGACCATCACCGTCGCCGACAAGAAGATGATGATGGTCAAAGACGAGGAGACCGGCGAGACCATCGAGACGGAGGTCCCCGACGAAAAGCGGAGCGCACGCGTGCTCTCCGACGAGGAGATCGAAGAACTCGTTGCGCTCGGTGAGCGCGTCGAGGACCACTACGGGACGCCGCAGGACGTCGAGTGGGCGATCCACGAGGGCGAGGTGTACATGCTCCAGTCGCGGCCGATCACGACCATCTCCGACGACGAGGAATCCGCCGAGGCGGCCGCCGGCGCGAACGGCGGACAGGTCCAGGCAGGCGACACCTCCCAGTCCGGCGACGTCCTCTTCCGCGGACTCGGATCGAGCCCCGGCATCGCCTCCGGCGAGGCCCGGATCGTCACGAAACTCGACCACCTCGACCAGGTCGGCGAGGGCGACATCATCGTGACCGAGATGACGATGCCTGATATGGTGCCCGCGATGAAGCGCGCGTCGGGTATCGTCACCGACGAGGGCGGGATGACCTCCCACGCTGCGATCGTCTCGCGCGAACTCGGGGTCCCCGCAGTCGTCGGTGCCGGTTCGGCCACCCGGCAACTGGAAGACGGCCAGCCGATCACGATCGACGGCGACAAGGGCACAGTTAGTGAGGGAGCCGAACCCAAGCAAGAGACGCCCGAACCGATCGAGGAGGCGCGCCCGAAGACGCCCGTGAAGCCGATGACGGCGACCGAAGTGAAGGTCAACGTTTCGATCCCCGAAGCTGCAGAGCGCGCCGCCGCGACGGGTGCCGACGGGGTCGGACTCCTCCGCATCGAGCATATGGTGCTCTCGCTCGGCAAGACACCCACGAAGTACATCGCCGACAATGGCGAACGGGCGTACGTCGACGAACTCGTCGACGGCATCCGGACCGCCGCGGAGGCATTCTATCCGCGTCCCGTCCGCGTGCGCACGCTCGACGCGCCGACCGACGAGTTCCGCCAGCTGGAGGGCGGCGACGACGAGCCACACGAGCACAACCCGATGCTCGGATACCGCGGCATCCGCCGCTCGCTCGACAACCCGGATCTGTTCAAGCACGAGCTGGAGGCGTTCCGGCGGATCTTCGAGATGGGCTACGACAACGTCGAGGTGATGTTCCCGCTCGTCAACGACGCAGAGGACGTATTCCGTGCGCGGAATCTGATGGAACAGGCCGGCATCGACCCCACGAAGCGCGAGTGGGGTGTGATGATCGAGACGCCGGCGGCCGCGCTCGAAGTCGAGTCGATGGCCGAAACCGGTATGGACTTCGTCTCCTTCGGGACGAACGACCTCACGCAGTACACGCTCGCAGTCGACCGCAACAACGAGCGCGTCGCCGACCGCTTCGACGAACTCCATCCGGCAGTTCTGAAGCTCATCGGCGACACCATCGAAACGTGCCGGGACCTCGACGTCCGCACGAGTATCTGCGGGCAGGCCGGCTCGAAGCCGCAGATGGTCCAGTTCCTCGTCGAGAAGGGCGTCTCGTCGGTCTCGGCGAACATCGACGCCGTTCGCGATGTCCAGCACGAGGTCAAGCGGGTCGAACAGCGCCTCCTGCTCGATTCCGTTCGCTGATCTCCGGTGCGCCCTGGTCTGATCACTAAACGGAACCACTAAACGCGGCCGGGAAGTAAGAGGCGCTATGCAGCGGGCGGCCCCGCAGGAGTTCGACCGCGTGCTCTCGTCGATGTGCACGGAGCCACATCCCGCCGCGCGGGACGCGGCGGAGCGATTTCTCGCGACGAACCCGGGGGATCCGGCGACGTACGCCGAAGTCGCCGACCTCGAATCGCGCGCGGTGGCCGGACTCGGGCGGCTCGCCGGCCTCGACGACGCAGCTACAGCCCCTTCGTCGTCACGAACGGGTGCCGGCCGGCCAGCGGCCGACGCCCCGTATGGATACATCACGAGCGGCGGGACCGAGGCGAACATCCAGGCGGTCCGCTCCGCTCGGAACCGTCGGGACGTCGAGCACCCGAACGTCGTCGTCCCCGAGAGCGCGCACTTTTCGTTTCCCAAGGCTGCCGACGTCCTCGACGTGGAACTCCGTTCGGTCCCGACGAACGACGCCCACCGCGTCGACCTCGAAGGCGTGCGGGCCGCCGTCGACGACCAGACGGTGTTAGTGCTCGGCGTCGCCGGAACCACTGAGTACGGCCGTGTCGACCCGATTCCGGAACTCACCAGGATCGCTCACGACGCCGGCGCGTACTGTCACGTCGACGCCGCGTGGGGTGGCTTTCTGCTCCCCTTCACCGACTACGAGTGGAGCTTCGCGCACGCGCCGATCGACTCGCTGACGATCGACCCTCACAAGTGCGGGCGTGCGGTCATCCCCGCCGGCGGCCTCCTGTTCCGCGAGCGCGCAGGCCTGGACGCGCTCGCGGTGGACACGCCGTATCTGGAGTCGACCTCGCAGGCGTCGCTCACGGGAACGCGGAGCGGGGCCGGCGTCGCGGGCGCGGTCGCCGCGATGGACGCGCTGTGGCCCGACGGCTACCGCCGCGAGTACGAGCGCGCCGACCGCCTCGCGCGGTGGCTGGCGACCGAACTCCGAGAGCGCGGCTACGACGTCGCCGACGTGGCGCTCCCGATCGTCGTCGCCGACGTCGACGCCCCGACGTTCGAGCGGATCCGTGACCGCGGCTGGCGGCTCTCCCGCACCGGCTCGGGGCTGACTCGGATCGTCGTGATGCCACACGTCACCCGCGACGTGCTCCACGGTTTCCTCTCGGACCTCGACGAGATCCGGTAGCCGCCCTCGCGTCCACGGCGCCAACTTCGCCCGGAAACTCAAGACTTACGACCCCGTGCGTCTCACTCTCCGGTAACGTGTCCCTCCCTGTCACGGCAGTACCGCTCGACCTCGTCGTCGATACGGCCAGCACTGTCGGGCTCGCGCTCGCGAGTGATCTGTTGCCCGAGTTCGGCTGGCTCTCGGCGGCGGTCGAGACGGCGACCGGATGGCCCGGGCTGGGCATCATCTTCGTCTACTCGTTCCTCATCGCGTTCGCGCTGCCCGGTGTGAGCGAGATCGTTCTGCTCGCACCGCTGAATCTCGGCCTCTCGGAGACGGGACGACTCGCGGTCATCACGCTCGTGACCGGCGTCGGAAAGGCCGCGGGCAGCGTCTTCGCGTTCCACATCGGTCAGGAGGTCAAGGAGGCGGGACCGGTCATCCGGTTCCTGCGGCGGTCCCGGTTCGACGTGATCGAGTGGTCAGAGCGCCGCACCGTCGACATCGCACAGAAGTGGGGATACGCCGGTCTCGCGGTCGCGCTCTCGATCCCGTTCTTCCCGGACACCCTCTCGATCTACGCGTTCGCCGTGCTCGAAGAGGACTACGTGAAGTTCGCGGCCGCGACGTTCGTCGGAAGCGTCGGTCGCCTCGTCGTCACCGTCGTCGGCGTCGGCACCGTGCTGTCGATCGTCTAGTTGGGGTCGACTTCGTCACTGAGAGGCGGCCCACCGGCGACTCCGAATCAGCGGGATTTTGGTGCCGCCGCTGAGAGTACCCCCTATGAGCCACGAGGACTTCCCCACCGAGAACCCGGCGGTGGTGACCTGCGGGCTGCCGTACGCCAACGGCGACCTGCACATCGGCCACCTCCGAACGTACGTCGGCGGCGACATCTACAGTCGCGCGCTGAAGCGACTCGGCCAGCAGACCGCGTTCGTCTGCGGGTCGGATATGCACGGCACCCCGGTCGCCGTCAACGCCGCCCAGGAGGGCGTCACGCCCGAGGAGTTCGCGCTCCGACACCACGAACAGTACGAGGAGACCTTCCCGAAGTTCGACGTCGAGTTCGACAACTACGGGCACACGGACGACGCGACGAACACGGAGACGACCCAGGAGATCGTCCGGACCCTCGAAGCGGAGGGCTACGTCTACGAGAAGGAGATCCCGGTCGCCTACGACCCCGACGCCGACCAGTGGCTCCCCGACCGCTTCGTCGAGGGAACCTGCCCGTACTGCGGCGAACACGCCCGCGGCGACGAGTGCGACGAGGGGTGCGGTCGCCACCTCGAACCCGGCGAGATCGAAGATCCCGTCTCGACGATCACGGGCAACTCAGCGGAGTACCGGAACCGAGAGCACAAATTCTTCGCCGTCTCCGATCTCCAAGACTATCTCGGCGAGTTCATCGACCGCCTGGAAGGCACCTCGAACGCGCAGAATCAGCCCCGCGAGTGGATCGAGGGCGAACTCCAGGACTGGTGTATCACCCGCGATATGGAGTGGGGCGTCGACTACCCCGGCGAGGAGGACCTCGTCCTCTACGTCTGGGTCGACGCGCCGATCGAGTACATCTCCTCGACGAAGCAGTACACCGAACGCGTCGGCCCCGACGTCTTCGACTGGGAGGAAGCCTGGCGCGAGGACGGCGACATCGTCCACATCATCGGCCGCGACATCATCCAGCACCACACGGTGTTCTGGCCGGCGATGCTCCACGCCTCGGGCTACGTCGAACCCCGCGCCGTGATGGCCTCCGGGTTCATCACGCTGGAGGGCAAGGGCTTCTCCACCTCGCGAAACCGCGCGGTCTGGGCCGACGAGTACCTCGAGGAGGGCTTCCGTCCCGACCTCCTGCGCTACTACCTCGCGACCAACGGCGGCTTCCAGCAGGACGTCGACTTCTCGTGGGCGCGCTTCCGCGAGCGCGTGAACAACGAACTCGTCGGCACGGTCGGCAACTTCGCGTACCGCTCGCTGCTCTTCGCCGCCCGCGAGTTCGGCGGCACCCCCGACGTCGACCTCTCGGAGTCGGTCCGTGAGCGCATCGAGACCGCGATGGCCGAGTTCGAGGCCGGCGTCAACGAGTACTCGGTCCGCGAGGTCGGCGACGCCGCCGTCCGTCTCGCGCAGTTCGGTAACGAGTACATCCAGCGGAACGAACCCTGGAAGCTCGACGACGACGATCCCGAGAAGGCGCAGGTCATCCGCGACTGCGTCCAGATCGCGAAGGCCGTCGCCGTGCTCTTCGAGCCGGTCACGCCCGAGGCGGCCGAGAACCTCTGGGACGACCTCAACGAGGAGGGCGACGTCCACACCGTCGGCATCGACGCCGCACTCGACGCCCCGGCCGCGGCGTTCGACGAACCGACGGAACTGTTCGAGAAGATCCCCGAGGAGCGCGTCGAGGAACTGAACGAGAAGCTCGAAGCACGGGTCGACGCCGCAACCGAAGACAGCGAGGCCGACGCGGACGACGAGGCCGACGCAGGTACCGGCGACGGCGACAGCGACGAGCCGAGCGAGGAAGCGGCGGCCGACCTCGAACCGGTCGCCGACGAGCGGATCAGCTTCGAGGACTTCCAGGACCTCGACATCCGAATCGGCGAGATCGTCGCCGCCGAGGGCGTCGAGGGCGCAGACAAACTCGCGAAGCTGACGGTCGACATCGGCGTCGAAGAGCGCCAGATCGTCGCCGGGATCAAACAGCTCCACGACCTGGATTCGCTCCCTGGCACGAAGATCGTCGTCGTCGCCAACCTCGAAAAGGCCGAACTGTTCGGCGTCGAATCAAACGGGATGCTGCTCGCGGCGGGCGATCAGGCCGACCTCCTGACCACCCACGGCGACGCCGTCCCCGGAACGAAAGTCCAGTAGACGCCTCGTTCTGCCGGCCGCCCCATCGTCGGTCTTTTTAACTCACTCCCGAGTAGGGAGTTCTATGAGAAAGGCGAAAATCGTCTGCACGCTCGGCCCGGCGTCGGACGACGAATCCACGATTCGGGGCCTCGCCGAGGCGGGAATGAGCGTCGCGCGGCTCAACGCGAGCCACGGGACGCCGGACCACCGCCGGAAGGTCATCGAACGCATTCGATCCGTGGACGACGTGACCGAGAGTCCGCTTGCCGCGATGGTCGACCTCCAGGGCCCCGAGGTCAGGACCGCGCCGCTCGAAGACCCGATCACGCTGGCGGCCGACACGGAGGTCCGGTTCGTCGCGGGCGAGGAGGCGACGCCCGAAACGATCGGGCTCTCGTACTCGATCACGGCCGCCGAGCCGGGCGATACAGTGCTCCTCGACGACGGCCGGATCGAGGCCACGGTCGTCCGCGTCGACGACGACGGCGTCGTCGCGCGCGTCGACTCCGGCGGCGAGCTCGGGGGGCGGAAGGGCGTCAACCTCCCGGGCGTCGACCTCGACATCGACCTCATCACCGAAGGCGACCGCGCGGAACTGGCCGTCGCCGCCGAGACCGAGGCCGACTTCGTCGCCGCTTCCTTCGTCCGCTCTGCGGAAGACGTCTACACCATCAGCGACGCGCTCGACGAACTCGGCGCGGACATCCCCGTCGTCGCGAAGATCGAGCGCGCGGGGGCCGTCGAGAACCTCGACGAGATCATCGACGCCGCCTACGGCGTGATGGTCGCCCGCGGCGACCTCGGCGTCGAGATGCCGCTCGAAGACGTCCCGATCATCCAAAAGCGGATCATCCGAAAGTGCCACGCCGCCGGGACGCCCGTCATCACGGCGACCGAGATGCTCGATTCGATGGTGCACGCCCGCCGACCCACTCGGGCGGAGGCCTCCGACGTCGCGAACGCGGTCCTCGACGGCACCGACGCGGTGATGCTCTCGGGCGAGACCGCGATCGGCGACGACCCGGTACGCGTCGTCGAGACGATGGACCGGATCGTCCGGCAGGTCGAAGCCAGCGACGAGTACGCCGAGGGGCGCGAACAGCGGATCCCGACGCCCGACGAGGACTCCCGCACCGAGGCGCTCGCCCGTTCGGCGCGGTATCTCGCCCGCGACGTCGGCGCGAGCGCCATCGTCGCCGCTTCCGAGTCCGGCTACACCGCGCGGAAGACGGCGAAGTTCCGGCCGGCAGTCCCGGTAGTCGCGACGACTCCGACGGACCGCGTCCGCCGGCAACTCGCCCTCTCGTGGGGTGTCATCCCGGTCTACTCGGCGTACCGCGACGGCATCGACGCGATGATGGAAGACGCCGTCGACGCCGCGCTCGACGCCAGCGTCGCGAAATCCGGCGACACGCTCGTCGTCCTCTCGGGGATGATGACCGAACTGGAGGGCACGAACACGACGAATATGCTGAAACTCCACGTCGCCGCCGAGGCCGTCGCGACGGGCCGGAAGGTCGTCGGAGGCCGCGTCGCCGGACCGCTCGCAGTCACCGAGGACGGCGACCTCTCGTCGGTCCCCGACGGAGCGATCCTGGCACTGCCGGCGACCTTCGACGGCGAGTTCGACGGCGAGGCCGCCAAACTCGGCGGCATCGTCGACGCGCGTCCCGGGATGACGGGCTATCCGGCGCTCGTCGCTCGCGAACTCGACATCCCGATGATATCGGGCGCGCCCCTGCCGACGTCGCTGTCGTCCGGGACGACTTTGACGCTGCACGCCGAACGCGGCATCGTCTACGAGGGCGACGTCATCAGACATCGCACGCGAGACGCCGAGATCCGATAGGCGTCCGAGGCGGCAAGTCTTTTCCTGTGGCAGTCGTACTACTCGTAATGAGTAATCCGGACACTGGTCCCGACCGGGAGCTCGACGAGACCCGAACTGACCAGGACGCTGCGCCGCCTGCGACCGACGTCGATGCCGACGGACTCGGCGACGGACGGCTCTCGCTCCGTGCGCCGATCGAACCCGGCGATCCCGACGCGGAGAACGCGCTGTTCGTGGTTGCCGGCGCGCTCGGTACGGTCGCGCTCCTCGCGTCAGCGATCGTCCCGGGCGTACTCTGAGCGGCTCGCCGCCACTCGATTTCGGCCTCCGTGCTGCACGTCCGTTATCAGTTCTGATCCTGTGACCGCAGCGTTTTATGCGAGTTGGTCGGTAGCGTAGGGAGACGACCGTATCGCCGATGTCTCACGCCCATCCCTACCTCGCTCTCGCTATCGCCCTCTCCCTCCTCGTCGGCGGTGCGACGCCCGTTTCGGGGTTCGCCACTGCGTCGACGGCGCCGGGAGTGGCCCACAGCGCCGGGACCGAGACGATCGGCGAGGACAGCCACAGCGGTTCTCCGCACGCACTCGCAGCCGCCGATCGCGCGCCGCAACAGACCGACGACGCCTCGGCGTCGTTCCCCGGCGGCAACGTGACCGTCACCCGCGGCGACGAGGTGACGTTCTCGGTCTCACACTCCGACCCCGCGAACGTGACGATCGGCGGTCCGGAGTACGGCTTTCACCTCACCGTCGCGCTCGGCGGCAGCGGCACGTCCGAAGTAACTCTCGACACACGCCAGACGACTGCCGCCGATCCAGCCGTCTTCGTCGAAGGCGGGTCGGCGACGCTGCACTCCGCACCGCTCGACGACCCGATCGAGCCCGAAGATTACCTGCTCCGCGTCTCTATCGACGGCGTCGAGCGCGACATCGGGACGCTCACCGTCGACCCACGGGGCGAGACGACAGCGGAATCGTACCGCGCGCCGGCGGAATTCGAGCCCTCGGAGTACGTCGACGGGGGCGAAGACGGAGACGCCAACGTCGGACCCCTGGAGACGACGATGAGCGCCGGAACCGACCTCGCACGCGGCGATTACGCCGTCGTTCGCTTCGAGGAGAGCGGGCTGGAGACGGCGCTGAACACGAGCGACCTCACCGGTGCCGCGGCGGCTAACGGGCTCAAAGTGAACTTCACGCAGACGACGCCCGGGCCGAACCAGGAGCCACGGGAGTACGTCGCGACGGCCTCGGCGAACGTCTCCGTGCTACCGAGTCTCGCGAACGACGAGATCTACGTGCTCTGGGACACGAGCGAGGTGCCGATCGGGAATCTGGAGAAGCGCAATCGCTACCGCGCGGCCCTGACGCTGACCGACGAGAGCGGCCTCGCCGACTCGCCGACGACGATCGCGTCGACGCCGTTCCACCTCAGTTCGCAGTCGGTGTCGCTGTCGCCGGACAACGACTCGGTGCATTACCCCTGGGAGAACAGTTCGTTCGCCGTCTCCGGGACGACGAACCGCGCGCCGAACACGACGCTGGAAGTCCGCCTCCGATCCCCGGATCCGAACGCGTTCCTGCAGTTGCGCGATGCCACCGTCGGCCCCGACGGCGACTTCGAGGCGTCGTTCGACCTCTCGTCGGTCTCTCGGGGGACGAACGCGACGCTTTGGGTCCGAAATCACTTCTTGCAGACCGCACAGGACGTCTACCTTGTCGCGCCGGACCCGAGCGTCCGCATCGAAGACCAGACGGCGAACGGAACGACGCTACGGATCGCGAGCGCCGAAGTCCCCGCGGGCGGTTTCGTTCGCTTGGAAGACGCCGACGGGTCGTCTGTCGGACGGAGCGACTACCTCGCGCCCGGCGAGCACACGAACGTGACAGCGGAGTTGGGGACGCCGCTGTTCGAGGCCCAGCAGATCCGCGCCGAACTGGTCCGCGCGGGCGAGGAACAGTCCTACGACCCCGACGCGGCGGCCTACACCGCGAACGACGCCGTCGTCAACGACACGGCGCGGATCGAGTTCCCGCCGGCACCGACTGAGACGAGCACACCGACGCAGACCGCGACGGCGACGGCGACGTCCACGGCGACGCCGTACCCCGTCGTCACGCGGACGCCGCTGGCGCCCGCTGGTGCCTCGCAGTCGAGTCTCCCGCTGTCGCCGGGCGTCGCGGTCGCCGCGCTGCTCGGCGCCGGTGCACTGCTCGCACGCCGAGGTGGGTCGTCGTGATCCCCGAACTGGAGCCCGAGGATTTCGTCGCGTTCCTCGCGGACCTCTGGCGCGAGCGGGGCTGGGAGATCTCCGTCAAAGAGCGCGCCGACGAGACGCGGTTCGTGATCGGCGAGCGGGGCGACGGCAAGCGCGGCGTCATTTACGCCTTCCCGACGACGACGGCGACGGTCACCGAACGGCACCTCAAGCAGTTCGTCGCCTTCTGTCGGAAACGCAGCATCGACGTGGCCGTCGTCGCGACGCAGGGCGCGTTCGCGGACGGCGCCAAGAAGGTGGCCGCCCAGCGCAGCGTCCACCTCCTCGACCGCGCGACGCTCGCCGAGACAGTCGAGGAGGGCGGCTTCGAGGACGTCCTGAAGCAGTACACCGAGACGAGCGGCCTCGAAGCGGTCGTCGAGCGGCTCCAGGCCCTCGGCGTGCCGATTCCCGCGTCCGTCGTCGACAGCGTCCCCGACTTCGGTGAGTCGCTCGCGGCGATCCGCGCGAAACTCGACCGCGGCGACGGGGACGACAGCGACGACGCGGATGCGTCGGGGGCGCAGGCCGATTCTGCTCCCGATTCGAGCGGCGACCCCGAGGCCGACGCCGGAGTCACGGACCGGATCCGCGCGCTCTCCTCGCGTTCTCTGCCGGCGACTGTCATCCCGATCGTCCTCGTCGTCGCGTTCGTGCTCGGGGCTGCGCTGGGGCCGGCGCTCGGCCTCGGGGGTCCCTTCGCCTCCGGCGGCGACGACGGCCTCGACGTCTCGGCGGTCTCGACGGCGAGTGCGAACGCGACGGCGGACGTGCGCTGGAATGCGAAGACGGCGCAGGCGCTGACGGTGAACGGGACCACCTACGACGCCCCCGACGAACAGACGTTCCTCCTAGTTCGGATGAACGTCACCAACCGGGCCGACAGTCCGACGCAGTTCGCACAGTCGAAGTTGGCCGTCGAGGTCGCGGGCGAGCGCTACGCGCATCAACCGCTCGACGGCGTGACCGGCTTCCCCTCCGCTGGACTGTTCGAACCTGGGGAGTCGCGGGAGGTGTGGACGGTCTTCAGCGTTCCCGCCGACGGAGAGAGCGCGACGCTCTTGATGACCGGGCAACTGGACGTCCGCTTCACCCGCGATACCACGATCACGCCCGAGGCGACCGTCCCAGAGCGCGAATAGCGCCTCCGACGGCCGTCCCGACGGTGTCGCACGCGCGATCACGCCACCGTTGGCCGATCGACCGATGCCGCACGCTCGGTCACGCCACGCAGTTGGTCGATCGACCGATGCCGCACGCTCCCGTCGCCCGGTTTCCCAACGTGTGCATCGATGCCTCGTGACAACGCTTAATCGTGCGCCAGACTTAACGCTCGTATGCTCGAATCAGCGCTCTCGGTCGCCCTGCAGCTCTCGATCCCGCCGGAGACGCTGCCGCTGTTGCTGGTCACCGCCGGACTCGGTGTCAGCTTCCTCGAAGCCTTCGCGCCGGGCGCGCACTTCATCGTCCTCGGCATCGCCCTCCTCGCGGCCGGACTCGTCGGGCTGGTCCTCGGGCCGCTGGCCTCACCGATCGTCCTCGGCGTCCTCGTCCTCGTCTTCGGGTCGCTTGCGCTCTACGGCTACCGCGAGTTCGACATCTACGGCGGCAAAGGCACCGAACAGACGAGCGATTCGGCGAGCCTCCGCGGCCGGACCGGCCGCGTCACGGAACGCGTGACCCCGACCGACGGCGAGGTCAAACTCGACGACGGCGGCTTCAACCCCTTCTACGCCGCGCGATCGGTGGACGGCGAACTCCCCGTCGGGACGGAAGTCGTCGTCGTCGATCCCGGCGGCGGGAACGTCGTCACCGTCGAGTCGCTCTCGTCAGGCTACGACGAGATCGACCGCCAACTCGATCAGGGTCGGGCGTCGCGGTCGGACGACGTCGAGAGAGCAGACAGCGAGGGCGATACCGAGATGGAGACCGAGCGCGCCTGACCGCGGCTGCGACGACGCCGGGACGCGACGGCAGCAAGACGTAACGATACTGAAACACGACGACACGGAGACGGCGGCCGAACCGGTCTCACCGACGTACCGCGATTCTGTGCGCACTCGCGTCGCCGAATTTCTCAGTCCCACTGGGCCAACGCTTATCAGACCCACACACTAAGTCCGCGTATGGTACTTGGTCCCGTTCCATTACAGACAGGTCTCGGTATCCCGACGATCGGGATACTCGTGCTCCTCCTCGCGATCGTCATCGTCTACCAGATGGTCGAGATCGTCGACGCCTACGAGAAGAAGGCGCTGACGGTGTTCGGTGAGTACAGAAAGCTCCTCCAGCCCGGCATCAACTTCATCCCGCCGTTCGTCTCGCGGACGTATCCGTTCGATATGCGGACGCAGACGCTCGACGTGCCTCGACAGGAGGCGATCACCCGCGACAACTCGCCGGTGACCGCCGACGCCGTCGTCTACATCAAGGTGATGGACGCGAAGAAGGCGTTCCTGGAGGTCGACGACTACAAGCGCGCCGTCTCGAACCTCGCACAGACGACGCTGCGGGCCGTCATCGGTGACATGGAGCTCGACGACACGCTCAACAAGCGTCAGGAGATCAACGGCCGAATCCGCCGCGAACTCGACGAGCCGACCGACGAGTGGGGCGTGCGCGTCGAGAGCGTCGAGGTCCGCGAGGTCAACCCCTCCCAGGACGTCCAGCAGGCGATGGAGCAGCAGACGTCCGCCGAGCGCCGTCGCCGTGCGATGATCCTGGAAGCGCAGGGTGAGCGCCGCTCTGCGGTCGAGCAGGCCGAGGGTGAGAAGCAGTCGAACATCATCCGCGCCCAGGGTGAAAAGCAGAGTCAGATCCTGGAAGCACAGGGTGACGCCATCTCGACGGTCCTCCGCGCGAAGTCCGCCGAATCGATGGGCGAACGCGCGATCATCGAGAAGGGTATGGAGAGCTTAGAGACGATCGGGCAGGGCGAGTCGACGACGTTCGTCCTCCCGCAGGAACTCACGAGCCTCCTCGGCCGCTACGGCCGGCAGTTGACCGACTCCGACGTCCAAGAGCAGGCCGGCCTCGACAGCCTCGACTTCGACGCGGAGACGCGCGAACTCCTCGGCCTCGACGACATCGAGGAGATCCTCGGGCAGATCGATCAGGCCACCGAGATGGACGTCGAAGAACTCGAACAGGAGGCCGAAGCGATCAAGCGCGGCGCGGGCACCGACATCCGGAGCGCCGACGCGGTCATCGACGAGGCCGACGCCGCAGACGAGGCCGCGATCAAAGATCCCGAAGACGTCGTCGCCGACGCACAAGCCGCGACCGACACGGAAGCCCCGACAGAACAGAGCGACGAAGCCGCGGATGACGACGACCGCGCCGTCGAGAAAGAGCGGGAGTAGGACCGCGTTACCGACGCGTTCCGGCGACGTTACCCGCGTTCGCGTTTTTTCGTCCGATTTCGCTGAGACGAGCGAAGCGCTTTTCTCCGTGTCGAGTCGTACTAGTGGTAGATTCGAATGCCGAACCACGACATCGACGAGGAGAAGCGGGCGACGCTCCGGCGTTTCGCCGCGCTGGGGGCGGCGTCGCCGCTCGCTGGACTCGGTGCCAGTGGCGAGGCCGAAGCCGCGTCCGACTCGACGAGCGACGCCCGCGACGCCATCGTCGGCTACGTGGCGTCGACGCCGGGTGCGCACTTCTCGAAGATCCGCGACGACCTCAGTCTGGGGACGGGCGAGACCCAGCACCACCTCCGGCAACTCGTCGACGACGGCGTTCTCGTGTTCCGCCGCGACGGCGATTACAAGCGGTTCTTCCACGCAGACCGGTTCTCCGAGTTCGAACAGGTCGCGCTCGGGTACCTCCGTCGACGCACGCCGCGCGGAATGCTCGTTGCCCTCCTCCGCGACCCGGACACGAGCGGCGCAGCGATCGCAGAGCACCTCGACGTGTCGCGAGCGACCGTGAGCGGGTACGCTCGTAAACTCGACGACGCCGGGCTGCTCTCGCGCGACGGCGCGTACGCCGTCGAACGGCCGGAGACGCTCCTCACTCTCGTCGTCAGATACGCCGACTCGCTCGGACCCGAGGCCGCCGCCCTGGCCGACGAGGCCGACTCGCTGATCCGATACGAGCCGCGGGACGGCGCAGACGACTGACTCCGTCGTTCCGATTGATCCCGTTCTTCGCGACGCACCTGTGGCAGGCTACTGGGTCACTTTCCAGGTCGTCCCCGAGGAGTAGCCCCACTTCTCGATGGTGAGGCCGACGTCGCCGTCGAGGATGGCACGCATATTGGCTCCGACTTCCTTCGCCGAGAGACCGAGATCCTCCGCGATCAACCGCGACTTGAAGTACGTCTGCGTGTCGGCGTTCGCGCGGAGGTACTGGAGAATCTGCCGCTGTTTGTCGCTGAGGTTCGGTGCGGTCGTCGTGGAGGCGGTCGCGCTCATACTCCTACACACGGTGTATCTCCCTATGAGGGGTTTGGTACGTGCGGTTAACACGCCGCAGTAATGCGGTCTTTCGCGATTGGGGCCGCGTTTCCACGTGCTATTCTCGGCTTCGGGGTACGGTCGCCTAACGGGGCAGACCACCCGCGCCGAGGCAGAAAGTTCATACGCGCCGCCCGGCCAGAAAGCACCAATGGGTCCCTCCGACGGTGCCGCCCGCGGCCCGCCCGCCGACCGCGCCAGCGACGGCGCGGCCCCCTCCATCGCTGTGAGCGTCGTGCTCCCCGCGTACAACGAAGCCAGCACCATCGAGTCGACTGTGGAGACGACGCTCGGGACGCTCGGCGACTTCCTCGAACCGGGGACCTTCGAGGTCATCGTCGCCGAGGACGGCTGCGACGACCGGACGCCCGAGATCGCAGACCGTCTGGCGGCCGCTGACGACCGCGTCAGGCACTTCCACAGCGACGAGCGGCTCGGGCGCGGTGGCGCGCTCGAACACGCCTTCGAGGCCGCACACGGCGATGTGCTGGTCTACTTCGATACCGACCTAGCGACCGATATGCGCCATCTCGAAGAGCTCGTAGAGCGCGTCCGCTCCGGCGAGGCCGACGTCGCGACCGGTTCGCGCTGGATGCCCGAGAACGTCGCTGACAGACCGGCAAAGCGCGGCGTCCCCAGCCGCGTGTACAACGGCCTGGTGCGTACGTTCCTCCGCTCTGACCTCCGAGATCACCAGTGCGGCTTCAAGGCGTTCAGCCGCGAGGCGCTCGAGACGCTCGCAGAGGAGGTCGAAGACGACCACTGGTTCTGGGACACCGAGATGCTCGTCCGGGCGCAGCGAGCGGGCTACGAGGTGACTGAGTTCCCCGTCGACTGGACGCCGAAGGGCGACACGAAAGTCGATCTCGTCCGCGACGTCCTCGGAATGGGCAGTCAGATTCTGCGGACGTGGTGGCAGTTGTCGGTTCGTCCGCGCCTCTCCCAGCGGGTCGGGCTCGCGGCCGGTGCGGTACTGGCCGTCCTCGCGCTCGTGTTGATGACGCAGTACCTCGACTTCGGGACGGTGCTCGCGGAGATGCGCGACGCCGATCCCGCGCTGGTCGGCGCGGCCGCGCTCGTCTACGTCCTCTCGTGGCCGCTCCGCGGGTTCCGTTACCAGGATATTCTCACCGAGTTGGGATATCGCGAGCAGTTGAGCTTCTTGACGGGCGCGGTGTTTATCAGCCAGACCGGAAACCTGGTCTTTCCCGCACGTGCCGGAGACCTGATCCGCGCGTACGTCGTCAAGGCCCGTCGCGGCATTCCGTACCCCTCGGGCTTCGCGTCGCTGGCGGCCGAGCGGGTCTTCGATCTGCTCACCATCGCGTCGATGGCCGGCGTCGTTCTGCTCGGCTACACGGCGACGGGGCAGACAGCGGAGTTAGCCCGAACCGTCGTCGGCGCGGAGGGCGCGGGCCGCGTGGCCGTCGTCGTCGCGATGGGCGTCGGACTCGTCGCCATCGCCGCCGTGATCGGCATCGCGCTGTCGGCCCGGAGCGACCGCGACGTCGTCACCGCGCTCGTCTACCGCGTGAGTACGGACTCGTACGCCGACTTCGTCGCCGGCGTCATCGGGCGCTTCGTCGGCGATCTCCAGACCGTCGCCGGCACGCGGCGCGGGTTCGCCCGCGTCGGCGCGACGAGCGTCCTCGTCTGGACGCTCGACGTCGTCACGGCGCTTTTGGTCCTCGCGGCGTTCTCTCCCGGGCTGCCGGCCGTGGAACTGATCGCGGTGAGTTTCTTCGCCGTCAGCGTCGGAAACCTCGCGAAGGTGCTTCCGCTGTCTCCCGGCGGCGTCGGTCTCTACGAGGGCGCGTTCACGCTGCTCGTCGTCGGCCTGACTCCGCTCGGAGCCGAGCTCGCGCTGGGCGCGGCCGTGCTTGACCACGCCGTCAAGAACATCGTCACCGTGATCGGCGGCTACGCCTCGATGCTCGGTCTCAACGTCTCGCTGACGACGGCGGTCGAGGAGACGCGCGACGTACGCGAAGCGCGCGAGGAAGCGCCGGAACTGGACTGAGACTCTTAGTAGAGGCCGCTCAGGAACGGCGCGGCGGCAGCCGCGACGGCATCTTCCAGCGCGTCGGTGCGCGTCAGTTGTCCGGCGGTGAACGCGCCCGCTGCGCCCTGGTTCTTCGCGACGTCCGACTCACCGAGCACGTCGTCCATCACCGGCCCCAACTCCTCGCCGTCGTGGATGCGAGTCGCGATCGACTCCGGGAGGAGGAGGCTCGGCCCGGAGCCGACGCCCCAGCGGTCGCCGTCGGTGACGGCCGCCCACATCACGAGGTACGTGTCGGTCGCGGGTGCCTCGGCGTCGACGATCGCGTTGGCGGTCGCGTTGGCGTCGTCGACAACGCGGCCGTCACCGAAGGACGCGACACCGCCTTCGATACCGACGCCGAGACGGGCCTCCTCGGGATCGTCCACTTCGTCTCGAACTGTTTCGAGCACCGCTTCGGCTCTGTTCTGCGCTCCCGCTCGCGTCTCGTCGTGCCCGATCGGTTGCTCGGAGACGCCCGATGGGACTGCTTCGGCGACGACGGTCGCGCCGGGGAACACGCGGGCCGTCGCGTCGCGCTTCACCGGGTTGCCGCTACCGACTGCGACGTACATACCCCCCAGTGAACGATCGCCGGCGATACGTGTGTCGCTTCTGTGCGATTCGGAGTACCCACTCCAGCTATTCGCCGTGGAAGAGTGCAGCGAGCGTCTCGACGCCGTCGAGGAGCCGCGGACTCGGCTGATTCAGGAGGTCGTCGTCGAGCACGTGGACGGACGCGTCGAGGTCCCACCCGCGGTCGGCGAGGATGTCGGGGTCGGCCCGGTCGCCGTGGCCGCAGTGATGGACGATCACGTGCGCCGGAGCCGCCGCTTCGACCTGCTCGCGTGTCACCTCGCGGGAGCGCTTGCCGGGGTCACAGAAGGGGTAGCTGCCCCCGGCCGCCTCGACGACCTCCGGGACCCAGTTGCCGGCCGCCATCGGCGGCTCGCCCCACTCCTCGCAGTAGACGACCGGTCGTGCGTCGTCGTCGCCTTGCTCGCTGTCGCTTCGCTCCGGAACGCGGTCCCGCACCGCATCGATCCGGCGACGGGCCTCGTCGGACAGCCGTTCGCCCGCTTCGGGACGACCGACGGCACGGCCGAGCGTCGCGAAGGAGTCGACGACGGCGTCCAGTCGGTCGGGCTCGACGTGACAGACGTCGTAGCCGCGCGCTGTGAGTTCGTCGCGAACGTCCGCTTGCAACGCGTCGGCGGTGCAGACCAGATCGGGATCGAGGTCGGCCAGCCGATCGTAGTCGGGATTCAGCCACCCGCCGACGGCCGTGCGGTCCAGCGGGCAGTGCGTCGTCACGCCGACGAGGAGGTCCTCGCCACCCATCGCCGCCACCGTCGCCGTGGCGCTCGGCGCGAGCGAGACGACGCGCTCGACGTCGCCGGCCGAGCCGGCCCCCCCGGCTGCGTCGTCGCCGCGAGAAGAGTACATAGTCGTCGTCGACGGGGAACAATCAAGTGCGTTGTGGACGGGACTGGGCCGCGTTTTGGGTGAGCCGTGCCGGCAGTACCGACTATATAAATCATAACGGTCTATTTCGACAGACCACGCGATTCGAGGCTGTGCACTGGATTCGGGCGAGCGATTCCGAACTGCTTTTATATTCTCCGTCGGTGGAATGGGTACGGACCGCTCCGGGCCTCTCTTACCCCGTGTCTGTGGCACGGAGCATTCGTCGCTATACCGATGAGCGAGAAGAGTACGTACACTCGCGTGAACGCGAGAACGAGAGACGAATCGCGAACGAACGACGGCCGAGACGGCGACTCGGCCGGCCAGCGGTGGGTACGACCCGGCCAGGAAGAAGAAGAAGAGACCGAAGAAGAATCCACCGAGGAAGAGCTCTCCTGTCCGGAGTGTGGCGGCAACGTCGTCGTCGACGACGAACACGGCGAGACCGTCTGTGACGACTGTGGTCTGGTCATCACCGAGGATTCGGTCGACCGCGGCCCCGAGTGGCGCGCGTTCGACGCCAAGGAGAAAGACCAGAAGTCCCGCGTCGGCGCGCCGACGACGAACACGATGCACGACAAGGGGCTCTCGACGAACATCGACTGGCGCGACCGCGACGCCTACGGCAACTCGCTGTCGTCGAACCAGCGCCAGAAGATGCAGCGCCTCCGCAAGTGGAACGAGCGCTTCCGGACGCGCGACTCGAAAGAGCGCAACCTCAAACAGGCGCTCGGCGAGATCGACCGGATGGCCTCTGCGCTCGGCCTCCCCGAGAACGTCCGAGAGACCGCCTCTGTCATCTACCGCCGCGCGCTCGACGAGGATCTGCTCCCCGGCCGCTCCATCGAGGGCGTCGCCACCTCGTGTGTCTACGCTGCGGCGCGGATGGCGGGCGTCCCCCGCTCGCTCGACGAGATCGCGGAGGTCTCCCGCGTCCCCAAGAGCGAGGTCGCGCGAACCTACCGCTACATCGCCCGCGAACTGTCGCTGGAAGTCAAGCCCGCCGACCCCGAGCAGTACGTCCCCCGATTCGCCTCGGAGCTGGGCCTCTCGGACGAGGCGAAACTCCGCGCACGCCAGCTGCTGAAGAACGCCAAAGAGAAGGGCGTCCACTCCGGAAAGTCGCCGGTCGGCCTCGCGGCCGCCGCCGTCTACGCCGCCGCCCTGCTCACCAACGAGAAGACGACGCAGGCCGCCGTGAGCGACGTTGCGGACATCTCCGAGGTCACGATCCGCAACCGATACCACGAACTGCTCGAAGCCGAAGAGAGCATCGGCCTCGCGTAAGCCGGATCTCGGTATCGCCGTCGGCGCGGCGATTTCGTCGGCACACCTCATTTTCTGGCCACCTCTTCTCCGCCAGACAGCCGTCGGCCCCCCGCGAGACAGTCGTCGCTCACCTGCGTGACAGCGAGAGACATTCCCGTGAGTTTAAGAACGCCCACGGCGTCGGCCACGGATATGACTCGAACGCGACGCCGTGCGATGATCGCGACGCTCGTCGCCGTCCTCGGTGCCAGCGTCGGCGTCGCCGGGGCCGGACATCTCTACCTCCGCGAGTGGCGACGGGGCGCAGCGTGGTTTTCGTTCGTCATCGGGGCGGCACTCGTGCTTCTCTCGGTGTTCGTCGATCCGACGACGGTCAGTCTCACCGATCCCGCGTCCGTCGCGGCGATGCAGCCGTCGTCGCTGCCGACAATCGTCACCGCGCCGCTGTTTGCGCTCCTGCTGCTCAGTGCGCTCGACGCCTACCGTCTCGCGACCCGCGGACCGACGTCGACCGACGCGCCGCAGTGTCCGAACTGCGGCGGCGAGATCGACCCGGAAATCTCGTTCTGTCCGTGGTGTACGGTCGAGTTCGAGAACTACCCGGTCGAGGACGGAGACGTCGGCGACCGACGAACGGAAAACTGAACGCCGCCGCGCTACAGAGCGTTTGCAAGTCTTCACGCACCCAATCGCACCAGTCGTGCGATCGGGGCTGTAATCAGTTGCAAACGCTACTACAGACGCCTACTTCTCGATGATGCTCTCTTCGACGGCTTCGCCGAAGTGTCGCGCGGTCTGCTCGTAGAAAAGCAGGACGTCGTCTCCGGCTTCCAGGTCCGTGACGGCCGTGCGTCCCTCGCGGGTGTGGACCTTGATCGTCTCGGCGTTCTGCAGCAGCGTCTCCACGCGGTCGCCGTCGATCTCGGCCTCGATGCGGAACATCGGGCGCTTCTCGATCTTCACGCGGCCGACGACGGCCTCGCGCGTCTTGCCGTCGGCGTCGACGACTTGCACCTCGTCGCCGCTCTTGAGTTCCGAGAGGTACTTCGTGCCGCCGTCTGGCGTCCGGACGTAGGCGTGGACCGCGCCGGCGTTGACGCGGAACGGCCGGGACGCGACGTACGGCGATTCGGCGGTCTCGGCGTGGACGAAGAACAGTCCGCGGCCCATACTGCCGACGAGCATCCCCTCGTCGTGTTCCATCAGATTGCCCGTATCGACGCAGACGCGGTCGGCCATCCCGGTCCGTTCGACGGCCGTGACGGTGGCCCACTGGAGGTCGAGCGTCTCGCGCTCGGCCTCGTCGCGCACCTCGACCGTCTGGCGGATCTCGTCGGGATCGTCGGAGTCGAGAAGTACGCCGTCGGCCCCGAGTTCGAGCGTCTCGAAGGCCGTCTTGGCCTCTTCGGCGGTCGTGACACCGGCGATCAGGTCGGTCTCCTCGCCGATCCGCGCGATGAGGTTCTCCAGCGGGATGATCGTCCAGTCCTCGCCGACGACGATGGTGTAGTCAGCGTCTTTGGCTGCCTCCTCGGCGAAGCTCTCGTAGTCCTTCGAGAGGATCCGGACGTAGGAGCCCTGCGCTCGGTTGTCTTCGCGGCGGAGCGTCGTGAGATCGGCCGACCCGGAGAAGTCGCCGGGGAGGTCGACGGTGCCGTCGCCCTCGCCGTTCTTGCCGACGATGTACGCGTCGGCCTCGCTCGCGGCGTCGATGCTCGCGGCGTCCTCGTCACCCTCCTCGACGTCGTCGATGAGCGTCGTATCCGAGTCCGTCCGGAACGCCGCCACGGAGACGTCGCCGAGCGAGCGGACGCGCTCGACGTCGTCCTCGTCGACGAGTACCCAGTCGACCCCGGCTTCGAGCCCTGCCGTGATCCGTCGTTTGCGTGTCTCCCAGTCGCCGACGCTGTCGTCGGCCTTGAGCCAGACGCTTCGTGTCATCGTTGTCGGCTCAACTCGGTCGGTGCGCTTGAACGTGGCGACTCTGCGGAGGATTGCCGCAGTGCGGTTTCCGCGCCGCGCGTCAGCGTTCGTCAGTCCCGTGCTCGACGGCCGAGACCGGGCGCGGTTCGTCCGGGTCGCCGTCCGGATCTCGGAGCCGGCGGTGATACCAGACGACGTCGTGCCACTCGCCCAGTTTGAAACCGGCAGCGGGGAACTGTCCGACGCGCTCGAAGCCGTGCCGTTCGTGAAAGCGCTCGCTCTCGGGGTTCGGCATTCCCAGCGCGGCGTACGCCGAGCAGTACCCCTGCCGGCGGAGCGTGTCGAGCAGGCGGTCGTACAGTCGCGTTCCCACGCCGGATCGATGTGTCTCGGGATCGACGTAGATCGACGTCTCGACGGTCCAGCGGTACGCCGCACGCTCGCGGAGTTGGCTGGCGTAGGCGTAGCCGACGATCTCGTGGTCGCGCCCCACCGCGTCGCTGACGGCGACGTACCACGGATACTCGTCGACCGCGCGCTTCGCGCGGATCTTCTCGGCGAGTTCGGCCGTTGTCGGCACGTCGGTTCGGAACGTCGCCGGGGAGTCGCGGACGAACGGCGCGTAGATGTCGCGGACGGCGGCGGCGTCTTCCGGGCGCGCGGAACGGAGCGTCACGACAGCGTCCGAGGAGTCTGACGAGTCCGCACGACTGCCCGTTCCGTCGGCGTGTGAGTTCGGTCCGGCGTCCTCGCTCATACATCTCGAACCGACCCGCGAGCTAACCTCTCTTGCGGTTGCGGCGCGCCAGCGCATCGCGGCCGCCCCTCGGGTTCGTCCGAGAAGGTGAGCGTTTTACCGCTCGGCCGTCTTTGCACTCGTATGACTGACCCGGCCGACCTCTCCGTGACGCTCGTCGACGGCTACGTCGACGAGCCGGCGCACTTCGGCGTGCCGCCGTACATCTCGACGTATCCGCGGTTCACGGCCGGTGCGATCGTCGACGCCGGCGTCCCCGAGGCGAACGTCACGTACCACACGATCGACGAACTCCGCGAGGACCGGGCGAAGTGGGCCGACGTCGCCGACGCCGACCTGTTCGTCTACCTCGGCGGGATGACCGTCCCCGGCAAGTACGTCGGCGGGACGCCCGCCGAACCCGACGAAGTGCGCGAACTCGCCTGGGCCGCGGAGGGCGTCTCCGTGATGGGCGGGCCGATCCGCTTCGGCGTCGGGGAGGAGAACGCCGGCGCACAGGAGATGCAGCGGCAGGACCTCGACTACGACTTCCTCGCGATGGGCGACGTCGAGGCCGCGGCGTACGACCTCGTCGACAGCGGACTGGAGGGCTTCGAGAACCGCTACCGCGACAACGACGAACTGGACCGCTGGGCGGCGCAGGGCGCGTTCGTCGTCGAACAGCATCCGAACCACCCCGAGTACCTCATCGCCGAACTGGAGACCTCGCGCGGGTGCGCCTACCGATGTTCGTTCTGCACGGAGCCGATGTACGGCAACCCCGCGTTCCGGACGCCCGAGTCGGTCGTCCGCGAGGTCGAGAACCTCTACGAGCGGGGCGTGCGACACCTCCGGCTCGGCCGACAGGCCGACATCCTCGCGTACGGCGGCGACGGCGAAGCACCCAATCCGGACGCCCTGCGCCGGCTCTACGGCGGGATCCGGGAGGTCGCGCCCGACCTCGGGACGCTTCACCTCGACAATATGAACCCGATCACGGTGGTGAAGTGGCCCGAGAAAGCCAGAGAGGGCATTCGGATCATCGCCGAACACAACACGCCCGGCGACACCGCGGCCTTCGGACTTGAATCGGCAGATCCCGTAGTACAGGAGCAAAATCAGCTCAACGTCACCGCCGACGAGTGCTTCCGGGCGATCGAGATCGTCAACGAGGAGGCGGGCTGGCGTCCCGGCGACGACCCCGCCGACGCGCCGACGCACGGCGACGGCGCCGCGAACCGCCTCCCGAAACTCCTGCCCGGGATCAACCTCCTGCACGGGCTGAAAGGCGAACGCGCGGAGACCTTCGAGCACAACAAACAGTTCCTCCAGCGCGTCTACGACGCGGGGCTGATGGTCCGGCGGATCAACATCCGGCAGGTGATGGCCTTCGAGGGCACCGAGATGGCCAACGAAGGAGCCGACATCGCGAAGGAACACAAAAAGCGGTTCAAACAGTACAAACGCGACATCCGCGAGGAGATCGACCGGCCGATGCTGCGACGGCTCGCACCGATCGGAACCGTGCTGCCGGACGTCCACCTCGAATATCACCAGGACGGTCGGACGTTCGGCCGGCAGCTCGGGACGTATCCGCTCTTGGTCGGCATCCCGGGCGAGCGCGACCTCGGGGCGACGATCGACGTCGCGGTCGTCGACCACGGCTATCGGTCGGTGACCGGCGTACCGTACCCGCTGGACCCCAACGCGGCCACGATGGACGAACTCACGGCGATTCCTGGCATCGGCGACCGGACAGCGGGCGATATCGTCATCAATCGCCCGTACGACTCTGCGGCGGCCGTGCCGAGTCCAGAAATCGACTTCTCGACGTTCACCGGGAGCTACCCGACTGACGAACGACCGAGCGCGGACTGACGATAGGATTAGATCTCTTCTTCGATCACTTCGCCGACGGCGAAGTTCGATTTCACTTCGGTGACCTCGATCTTCACTCGGTCGCCCACCTCCGTGTCGGGGACGATGATCACGTAGCCGCGTTCGACGCGGGCGATGCCGTCGCCTTGCTTGCCGATGTCCTCGATCTCGACGTAGCGCAGTTCGCCGGGTTCGACCGGCGGCTGTGGCTCCGAGGACGGTCGTTCGGACTCGGACGGTTCCGAGGAAGACTCGACGGCTCGAGAGATGAGAGCGACGCGGTAGGCCTCACCGGGTTCTATCGACCCGGTTTCGACCTCGCGCTTCGGTACTTCGACGACGTAGCGGTCCTCTTCGGCGCGAACGTCCGCGTTGAACAGACACAGGAGTTTATCTGAGATTTCCACCGTGTAGACCTCCGGTGGTACCTCTCGGCGAATCGTTAAAGTAGTACCGCCGGTCACGCCACCGCGGCGGGTCGATTTCCCCACGATTGCTGGGTTTTCTCCGCGCTCATCCGAAGTCCCCGAGCGTCCGCTGGAGTCCGGCCGCCATCGTCGATTTTCGCCGGAGCGTCGACAGCGACACGGGGAGGTGCTTCGTGACGCCACGGACTGCGTCGCCGAACGTTTCGGCGGTGCCGTGTTCGTCCTCGAACGCGTCCCGGACGGTCTCGCGAACCTGCCAGACGCCGACCGGCCCCCAGTAGTCGTCGGAGACGTGCCGGAGGACGAGCGCTTTCGCCTGCCGGCCACGGTCTTCGAGGTGTTCGAGGACGGCCAGCCGTGCGGCGTGATACGCGCCGGCGGTCTCGTCGACGTAGCCTGTGCGACCCTCCGAGCCCTCGCTGTCCGCGGCGAGGTACATCCCGGCTTCGGGGTCGGGATTCCAGACGCTCCCGGGTGCTTTCAACTCGACGAGTTCGTACTCCCACTTGCCCGGTGCGAGGATCACCCAGAAGGCGTTTCCGAGGAACTCGTTGCGGTGGACTTCGACGGCGTCGATCCCAGGATTCGTCCGGATCCGCCCTCTGAGGTACTGGCCGACGGTGTCGTCGACGGCGGTGATCGACCAGCGCGTGGGCACGAGTCGCCGCTGGTCGGTCTGTCCGAGCGCGCCCGCAGAGAGAATCGTGTTGATGTCGTAGACGTCGAAGCCGCGGCGATAGAGGTAGTTCATCGCGCCCTCGGCGTTCCAGTCGTCGTCTTCGAGCGTCTTCTCGACGGGACGCGGCACGTGGGGGTTCTCCGCCAACTCCGCAGAGCGGGCCCGAGCGCGCGGTCCGACCGGCGTGGCGACGTCTTCGACGCCGACGTCTAAGTCGACGTCCGGGCGTTCGTCGAGGCCGATCTCGACCGTCACGGGACGGTCGGCGATCGCCACTTCGCGCTGGGTGCCGAGAAAGCCGTTCCACGAGTCCGCGACGTTCGTCACCGTCTGTGAGCGATTGGAGTTGAGAAGTGACGTGCGCCGCGCGAAGACGTCGGAGATCGAGACGCCTTCGTCGTACCACGCCCCGGAGGTCTCGAACTGCTCGGCGTTTTCGTCGTGACCGACGGGCGAGAGAAGGCCCGTCGAGACGCGCGGATAGTTGGAGGTGCCGACGAAGATCGACGGCGAGACGCCGCCGTACAGCGAGTCGCCCTGAACAGTCTCCTCGAAGCGATCCTGAAACGTCTCCAGGTGGTCGAGGATGTCGTAGGACTTCTCCTCGGCGAGTCGCCGACGCTCCGCGCGCTCGTTCCGCTCGACGTCGACGTACTCGTCCAGATTCATCGTGTGGGTGTGCGGCGGGGACGGATATGAACCTTCGGCGTCTCGCCGACTGACCCGCGGCTCGGTGCGTGGGTTTATGTACGAACGAGCGGCCAGCGGTCGTGTGACGTGATGTCCATCCCGCGCCGGGCAGCGGTCGTTCGGCACTGCAGCGTGCCGACTGTTCGCTATCGCACCGCTTCTGGCGACACGGCACAGCTGACGTGGCGCTCCGTGGGGAGGGCGCTCCCGGATGTGCCGCGACGTGAGAGCGTCTCTCGGATGTGCCGCGACGCGAGGTCGACGTTTCTCTCCGAGACGGTCGTCTCCCTGTGGCTGGAGGAGGTACGTTCGGATGTCGAGGGCCGAGTCGCCCGCGATCGCGACAGCGGCGACTCGGCGGACGAGTGACCGACAGTACGAAACGGTGAGTGGGGAGTTCGGCGCCCTCCGAGACTCGCGACCGACGCCGGCGTGGCTCTAACTGTGGATGCCCATCGCTTCGATCTGCTCTTGGTAGCGATTCCGGATGGTGACTTCCGTCACCTGCGCGACGTCGGCGACCTCGCGCTGGGTCTTCTTCTCGTTGCAGAGCAGCGACGCCGCGTAGATCGCCGCGGCCGCGAAGCCCGTCGGCGACTTCCCGGAGAGCAATCCCTTCTCTGCGGTCGTCTCGATGATCTCGTCGGCCTTCGATTGGACCTCCTTCGAGAGATCGAGTTCCGAACAGAACCGTGGGACGTACTTCTTCGGATCGACCGGCTTCATCTCCAGGCCGAGCTCCTGGGAGATGTAGCGATACGTCCGGCCGATCTCCTTTCGATCGACGCGCGAGACCTCAGAAATCTCCTCTAAGGACCGGGGGATTCCCTCCTTGCGGCACGCCGCATAGAGGGCTGAGGTGGCGACGCCTTCGATGGAGCGGCCGCGGATGAGGTCCTCGTTGAGCGCGCGTCGATAGATGACCGACGCGACCTCCCGTACCGATCGTGGTACGCCCAGCGCCGACGCCATCCGGTCGATCTCCGAGAGCGCGAACTGGAGGTTGCGCTCGCCCGCGTCCTTCGTCCGGATGCGCTCTTGCCACTTGCGCAATCGGTGCATCTGTGAGCGCTTGCGCGAGGAGATCGAGCGCCCGTAGGCGTCTTTGTCCTTCCAGTCGATCGTCGTCGTCAGCCCCTTGTCGTGCATCGTCTGTGTCGTGGGCGCGCCCACGCGGGACTTCTCCTGGCGCTCTGAGTGGTTGAACGCCCGCCACTCCGGTCCGGGATCGATCTGCTCTTCCTCGACGACGATACCCGTCGGTTCGTGGATGAGTTCTCCATCACCCGTACGGACGAGGTCTTCCTCGTCCATATCTTCGAAGTCGATGTCGTCTTCCGCTCCGTCCGCCTCGTCTTCACGCTCGCCCTGCCATCGCGTCCTCTCGACGTCCTGTTCCCGCTGGCGGGTGGGCCGTGTCATCGCATTTTTATATTCGCTATCTCGATACAGTTAAACCCTCGGCTGGTTCGGGGTGCTCCGTCGCACGAGTCGTACGGTCGGCGGCGGCGACGACGTGTGCGGATTCGATCCGCGGGCTGACGACGCCCTCGGAGAGCGAGGAGAGACCGAACGGTTCTTTCCCGCGCTCTGACTCTCTCCGGTATGCCGAGTGTGGAGTGCGATCCCGACGTCGCCCGCGATCGACTCGAAGCCGCGGGCGTCGAAGTTCGAGCGGGTAACACCGACTACGAGCGGTGGCGTGCCGAACGCGGCGGGGCGACCGCCGTCGCCTACGACGACAAGGTGGTCGTACAGGGATCGCAGCCGACAGATCTGCTCGCGGTCCTCCGGTCGGACGGCGGCGGACGCGCGCACGTGTACTTCGACGGCGCGAGCCGCGGCAACCCCGGCCCCGCGGCGATCGGCTGGGTCATCGTCACGAGCGACGGGATCGTCGACGAGGGGAGCGAACGCATCGGCGAGACGACGAACAACCGCGCGGAGTACGAGGCGCTCGCACGCGCACTGGAAGTCGCTCGCGACTATGGCTTCGACGAGGTCGACGTTCGCGGAGACTCCCAGCTGATCGTCCGCCAGGTGAAAGGCGAGTACGACACGAACAACCCGGAACTGCGGGAGCGACGGGTCCGCGTGCTCGAACTGCTCGATGCGTTCGATCGGTGGTCGCTCGAACACGTACCGAGAGCGGTAAACGGACGCGCCGACTCACTAGCGAACGAGGCGCTCGACGATGGCTGAAGACCACAGTGAGACGTTCGATCGACGGGAGCGCGAGGCGGCAGACGTCCCAGAGCCGGCCGACGGACGCCGGCCGACCGGAAGTGACGATGCGGCTGACGATCCCGAGATACCCGAAGACGTGATAGACGAAGCCGAGCGGCTGACGCGGCTGGAAAGCGAGGCCGCCGCCGCCGACGCCGCGGAGGCGTACCAGGAGCGTCGCGACGAACTCGTCGACGAGCACGACTTCACCGCACGCATCCGCGAGGAGGACGACACGCTCGTGCTCTACCCCGAGGAGTGGGTCGACGACGGTACGGTCCAGTTCGATCGCATCGAGGATACCGACCGCGCGGTGGAGGTGTCGCTGTCGGGCCCCGACCACGGCGCGGAGTGGGAACATATCGAAGACGAGAACCAGGCGATCGTCGACGCGATCGAGAACGAGTACGGTCCCGCCCACGCCGGCAACGTCCGCGCGTTTGCGGACTTTATGGGAAACCACTACCTCAAGACGGTCGCGGACGCCACGCCCGAGGAGCGCGAGGAGTTCCTCACGGAGTACTACCCGCGCAACGCGTGGCCATCGAAAGAACAGGAATCCATCGTCGTCGATAGCGTCGAGCTCGTTGCCGAGGTGGTCGACGACGGAGTGCCCGGAGCCTGAACTATCGTAGCAGTTGCACGTCCTCACTCACTCGATCGCACGACAGCGTGTGATCGGGTGCGCAGTCAGTTGCAACTGCTATACGGTGTCCGGTCTATCGGTACGCTTCGACGAGGTCGGTGAGTTCTGCGGCGCGTTCGTCGCCGGTGACGAACTTCGCGAACATCCAGTCGAACTGATCGAGGAGCGCGTCGTGGCCCTGTTCGGTAAGCTCGTACTGGTTCGTCCGCTTGTCGAGTTCGCTCTTTTCGACGAGTCCCATCTCGACGAGGTCGTCGAGGTTGGGGTAGAGCCGGCCGTGGTTCACTTCGGTGCCGTAGTACGTCTCGAGTTCGCGTTTGATCGCGAGGCCGTACATCGGCTCCTCGGCGAGGATGACGAGGATATTCTGCTGGAATGCCGTAAGGTCGCGTACCACACGTTCCGTGTCAGTAACTGTTTGTGCCTCTGACATACCAGTTGAAATGGGTCCGGGATATTTAACGCTTCTCAACTAATCTTCACATTAAAACCAAATCGGCCTCTAGCCGGTTCTTGGCGGTCACAATCGGGCGATCTGTGTTTCTTCCCCCACCGATATCGGTCCGGAAATGTCTAGTGATGGGCCCATCTGGGTATTCTTGGACGAATCTTCCCCGATCATCAAATCGGTCGCATATACCGCGTTACACGCTGACACGTGTGGTGCTACCGGTTGCGTACCGACGATGCGAAAGGACTTTTTGCTCGTTCGGAGACAGCACAGGTATGACGAACCTCTGGGAAGACATCGAGACCGGTCCGGACGCGCCGGACGTCGTCTACGCCGTCGTCGAGTGTCTAAAGGGCGAACGGAACAAATACGAGTACGACAAGGACGTTCCCGGCGTCGTCCTCGACCGCGTGCTCCACTCGAACGTTCACTACCCCTCGGACTACGGGTTCCTCCCGCAGACGTACTACGACGACGAGGACCCCTTCGACATCCTCGTGCTCGTCGAGGATCAGACGTTCCCCGGGTGCATCATCGAGGCCCGCCCGGTCGCGCTGATGCGGATGGACGACGACGGCGAGAAAGACGACAAGGTGATCGCCGTCCCCGACGAGGATCCGCGCTACGACAACGTACAGGACGTCGAGGACCTCACCGACCAGCAGAAAGCCGAGATTGCCGAGTTCTTCGAGACCTACAAGAACCTCGAAGAGGGCAAACAGACGGAGACGCTCGGCTGGGAAGACGCCGCCGCCGCGAAGGACGCCGTCGAGCACGCGATGGATCTCTACGAAGAGAACTTCGCGTAAGCGACCCCGTTCCGTTTTTCGCGCCGTAACGCCCTTATTAGCAGCGGTTCACGCTACCCGGATACCTCCCAGTAATGGTCGCTGTGCGCCCCGATGCGTTATGCGTATGGGTAATCTTTTGCCCGTAGGGGCTGAAGTACTATCTGTGATGGCTGCCAAGAACCCGCGCCTCGGCGTCGCCCACCCGACGGTCGTTCCCACCAACCACCGGCAGGAGCGCGACGCAGACGAGGCTCCGACCAACGAGAGCGGAGCGGAAGAGACGACCGAGAACGCGGCGTAACGACGCCTTCTTCGAGCCACGTTCGACGCCCGGATCGCTGCGCCGACGAGCGGCCGTGACCGCGAAACGCCGAACGTCTTGGGTGAAAAATACAAGACTGCTCAGTTCGTAGTCTCAGTATGGAGCAAAACGTCGGCCGAATGGATCGACGCGCACGCATCGCTGCAGGAGCGACGCTACTCGGTGCGGCCCTCACGACGCGCGGCCCGGTCCGGCGGGCGGCCGCGCTCGGCGCTGGCGGGACGATGCTCGCGACGGGTGCGACGGGGTACTGTCCGGCCTACGACGTCGCCGGCGTCGACACCCGGGAGAACGACGCCAGCCCCGACGGGTCGGGTGGGGGCCGTCCGGACGGATCGGATCACACCGACGGGGCCGTAGAGATCGACGTCGAGGCCGCCTGAGCCCTTCCCGAGTTCGGGTCGTCCGCGACGTTCCCGGAGCGGCGAGCGGCCCCTCGCCGAACGGTGCCCCGCGCAATCGTCGCAAGACGCCGGTGGACGCGGCCGGCCCGTTCGCCAGCCTCGCACCGCACGCGACTCCACCGAGGGGAACCGCTTTTACTTGCGCCGCGACTACGGTGAGTGATGGCTACCTGCGACGAGTGCGGGAAGCACGAGAACCTGCCGTACCAGTGTCGACGGTGCGGGAACACGTTCTGTGCTGAACACCGACTCCCGGAGAACCACGACTGCCCGGGTCTCAGCGACTGGAACGACCCCTCGGGCGTCTTCGACAGCGGGTTCGACGACTCAGTCCAGAACCGCGGCAGTACGTCCCGGTCGAGTGGCTTCGCCGACCGACTGCTCGGCACTGGCGGCCCGCTCGGGTACTTCCGTGGAAATATGAGCTACGTCTTCCTCGGCGTGATGTGGATCACGTTCGCGCTGCAGTACTTCATCTTCCCCTTCCTGCTCGGCGCGTCCCCGCGGAGTTCGCTCTGGCAGGCCGCGTTCGTGCTCTCGCCCGGGCACATCGAGTACGTCTGGACGTGGCTCACCTCGATCTTCGCCCACGGCGGCTTCACGCACATCGCCTTCAACAGCATCGCGCTGTACTTCTTCGGCCCGGTCGTCGAGCGCTATCTCTCCACGAAGCGCTTCGCCGCGCTCTTCTTCGGGGCCGGCATCATCGCCGGGCTCGCGCAGGTCTTCTCGACGCTGCTGACGGTCGGCCCCTTCGGCGCGGGCGTCGTCGGCGCGTCCGGGGCGATTATGGGCGTACTCGGCGTGCTCACCGTCCTGAACCCGAACCTGAAGGTGTATCTCTACTTCATCATCCCGATGCCGCTGTGGGTGCTCACGTTCGGCTTCGCCGCGTTCAGCATCGTCGCCGGCTTCGGTGCCGCCGGCAGCGGCCTCGTCGGCGGCAACGTCGCCCACCTGGCACACCTCGCCGGCCTGCTCGTCGGGCTCGCCTACGGCGTCCGCGTGAAGGACCGGGTCGGCGTCCCGAACTCCCTGCAGTTCGGTCGCGGCGGCGGCGGAATGGGCGGTCCCGGCGGCCCCGGCGGTCCGGGCCGACGCCCCTGAACCGATGCGGCCGGTTCGTCCTGAGTTCGTCCCCGACCCCGCGTTGACGCGCGCGGAGATGGAGTCGCTGCAACTCGACGTCGCCGCGGCGGCGACGTGGGAGGATGCGTTCGATTTCGATCCAACAGCCCTGTCGCTGCGGGCCGACCACACCCTCGATGCAGCGGCCGCTCCCGACGACCGTCCGCTCGTCGCCGGGGTCGATCAGGCGTTCCTCGACGACCACGCCGTGAGCGTCGTGGTCGTCCGCCGGGGGGAGACGGTCGTCGAGCGCGCGCACGCCGTGACCGACCTGGCGATCCCCTACATTCCTGGATTACTCGCCTTCCGGGAGGGTGGGCCGATTCTCGCCGCATTCGCGGAGCTGGCGTGTGACCCCGACCTCGTCGTCTTCGACGGCAGCGGCCGCATCCACTACCGACAGGCGGGACTGGCGACGCACCTCGGCGTGTTGCTCGACCGCCCGAGCGTCGGCGTCGCGAAGGGCCTGCTCTGTGGCACTCCCGACGACGACGTCGACGGCCGCCCGGAGGGGTGGCGGACGCCGATCCGGGCCGACGCGGACGTCGAGAACGCAGCACGCGGAGAGCAGATCGGCCACGCGTTCCAGTCCCGGCAGTACGCGTCGCGGCCGATCATCAATCCGCTGTACGTCAGTCCGGGACATCGCGTGGGCGTCGGGACAGCGACCGACCTCGTCGAGCGGCTCTGCGACGGCTACAAACTCCCCGAGCCGACCCGGCTGGCGGACGCCTACGCCGACGAAGTGAAAGCGGAGTACACATAGCGTGTGTCGCGTCGGGTATCGCGGCGAGCTCGCTGTGCTCTCTCTGACCCCTCAAACACTCCTTTGATCCTCCACAAGGCCCTTTCTACCCGGTGCCGTGCTCCCACGTGATGGACCTCACACGAGCCGCCTCCGTGGTGGTCGCCGTCGCACTGCTCTCCGCCGGCTGTCTCGGCGTCCCGAACGGCGACGCTCCCTCGACCTCGACGTCGCCGCCGGAGTCGACGCCGGCCGGAACGGCTCACGCCTCGGAGCAGCCGGATCCGAACAAGGAGGTGCGACTGGAGAACGCCTGGAACCGGAGCGTCGAGATCCACGTGCGCGTCGTCCGCGAGACGACCAACGAGACGGTTCACGAGGCGACCTACACTCTCGAACCGGGCGCAGAACGCGACGTCTACAACCTTTCGGCGGCTGAGCCGACGGGGATCGAACCGTTCCGTATCGTCGCGACCGCGCGTAACACGACAGAGAGCGTCACGATCGAGACGAGCGCGTGCTACGGGAACGCCTACGTGGAGATCACAGACGAGGGGGAACTCTATCCCTACTACGCCATCTGCTGACCGCGGACCGATGTCGGTACCGAGCGTGCGCCCAGCGCTGACGTACCAGCCCGTTCGGCGACTCGAAAACACTTATTCGTACGCTCGCACTCCCAACGCGTATGAGCGAAATCGTTGTCAGCCTCCCCGACGGCTCTGAACTCTCTGTTTCGGAGGACGCGACGGTCGAGGACGTCGCCTACGAGATCGGACCCGGACTCGGCCGCGACACCGTCGCGGGCGTCGTCGACGGGGAACTCGTCGACAAGGCGGCACCCGTCCACGACGGTGCCGAGATAGTCATCGTCACCGACCAGAGCGACGAGTATCTCCGCGTGCTGCGCCACTCGGCCGCGCACGTCTTCGCCCAGGCGCTCCAGCGGCTCCACCCCGAAGCGAAACTCGCCATCGGGCCGCCGACCGACGAGGGCTTCTACTACGACGTCGCGAACGTCGACCTCGATCAGGACGACCTCGAAGCGATCGAAGCCGAGATGGAGGCCATCATCGAAGAGGACCTCCCGATCGAGCGTGAACTCCGGCCGCGCGAGGAGGCACTCGACACCTACGACGACAACCCATACAAACAGGAGATTCTCCAGGACGAGGCCGCCGGCGAGGATCCCATCTCCTTCTACGTCCAGGGTGACTTCGAGGACCTCTGTAAGGGTCCCCACGTCGAGTCCACGGGTGAGATCGGTGCAGTGACGCTTCTCAACATCTCGTCGGCGTACTGGCGCGGCGACGAGGACAACGACACGCTGACGCGCGTCTACGGGACGGCCTTCGAGTCCGAATCCGACCTCGAAGACTACCTCACCCTTCGCGAAGAGGCCCAAGAGCGCGACCACCGAAAGCTCGGACAGGAACTCGATCTGTTCTCCATCCCGGAGGTCACGGGTCCCGGCCTGCCGCTGTATCACCCCAACGGGAAGAAGATCCTCGACGAACTCGCCGACTACGCCCGCTCGCTCAACCTCGACGCCGGCTACGACCCCGTCGAGACGCCCCATCTGTTCCGGACGGAACTGTGGAAGAAGTCGGGCCACTACGACAACTACGTCGACGATATGTTCCTGATGGACGTCAACGACGAGGAATACGGCCTGAAGCCGATGAACTGCCCGGGCCACGCGACCATCTTCGACCAGAAGTCCTGGTCCTACCGCGACCTCCCGGTCCGCTACTTCGAGGACGGCAAAGTCTACCGGAAAGAGCAGCGCGGGGAGCTCTCGGGGCTCTCGCGCGTCTGGTCGTTCACCATCGACGACGGCCACCTGTTCTGCCGTCCCGAACAGATCGAAGGAGAGGTCAATCAGGTGATGGATGCCATCTACGAGGTGCTCGACACCTTCGACCTCGACGCCCACGTCGCGCTCGCGACCCGCCCGGAGAAGTCCGTCGGCGGCGACGAGATCTGGGAGCAAGCGGAGTCACAGCTCCGTTCGGTGCTCGAAAACCAGGGCATCGACTACGACCTCGAACCCGGCGACGGTGCCTTCTATGGGCCAAAAATCGACTTCGCCTTCGAGGACGCGCTCGGGCGAAAGTGGGACGGTCCGACCGTCCAACTCGACTTCAATATGCCCGAGCGCTTCGAGCTCTCCTACACGGGCGAGGACAACGAAGAGCACCGTCCGGTGATGATCCATCGCGCGCTGTATGGCTCCTACGAGCGCTTCTTTATGGTGCTCATCGAGCACTTCGACGGCAAGTTCCCGTTCTGGCTCGCGCCCGAGCAGGTCCGCATCCTCCCGATCAGCGACGACCAGCTCGGGTACGCCCACCGCGTGAAGAACGAGTTGGGCGACTTCCGAGTCTCGGTCGAGGACCGCTCGTGGACGCTCGGCCGCAAGATCCGCGAAGCACAGGAGGACCGCGTGCCGTATATGATCGTCGTCGGCGACGACGAGGAGGAGAACGGGACGATTTCGGTGCGCGACCGGAAAGAGCAGGAGCGACAGGACGTCGAGGTCGAGACGTTCCGCGCGCACCTCGAATCCGAGTACGACGAAAAGCGGATCGAGCCCGACTTCGTCGAGGAGTAACGCGGTCTCTCGGACCTCTCACATCCTGCGGACGCGCGAGCGGGCGGCTTGTTGCGAGTACTTCGATGGAGAGACGAGTCAGTCGTCTCGTCAGTCGGCGTCGTGACCGTAGCCCGTCGCGGGTGAGGACTGGTTCTCACAGATGGCTCGACCAGGGGAGAGGTCACACACGCGAATACGCGCCCGCCGCAGGCGCCGATAGATTCGGTACTCCAGACTCGACCAGTGAACGACCTGCCGCCGCGGGAACACCCGGCTTCGGGCGACCCGCTGTCGGGGGACCAGCACGCCGCCGAACTGCTCGCGGACGAGTTCGTGCTGGACGAGGACGAACCCAGTGAAGATGCCGAGGAAGCCGAGGACAGTCGTCTGGCTCACCGTCTGCCCGAGCAGGAGCCAGCCGCCGAGCGCGGCGACGATCGGCTGGAAGTAGCCGACGAGGTTGCTCTCGGCGGGGCCGACCCGCTCGTGGAGCGCGAAGTAGACGAGAAAGCCGATCACACCGGAGGCAACGGTCAGATACGCGAGTGACGCGAGCGCTGTCGTCGTCCACTCGACGGTCGCGACGGCTTCGCCGCGCGCGAGCGATCCGGCGAAGAGCACGCCGGCCCCGAGGAGCATCGCCCAGCCCTGCATCGAGACGTCTGCGAGCGTCGTCCGAAGCGGAGTCGAGAGCACAGAGCCGAGCGCGAACGTCGCGGCACCGACGAGCAGGAGGCCGACACCGAGGATGTCCGACGCGAACAGGTTCGACGGGTCGAGGTCGGCGACGATGGCGACGCCGAGGAGCCCGACGACGAAGCCGCCGGCGGAGACCGCGTCGAGTGAGTCGTCGAGGAGCATCGCAGCGAAGACCGCTGTCAGGACCGGTGAGAGACTCACGACGACGGCGGCAACGGGGCCGGGGACGGACAGTTGTCCGACGTAGAGCAGTGCGTGGTAGCCACCGACGAGGAAGGTGCCGACGACGGCGACGTTCAGCCACTCGGTGCGACCGCGCGGTCGGAGGCGGTCCGTCGTGACCGCGGCGTAGCCGAGGACGAGGACGCCAGCCAGCGCGTAGCGGACGGCCGCGAAGAACAGCGGCGGGACGTGGGCGAGTCCGGCCTCGATGGCGACGAAAGAGAGCCCCCAGACGGTCGCAAGTGTGACGAACAGCACCACCTCAGGTGGTAGAAATCGGGAACGAATTCCATATCTCATAGAGATATCTTCACTCAGGCCTGGAGCTGTTTATACTTATCTACAAAATAGAGTAATACAATCGTTTTAGATTCTATAATATTAGGAATATAGGGAGATATTACGCAACGACACCGTGTTACTTCGAATCACGGCAGGTCACAGATGAGGTCACGGTTCTCTCTCGGGAACGGCACGCTCGGATCGGCGCTGGAATTCGGGTAGCGTTCAAGTGCTTCGACCGCCTACCTCCGCGTAGACAGTGCAGGTGAATCACCCCGAGACCGCCGCTGCTGCGGTGAAACGATGAGCGAAGACAGCCCCGTCGTCGTCGCGAAACGGGTCGACGGCGGCGACACTGCCGACTTGAGCGAGATCACGGACCTGGCTCGCGCGGCCGGCTACGACGTCGTCGGCCAACTCTCGCAGTCGCGCGAGGAGGACGCCGCCTACCACTTCGGCGAGGGGAAAGTCGAGGAACTCGCCGCGCTCGTCCGCGAGACGAACGCCCAGGCGGTCATCGTCGACAACCGCTTGGGGCCGTACCAGACGTACAACATCGGCGGGAAGCTTCCGGAGGGCGTCGAAGTGATCGACCGCTTCACGCTCATCCTCGAGATTTTCGGCCAGCGGGCCAACACCCGCAAGGCGCAGTTGCAAGTCGAACTCGCGGAACTGCGCTACGAACTCCCGCGCGCGGAGGCGAAAGCGTCGCTGGCAAAGCGCGACGAGCGCCCCGGATTTATGGGCCTCGGCGAGTACGACGAGAGCCGCGAGCAGGACATCAAAGCGCAGATCTCCCGTATCAAGCAGGAACTCGACGCCATCGCCGACAAAGAGGAGACGCGTCGCGAACAGCGCCGGGAGTCCGGCTTCGATCTCGTCGCGCTCGCTGGCTACACGAACGCCGGCAAGTCGACGCTGATGCGCCGGCTCGCGGACGACCTCGACGTGGGCGAGAACGAGGGGCTCCACCCGGATCTCGACCCGACTGCGGAATCGGAAGACCGCCTGTTCACGACGCTCGGCACGACGACGCGCCGGGCCGACACGGGGACGAGAGACGTTCTCTTGACCGACACCGTCGGGTTCATCTCGAATCTTCCGCACTGGCTCGTCGAGTCCTTCGAGTCGACGCTGGATTCGGTCTACCGCGCCGACCTCGTGTTGCTCGTCGTCGACGCCTCCGAATCGATCGAGGAGATGCGCGAGAAGCTCATCACCAGTCACGACACGCTCTACGAGCGGAACGAAGCGCCCATCGTCACGGTCCTCAACAAGATCGACCGCGTCGACGACGACGAACTCGCGGAGAAGCGCGCGGCGCTCGACGCCCTCGCGCCGAATCCGGTCGTCGTCTCGGGACTCACCGGCGAGAACATCGACGAACTGACCGCCAGAATTGAAGCGGAACTGCCCGAGTGGCGCGAGGAGCGACTGCTCTTGCCGATGTCGGACGATGCGATGAGCCTCGTCTCGTGGCTCTACGACCACGGCCACGTCGAGCGCGAGGAGTACACCGGCGAGGAGGTCCTCGTCGAGTTCTCCGCGCGCCCCGCCATCGTCGAGAAAGCGCGATCGAAAGCGGCAGACGTCCGCGTTCCAGCCTCCAACGCGGAACCCGAATCCGCCGAGTCCGAAGCGAGCGTCGACGGGCGGTAGGATCTGGGGGCCACTGGGCTCGATGTCCGAATCGACGACGCGGTTCGACTAGGCGTCGTCGACCCGCTGCTTCTCTTTGGTCAGGACTTCGACGTCGGTGATTCGCGTGTCGGGATACTGACCGTCGGCCGTCTTCTCGGCGGCTTTGACCATATCCCAGACGACGTTCAGCCCGGTCGTGACGCCTTCGAGAGCTTCCATCTCACAGCCGGTCTTCCCGGTCGTCTCGACGGTCACGGTGAGCGTCACGTGGTCGTCCCGGACGTCGAAGTCGGTGTCGACGTTCGTGATCGGGATCTGATGGCACATCGGGATCGTCTCCCAGGTGTGTTTCACCGCCTGGACCGCGCCGATGCGCGCGGTCGCGAGCACGTCGCCCTTGCCGATCTCGTCGTCGCGGATCGCGCCGATCGTCGACTCGGTGAGGTGAATCGTTCCGGCCGCGACGGCTCTCCGTTGTGTATCGGGCTTCGCGCCGACGTCGACCATCTGGACGTCGCCCGTCTCGTCGACGTGTGTGAGCTCCGCGTCGCTCCCGTCAGATCGAGCGTCACCGTCGTCCCCCCGGTCGGCCTCGCGCTCTGCGTCGGTCATTCGTCTCCCTCCCGAAGCGCCGCGGGCAGTCGATCGATCAGATCCGTCGCCAGGAGGCCGTACCCGTTCTCGTCGACGGCTGCGTCGCCGGCGCGTCCGTTCCCGTAGGCGGCGACGGCGGCCGCCTCCAGTGGTGTGAGCACGCAGGCCAGTGCGCCGGTCGCACCCGCGAGAACGTCGCCGGTACCGCCGACGGTCATCCCCGGGTTCCCGGTGCGGTTGACGCGCGTCTCGTCGCCGTCGGTGACCACGTCGTAGGCACCCTTCACGAGCAGCACGTGACCGACGTCTTCGGCGAACCCCGCGACCAGTTCCGCGCGCGCCCGCCAGTCAGTGTCGGTCTCGCCGCCCATCGCCTGCAACTCGCCCTGGTGGGGCGTGCAGATCAGGGTCGCCTCGGTGTCGACCGTCGGGACGACTTGGAGCGCGTCGGCGTCGACGACGGCGGTGCCGTCGTAGCGTTCGAGCAGGTCGCGGACGGCCGCGAGCGTCTCCTCGTGGCTCCCGAGACCGGGACCGAAGACGGCGACGTCGTGCTCGGCCGCGAGCGTCAGAATTTCGCCCACGTGTGCCGGCTCCAGGTGGTCACCGTCGTAGGGACGGAGGATGAGGTTCTCGCTGTAACCCTGGATCTCGCGCGCGACCGACGCGGGGCAGGCGACGCGGACGAGGTCCGCGCCGGCTCGGAGTGCCGCCTGTGCGGCGAGTGCGGGCGCGCCGGTGTACGGACCGCCGCCGACGACCAGTACCTCGCCGAAGTCGCCCTTGTGGCTCTGGGCTGGACGCCCGAGCTGCTGGAGGTCGCCCGGTCCGGTGAACAGTTCCGCTGCCGACGGGATCCCGATGTCTTCGATTGTGACGTCGGCGTCGAGCGACGTCAGTCCCGGCTTCTCGTCGTGGAACGTCACCACGTGGTCGGCGTCGACGGCGACGCCCGCGGCTTCGCCGGTGTCGGCGTCGACCCCGGAGGGGACATCGACCGAGAGGACCGTCGCGCCGAGGCGGTTGATCTGCCGGGCGGCCGTCGCCGCGGGTTCGCGCAGCGCCCCCGTCACGCCCGTGCCGAGCATCGCGTCGACGATCACGTCCGGGTCGCCGAGATCGAAATCGAGGTCGACGGAATCTGTGACCGTCCGCGCGTCGTACTCCGCGGCACGCAGGGCCTCCCAGTTTTCCCGGGCCAGATCGGTGGTGATCGTCTCCGGCCGACCGAGGAGGTGGACGGTGACGTCGTAGGCGTCGAGAAAGCGGGCGGCGACGAGTGCGTCGCCGCCGTTGTTCCCGCGGCCGGCCACGATCGCGACCGCGTCTTCGGGGTCAGCCAGGCGGCGTACCGTACGGGCGACGGCGTTGCCGCTCGACTCCATCAACTGCTTCCGCGGGACGCCGAGCGCCTCGGCGTTGCGATCCACCGCGGCCATTCGCTCGCTCGTTATCATACTCCGCAGTTCGGTCCGACCCGTCCTAAAATGCGAGGGATGCCGTAGCGCGCCCGACGCTGGCCTCGGTACTGGCCGTCCCCGGCGAAGCGTGACCGCTCCGGTCACGCGTGACGTGATGTGTGTCGGATATCCGAAACGTTTAGGCAGACGTACGTGGAATACAGTGGTATGTCGGGGCTCCTGCCGTCAGAGACAGAGACTCGTCCTCCTGATGGGGACGATGGCACCCTCCGCGTGCTTCCGCTCGACGACGACGACGCCGCCCAACTCATAAACTGTCTCGCATCCGACACTGCCCGCTCGACACTTGCGGCTCTCCAAGAGAACCCTGCCACCGCCTCCGAACTCGCAGACGACGTCGAAACCTCGCTGCAGAACGTTCGGCACCACCTCGACAATCTCCGCGACGCAGAGCTCGTCCGCGTCGTCGAAACCCGCTACTCCGTAAAAGGACGCGAGATGAAGGTGTACGCGCCGGCCCGCGACTCGTTGGTCGTCTGCGTCGGCGACTCGGCAGACATCGATCACACGTTCGAATAGCTACGGGGGCGGCCGACAGCAGTCTCTGTCTCCGTCGCTCGCCGTTTCGTCTCGGCCGAGCGTTCAAATACCGAGCCGCGGCCACTCACCGACACCAATATGAGCGCGGCGCAGCCACTGCAGCACGTGAGTTGGCAGGCGGTCTTCGGCCACGACGACCCGTATTCCGAGCAAGCCGACGGCATCGACGCCGCCGTCGAAGTCGCCGAGGAGAACGGTTTTCTCGTCGTCGAAGGGGCGTGCGGAACAGGAAAGACGATGCTCGCGCTTACGGCGGGCATCGACCGCGTCCGCGACCCCGAGTCGGACTACGAGCGCGTGCTCGTCCTGACGAGCGTCAAGCAGCAACTGCGCCAGTTCGAGGCCGACCTCGAAACGATCAACGGGAACCTCCCCGACGAGTGGTCGCCCGTGTCGGGACTGACGCTCGTCGGGAAGGCCGACGTCTGCCCGTACAGCCGCGAAGGCGTCGCTGGCGTCGACGACGAGACGGTCTACGATCGGTGTGAGGGCCTCCGCGAACGAACACGAAACCTCGTCGGTGACGGCGGCGAGACCTCGACGGGGACACTCGTTTCGGAGGCCCGCCAGACGCAGACCGGGCTGCTCGACTCCGGATCGACGCAGGGACCGGAGTACCTCTCGACCGCCGGCGAACCGACGCCGTATCTCCCCGAGACCGCCGAGTACGGCGACACGGAGTACTGTCCGTTCTACGCGACGTTCCTCGACGACGTCCCCGAAGACGGCGATCCGATCGAGGCGGTCCCGTTCGATCTGACTGACCGCGGACACATCGACACCGAGGAACTCGTTCGCCTGAGCGCGGGCTACGGCACCTGTCCCCACTCGGTGATGGGCGCGGTCCTCCCGCACGCGGAAGTCGTCCTCGGTAACTACTACCACGCGTTCGACCCCACGACGGTCGGCTCGTTCACGGGCGCGCTCGTCGACGAGGAGACCTTCGTCGTCTGCGACGAGGCGCATATGCTCGAACCGCGCGTTCGCGATCTGGTGAGCGACGGCGTCGCCGAATCGACGCTTCGCGACGCCGAGAACGAACTGACGCGGGTGATCCAGCCAATCGAGTTCGAGGACGCGGGAAAATCAAGTGCAGATGGCGACGCCGGAAGCGCCGACGCCGACCTCGTCCGCGGCGAACTCGCCGACGCGGACGTGACTCTCCGCGAAGTGCGCGAGACCCGCGAGTTCGTCTCGGATCTCCGCTCGGAGATCGACCGCCGCGTGAACGCCCACCTGGACCGGACGCTGCCGGACTGGCGCGCGGACCTCACGCGCCTCGACGACGACGAGATCCCGCTCCGCGACCCCGAAGATCCCGGCGTCGACGAACTCACGGAGTGGGCCGACGACGCCGGCTACGACGAAGCGACCTGGCTCCGCGCGGAGTCGGTCGGCGCCATCGTCGCTCGCATCCTGAACGAGGCCGAAGACGACGACGTCCGGCGGGCCGCCCCCGCCGTCGGGCGAACGCTCGCGAACTGGACTCGGACCGACCACGTCGCGTACTTCAGAGAACTCGAACTCGAACGCACCTGGGACGAGACCGCCCGCCAGAACACCTGGCGACGCGCCTACAACGCCCGCATCTCGCTGCACAACTGCGTCCCCGGCGAGGCGATTGCAGAGCGGCTCGGCGAGTTCGGCGGCGGCGTCCTGATGTCGGCGACGCTCGAACCGATGGCTGTCTTTCGGGAAGTAACAGGGCTGGACGCGCTCGCGGACGACGGCCGGCCGATCGAGGAACGGACCTACGGGCTCTCGTTCCCCGCGGCGAACCGCGCGTCCTTCGCCGTCGACGTGCCGAAGTTCACCCACGAGAACCGCGGCCCGCGAGGCGAACTGAACCCGACCCGACGCGCCCACGTCGATGCCGTCTGTGAGATCGCGCGCTCACCGGGGAACGTCCTCGTCGGGATGCCGAACTACGCAGAGGCCGCGTGGATGGCCGAGGCCCTCTCGGAGCGACTCGACCGCCCGGTGCTCCTCGACGAAGCGTCCGACGACGACGCGACCGAGGCCCTCAAGACGGAGTTCTTCGGCGGGGACTCGAAAGTCCTCGTCACGAGCCTCCGCGGGACGCTCACCGAGGGCGTCGACTACCGGGGCGACCGCCTCGCCGCGGCGGTCGTCTGCGGCGTGCCGATCATCGATACGTCGAGTCCGCGGACCCGGGCGGTGAAGACGGCGTACGACCGTCGGTTCGGGTCCACGGGCAAAGGGGGCCGGAGCGGATTCGAGACGGCGCTCACCGTACCGGCCGTGCGAAAAGCGCGGCAAGCGATCGGACGCGTCATTCGCGGGCCCGACGAGGTCGGGATCCGTGCGCTCGTGGACGCCCGCTACGCCCGCGAGTCCTGGGACAGCGTCCGGGAGTACCTCCCCGAGACCGAACGCGAGGAGTTCGGTCCGGTCAGTCCGGATATGCTCGGCTACGGCGTCGACCGGTTCTGGTCGTCGCTCGAAGGGGACTGAGAGAGAAGTCGCTATTCGTCGTAGGCGGCCTTACACTCGTCAGAACAGAAGTGTCGCTCTTGCACCTGGCCGTCCTCGATCCACGTAACGACGCGGTGGGTCGGCGACTGCACGATCTTCTCTCCGCAGGTCGCACACGCGGGTGCGTTAGATTCGTCGATGTCCTCTCCGAGATCGGAGGTCGGGTCTACCATCTCTTCGAGTGCTTGGCACTCGGGCACACTTGACTCCGTGTTACCCGGCGGAACTTGCCTGCCAACAGTAGTGGTTTAGTACGTCCGTAGCGATACTCCGAGTGTGGACTGAGATGTCCGACTTGCCCGGCGATCCCGAAAACCGCGCTCCAGAGCCGAGAGCCGAACGCACCGACGATGCGTCGCATCGACTGTTCGAACTCCGAAGTGTCGTCGTCCGCTACGAGGAACGGCCGGACCGCTGTACGATCTACCCGCGTCGGGAGAGTTGCTGTGAACACGTCGACGCCTGGCTGTCCGCCGATGCGGACGCGTTCGTCCCCCTAGAAGAGATGCGGTAGTGGCGCCGCGTGGCGTCCGTCTCCTTCCCGGTTGGCGTCTCCCGCCGCGCGCCGCGCTTGCCGGGTACGAACGGCTGGCCTGTCTCGCGCGCTCACACGTTGATGTCTTCGAACTCCTCGTTGACGATAAACCGACCCTGTGGCGTGAGATCGACCGGTGGCTCCTCGTCAGTGATGAGGTCGTCTTCGTGGAGTGACTCCAGTCGGGCTTCGAGTTCGGCGTCGCCGATGTCGAGTAACGATGCGAGATCGATGTCTTCGGCGGTCGAGTACAGCCCAACGAGCACTTCCAGTTCTGTCTCGGCCACCTCGACGTCGCGGACGTCGCTCTTGATCCAGTGGTAGATCAGCCGCAGGTAGCGGCCGAGGATGTTCATCTTCCGTCTCGACCGCATCGAGATCTCGGAGGTGACCGTCTGGCCGTTCTCGACGTGTTGCACTGAGAGGACGAGGATGGAATCGCCGTCGTCGGCCGTCTGCTCTATCACCTCGAAGAAGACGACCGACGCGAGGTCGATCGAGAACGGCCCGTCTTCATCGGATTGGACGTCGCTGCCGGGGAACGACACCGACTCGTAATCGAGATTGAGCCCAGTCTTTCGCTTCGGCGTATCCATCACGCGACCACCGATCTTTGCCGGGTGCTTCACGAGCGCCGTCGATCCGTTGAGCGTCGCCCGGAAGAGCAAGAGCGAGAACTTCTCGATCGTCTCTCGGTCGCCGCCAATGACGGTCGTCCGTCGATAGTCGCCGTCGACGTACCCGACCATCACGGTGTAATCGAAGAACTCCTCGACTTCGGGCGGCACCTGCCCGACTGCGATGTCGAATATCGAGGTGATCGGAATCATCGTCTTCGTGTCCGAGGTCGCGAGGACGAGCCGTCGCTCGCTCATCAGCACGCGACCTTTCACCGGATCGAACGCGGCGTCGCCGCCGGCGACGAAGTTCGCGACGAAGTCGACGATGATCGACTCGCCGCTCTGTGCCTTACGAGATTTCGACTTTGAGCCCGACTTCGACTTCGAGCCCGACTTCGACTTCGAGTCCGAGCCGCTGCCGGATTCCTCCCGATACGCTTCGAGGAGTTCCGAGCGTTGTTCGGCTGCTTCGCCGTGTTCAGAGTGTGACTCGGAGGCGTCGCGATCGCCGCCATCACGGTCGGAACCTGTGGCCGTCATACGCTGATCAGCCCTCCAGCGAGCCACGAGGTCAGCACCGCGCTGCCACTGCCGATCCAGACGAGAACGACGAAGTGGAGGTAGGCGTTCACCTTGTGCCCGCCGTCGACCATCCGGATCATCAGCGCCGAGAGGACGCCGTTGAACAGGATAATGAGCGACAGCAGGTACTCGATCACCGGGATGTCGTAGACGCCCGCGTAGATGATCTTCCCGAACTCGAACTGCGCGAGGTTCAGATCCGAGGAGAACGTCGCGAGGATCTCGACGACTTCCAGGCCGATGAAGAACGCGAACGCCGCGGAGGCGGTGATCCCGTAGAGAACGCCGATGAGCGTCACGGTCGCCTGGTCGCGCTGCTGACGGAGCTTGATCACTTCGTTCATATTCTGTGAGATGAGTTCGCCGAGCTGTTTCGGTGTTCCACCCATCTGTCGCCCGACGAGGTACATCTCCGAGAACTTCTGGATGAGGTACGAACTTGTCTCCGCGGTGAAGAAGAACCACGAGCGATCCGGTGCGACGCGCATATTCAATCGCGTGTAGAGCCGATCGATCTCTCGGGAGAGCACGCCGAAGTCCTTCTCGCGGAGCGTTTCCAACACCGCGCGCGTGGTCGATTGCTTCGCGCTCTCGGAGGCGCCGAGCGCCCGGATGAATCCCGGGAATTCGTTATCGCGTTCCTTGACGCTGTTCTCGTGGTGCCGAGCAACGAGCCCCGGAATCGCGAGCGGCGTCAAGGGTGCCGCCATCATCACTGGAATCGGAATATCGAGCATCACGTACTGGATCGATTGTCCGATCGACGTCCACCCGGCGACGCCGAGTCCCAGAATACCAATGAACACGAGACTTAGCGCGACCGATCCGTAAAGTGCGATGTCGATTTGCCGGTCCATCTTCGTGCGGTACTCGTCCTGCTGATACCACAGTGGGTCGTGCGGCGATATCGTCCTGATGACGAAGTAGAACCCCAACTGGACGAAGACGAACAGCACGATAACGGCCGCGATGGTCATCGTCGCGTCGGTGCCGGTGAGAATCGGCAAGACGATCGCGTTGATGATGGCGAACGTCATCGAGAGAATCATCGAGAGATAGAGGTCCTTCATCACTTCTAGGTTGCCGAGCGCACCCTCGTAGACCGTGACGTACTTTTCGATCATCGTCTGCTGCTCGCCGAGCAGGAAGTCATCGAGGCTTTGGCCGGCGTTCAGCGAGTACGCCAATCGGTCGAGGAAATCACCGAGTTCCTTCGAGGGAACGGCACGTGCACGCCGACGCAGCGCGTCATCGAGCGACTGATTCCACGTGTCGACCAGCTCCGTGATCCGCCGCATTTCGACTGCGAGCTCGCCGTACTCTTCTTCTTTCCCAAGCTGCCGGAAGACCGCAACACGGTCGATATTCGTCGTCGAAAGCACCGTCAGGTGCGTGATGACGAGGTGCAGTTGGTTCTCCAGGCCGCGTCGCTGCTGTTCGACGAGCAAGCGGGGATAGAGAGCGCCCGCAACCAGCATTAGCGCGCCGAGGAGGAAGATCGGGATCCGGACCAGGATCGGCAGCGGGAGGAAGACGGCCCCGGCGACGCCGAGGACGAACAGGAGTACCGTCGGCGCCAGGACTGTGAGCGCGTACTTCCGATTTTCCATCGGCATCCGCTCGTAGGAGTCGAGGATCGACGACGCGAACTCCTGGAGTTGCTTCCGCTGTGCACTCCACCCTGGATCGACGTCGGGGTTCGTCTCACTCATCGATTATCCTCCCTGCCGGTCATCGGCGGCGCTCCGGTTCGGCCGTCGATCAGTTTCACTCATCATTCAACCCTCGTCATATCGAACGGGATACCTTCCGTACCGTCCCGCTGGAAGTCCTCGATGAACTCGTTCACCTCGTGATAGCCGACGATGTTCTCTTGGATTGCCCGTCGGATGAGTTCCGAGCGGAACTCGATGTCCTCGTAGATCTTTCGGGTGTCGTCGTACCCGAGCAGCGTCGCGATCTTCTCTTCCATAATGAAGGAGTTGTTCCGACCCTGGAACACGATCTCGTCTTCGACGGGGTCCCAGTAGAACGCCTCCCGGGTGACGACACCGCCCATCTCTTTCGAGTACCCCTCGATCTCCTGGACCGACGTGACGCGACGGAGCGTGTCGTTGCCCCGCTTGACGCGGTTCTGGAACAGCGCGATGTCACAGTTCGACATAAACGTCTCGGGGACGTTGATCGGATCCCCGGTGAACCGCTGGATCATCGAGACGATGTCGGACGCGTGGAACGTCAGCATCACCGGGTGGCCGGTCTGGGCGGCCTGGAACGCCATCCGCCCCTCCTCGCCACGAACCTCCCCGACGATGATGTAGTCGGGGCGCGAACGCAGCGCGGCCGCGACGAGGTCGAACATATCGACCTCAGAATCCGCGCCGCGTCCCTCGCGGGTGAGGAGCTGCTGCCACGTGTCGTGCGGCGGGAGCACCTCGGCGGTGTCCTCTGCGGTGTAGATCTTCGAGTCCCGCGGGATGAACGACGTGACAGCGTTGAGCGTCGTGGTCTTTCCGGACGCCGTCTCGCCGACGACGAACACCGTCCGCTCGTTCTCCAGGGCGATCCAGAGGTACGCGGCCAGTTCCGGCGACAGCGTCCCCCACTTCGCGATCTGAAACACCGACAGTGGGACGTCGTCGCCCTGACGGATCGTGAGCGAGGAACCCTTCAGCGAGACGTCGTCGGAGTAGATGATGTTGATACGCGATCCGTCCGGGAGCGTCGAGTCCACGATCGGGTGCGCGTCCGAGACCGGGTCGCCGATCCGTTCACCCATATTCCGGAGCCAGTTGTCGTACTGCTCTTCGGAGTCGAATTCGACGGTCGTCTCCAGCAGTCCGAACTCGCCGTGATCGACGTCGACCTGGCGTGGCCCAATGACGTGAATGTCCTCGTTGGCCGGGTCGCGCATAATCGGCTCCAGCGGTCCGAGGCCGACGATGTCGCGGACGAGTCGGTACTGGACCTTCTCGTACGTCTCTTCGGACACTTCCAGCGCCCCGAGTTCGAGTCGCTGGATGATTTCCGCTAACCGCCCGTTGCGTTCGTCTTCGAGGACGACGATCTCTTCGAGCAGTTCTCGAATCCGATCTTCGTACTCGGTCTCCTCGGCAGGTGCCGGCTTCGTCACCGACCGTTCGAGGAGTTTGTCTTTCACCTGCCCGAAGAGGTCGCGTTCGTCGTCGTCCAGTTCCGGCTCGATCGTGTAGTACTTCGTCGTCTCCCCGAAGTTCCCGTACACCTGACAGTAGATCGGGCCGCCCACGTGGTAGATGATGTTCGGCCGCCGCGACTCGTATCCGTCTGGCTCCTCGACGAGCATCGGGAACTCGCCGGTGATCTGCCGAAACCGCTTGAGGTGCTCGCGGAGGTGGCCCCACCGCTGGGCGTGCCGCCGCAGTTCGTTGTCGATCTTCGCTGAGCCGTGTTCGGTGGCCATTATGCGACACTCCTCGACTCGATGACGATCCCGATCCCCGAGCGGACCGAGAAGCCGACGCGGTCGCCGACCTGCTGGCCCATCCCGGCGAATCGCTTCACGAAGATGTTTCGCCGGACGTCGTTCCCGACCTCGACCATCTCTAATTCGAGATAGACGTCCGCGATCGATCGGAAGGGACCGATCGCCTCGTCGTCGACCGTCGAGGGGTCGACCGTGAGAACGATCGTCTTGCCCTTGGTGGTCAGATCACGGAAGAACGAGATGATTTCCAGCGCCGCCTGCCGCTCCTCATTTTGCCGGACGAGCGCCTCGAACTTGGGATCGTTCCGGAGGATGGCGTCGAATGTATCGACGATGATGACGTCGCCGTCCCACATCGTGTCCGCCTCCATCATTCGCTTGAGGAGTTGCTTCCGCTCGTCGTCCCCGCCGCTGCCGGTCAGCGTCCCCGACGCGTCGATCTCGGCGGGGATGAAGAGAATCTCCTCGTCGAGCAGGGGCTTGACGACGTCGTACGTCAACGAGTGCATCTGGTCGAGAAAGCCTCGGACACCTAGTTCTGTCGAGACAAGCGTCGTCACAATGTCTTCCTGCGTAAACCCATAGGTGAGTCGCTGGGAGAGGACGCTCTTTCCGGCCCCGTAATCGCCTTCGATGAGGACGATCGAGCCCTTCGGAATGCCGCCGCCGAGTTCCTTCTCGAGGCGGTCGTGGTCTTTGAGTCCAAGCGAGAACTGATTCGATCCCATAGTTAGTAGTTGAAGCGGAAGTTCTCTTCGTCGCCGTCGACGGTCAGCGTGACGTCGTGATCGCCGCTACCTTCGGCCAGGTCGATATTCTGTATCGTGACGTTGACGACACCGTGAGGCGTCCACTCTCCGTTGTTGCCGTCGACGACATTGACATTGACGTCCGCGCGATATTGCGCGTCGACGATGACGTCGAACGTCTGTCCAGTCGCTGGTAACGTTCGTTGTCCCGTGTTCTTGACGTACAGACTTATGCTGTTTGAGCTGTTGTCGTAAACGTTACTGTCGGAACTGCTGATAATTTCGATGTCGGTCCGGATGTTCTCTGCGACGTCTGCGCCCCGATCGTCGAGCGCCCCGCTGATTCCGGTGACCGTGTCGATGAGGACACCCGCGACTCCTGCTGCGATGACGATGCTCGCGATGAACAGGATCAGACTCGGAACGGAGACGTCGGCCATTCAGTTCACCACCTCGACCGTCGTGTTACTCGCCGCGATGCCGTTTTCGGCGACGACTTTGACGTGGTCGGGTTCCTGATTCATTGTCGTCGTTAGCACGAGCGTCTGGTCGGCTGCCCATACGTCCGTCGTATCGTCGCTCTCGACACTCTTTTGCGTTTGTCCCAGATTAATGTGCTCGTTATCGACGAGGAGACTCGTTCCATTGACCGATAGCGTCGTCGTCCCCACATTCTCGACAGTCACCTCAAGCGTTGGGTCAGTATCGTTGTAATACACGACCCGCGTCACGTCGATCGCCGTATTCCGGCGTTCGAGTAGATCTTCCTGATTGTCGTCACGCGCTTCCGAGATCTGCTCTGCGCTGCCCGCGGCTGCGGTGTAGAGCGTCCCGGAGGCGATCAGGACGCCGAGAAAGATGACTGCAGTCGAGCCGCTAACGCCGAATCCCACGGGAACCCCCTCCGAGCGCCGACAGTTCTTCGAGGAGTCGCGCTTCGTCGACGTCGCCGGCGAGCCGACTGATGTACGTCAGGCTCTCGCGGTGGTGTTCCACGCGCAGGTCCCGCGGCTGCTCCGTCGTCCCCGCGGTGGCGGCGTTGCGAACGTGTTCGCTCATCGTCCGCTCGACGTCGCGGGTGATCCAGCCCTGCGAGCGGTACTGTCGGAGCGCTCGCGCGGCACCGATCGCCCCGCCGACGTCGACGAGGAAGCGCGTCCATTCTAGGACGACGGATTCGGCCGTGTACCGGGCCGGAAGTTCGGCGAGATACACGTCGGGATCGTGGGCCGGTTCGGAATCCGCCGTCGGCGACTGCGCAGTGGTTGTGGCCGGGTCCGGGCTGGCGCCTGGCTCTGATGACGTCTCCTTGGAGCCACTCTCGGCTGGGTCGGCAGCATCGTTCGCCGGTTCAGACGTTTCGTCGGCCTCGAAAAGCGTCTCGTCGGGTTCGACCTCTTCAGCCTGGTCGAGTGCCTCCTCGTCGCCAATATCCTCCGCCGCTTCCTCGAAGTGGTCTCCATCGAGCGCCTCGTCGAGCGCATCCTGTGCGGCGGCCGTCTCGTCGTCGAGGGCGTCGGACTCGGATTCGTCTTCCGTGTCGTCCTCGACGTCGTCCCAGCCGTCATTCTCCTCGTATTCGGCTTTCAGGTCGTCGAAGCTGGATCCGCCAGCCGCTTCGTCGCCGGCTTCCGCGTCCTCACCATCATCGAGTGCCTCACTGGGGTCTTCGCGCTCTTCCTCGGCGAGTTCGTCCTCTGCTGCGAGTTCGGCTTCGTCCTGTTCGGCGTCGAGGTCGCCGAAGTCCTCGTCGAAGAAGTCCTCGGCGTCCGCGTTCGCGACATCCGAATCGAGATTTTCCTCTTTCTCTTCTTCCATCTCGAAGAGGCCGAACGCACCGTCGCCTTCCAGCCCGCCCATCTCGCGAGCGTCGTCGACGAACGGGTTGATTCCCCGTGTCACCATCTCGTAGATGTCGAGCAGCTTTCGGATGGTTTCGTCGAGTTCTTCGACGGTCTCGCCGATCTGTTTGTTCTCCTCGCGAACGGTGTTCATACTCGACGAGACCGAACTGACCTCGTTTTCCAGCTCGGAGATTCGGTCTTCCATCTCCGCGATGGTGTCGGCGTCGATGTCGGGTCCTCCGAGGTCGTCGCCGTCGTCGAACCCGCCCATATCGTCACCGAAGTCGTCCATCTCGTCGTCGAGGCCACCCATTCCGCCCCCGTCGAGATCGTCCATCTCGCCGTCGAGGTCGTCGAAGTCCTCGTCGAACCCGAGCCCATCCGTGGCGACGGTATCGGAATCTTCACCCTCGTCACCGTCCATCCAGTCCATCACGCCCATCCGCACCGCCTCCTATGGAAACGACCGCAACGACCGGTCGTCACCCGGCTCGACCGCTGTGGCGCACCACTGCGCCCCACGAACCGTACCGAACGGGTGGTCCGACCGGTCCGGTCGTCCGGTCTCGGTGGAACAGGTAACATTGGTACATATGTCCAGTCATCGGTACAAGAAGGTTCGCTCCAAATTATCGCTCGTGATAGAACCGGAATACGTTTGTAGCGGCAGATGATCGACCTGTACTACGATCCGACGGACTCGTTCGGGGTGCGAAGAATTATCCGCATCCGGGACGGATTCTATAGCTACCTTTCAAGGACGTGACCACACGTATGCCAGAACTCGTCAAAACCGGGATCGAGGGACTCGACTCCATACTCAACGGGGGAATCGTCAAGAACGCGGCGGTACTTGTCAGTGGCAACCCTGGGACTGGCAAGAGCATTCTCGGCCTCCAGTACCTCTACAACGGCGTTGATATGTACGACGAGGGCGGGATCTATCTCACATTCGAGGAATCAGAGGACGACATCAGCCAGGCGGCAGAATCGATCGGCTTCGAGAAGTGGGACGAGTTCGTCGACGCCGGCCGAATCAAAATCTACGACAAACGAACACTCCTTCGTAGTGGCGACTTCTCTTCGACGCTCGATACGATTCTCGACGATCTGCAGGATACGCAGTACGACCGGCTCGTCCTCGACTCGCTGACGATGTTCCAGCTCTTCTTCGAGAGCGAACAAGAGAAGCGCCAGTATCTGCTCAAGTTCATCGACATTCTGAAAGACAGCGGATTAACGTCGATTCTGACGATGGAGCAGTCGGCGGTGTTCCCTGATACCGAAATCGGCCTCGAGAATTTCTTGACGGATGGGAATATCTATCTGATCCAATCGCCCGCCGGATCGACGTCGAATCGGTATATCTGGGTCGCGAAGATGCGTAAGCAGGCGATCAAAAATTCGATGTTCCCGTTAGAGATCGACGAGGGTGGGATCAAAATCTACGAGCAGGCGGCTGGCTTCTCGATGGTCGGGGATTCGCCGCCGTGGTTCGGTGAAGAAGAGGGCAACCTGGAATAGACCTGCTGGTCGCTACTTTGTTCTCTCTTCTGTGAAGTTTGTCACAGATTCGGTAGCTATCGCTGGACGGTCTATTCTCTTCTTCGGTCACTCGAAATAATGAAAAAGTCCGTTACTGCTGCGGGAATGCGCGAGGTTTAGAGCTCGACCGGATCGCCGTCGTTCTTCCCTGCAAGTTGTTGGGGCATCGTCAACATAACCTGCGTCGTTCCACCGGTTCGGCTCGTGATCTCTAGGGTGACCTGTTCTCCAGTGTCCAGGCCATTATCTGTATTTTCGAGTGCGTCAGTGTTGATAACCACCGTGTAACGGTCAGACGGACTATTCAGTACTCCGAAGGACCCATCGTCGTCGGTAATCTCCGAGAGGCCAAATTGGGTACCAGTTCCCACTCCTTTATTGGCGGTATTGTTTGACAGAGTTTTTACATTTTCCTTGCTCAAGTACTTGATCGACGTCTCGTTCATATCCACTGCTCCGGATCCGGCAGCGAGGCGGACCGTCATATTGATTTGATCGATGACATTATTGGTGCCATCGACCACTCCGTGGGTATTCACAACCTCAACACGGTTAGTAACCTTATTGACGCTTTCTTGGCCAGCGTCCTCCGCGGTTGCCTGGAGGAATCCGGCCGTGTTCACGAGGACGCCAGCTGCGATCGCAGCGACGAGAACCATCGCGATGAACACGATGAGCGTACCGATACCGACCTGACCACGTTCGTCTTCGTTGAATATGTTGAACATTCTAATCACCTAGAGGGGAACCGGATTGTTGTCGTTAGCACCGGCGAGTTGCTGCGGCATCGTCAGGATGACCTGCGTCGTTCCTCCGCTTCGGGTCGTTAGGTCTAATTTGACCGTGTCACCCGTGGAGGTTCCGTTAACGTCGGTTCCCTCAACGACGGACGTATTGATACGGACCTCGAACCGGTCAGCCTGACTATTGAGGACGGGATACGAGGTATCATCGTCGTCAAGCGGTTCCGATACGAACTCGTTATTCGTCAAGTTCGGATCGGCGACGCCAGTTGACGTATTGTTGTGGACCAACGTTCTGGCGGTCGAACCGCTCAGATACTTGATCGTCGTCGAGTTTATGTCGACGCTCCCTGAGCCTGCGGCCATCCGCACTGTCAGATTTAGGGTATCGATTGTCGTGGAGCCCCCCGATTGGTTCACCATCCCGTGGGTGCTCACGACGTCGACTCTATTCGTCACCTTGTTTACACTCTCTTGGCCTGCATCCTCCGCGGTCGCTTGGAGGAAGCCGGCCGTGTTCACGAGGACGCCCGCCGCAATCGCTGCGACCAGCACCATCGCAATGAACACGATGAGCGTACCGATACCGACCTGACCACGGTCGGCGTCGTTGTCTTCGAACATATGTATGTTGTCTCCAGTCTGGCCCCCTCGCCTCCCCGCCGGAGGTGAGGACCGTCAAATCAAGCAATCAGCGGTCTGCACATAATGGTATGGACCCAGATATCAAAGATGATATTGGGTCTTGAAGCCGAATTTCGGTAGTTTCAGGCCGCATACGAAAACTTCTGTCTCAAGATTGGAAGGATCAAGAGTGAGACTCTCTACCTCCGAGTCCGACAGCGATCCGCAATAATGAGTCAGCGAACTAGCAAAATTACGGCTGCGATTCGGACTTCGTGCTCCGGTTGTGAGCGTTGGGGCCTACGCTGGCCCCGACTCGCTACACGCCGCCAGCCAGCTTACTCCTGAGAAATCTTCCGCCAGACGTCGTCGAGTTTGTTCTTCACTTCGGGGCGCTCAGTCACCTGCACGTTGAGTTCGTTCTCGTCGAAACTGATGACGATCTCGTCGACGTCGCGTCGATAGACGTTGGTCCGGCGGTGTTCGTCCGAAAGGACGCGGTCGTGTAGTTCGAGCAGCCCGGCACCCGTGAGTTCCTCGATGCGGCGATAACACGTCGCGATCGGGATGTCGAGCATTTCACTGAATTCCTGTGCGGAGTGAGCTTCGTCGGCAGCACGTAAGATGTCCGGGTTGTACTCGTTTCCGAGCGCTGCGAGCGTCCTGTCGGACTCCATAGATAGCGCCACGTTCTAACCGGACTTACCTGAATGTGACGGTCCGCGCGATTTCGAATTCGATACTGAATATCGGATTTGAGGACCGCCCGTCTCGTGGCTGTCGACTGACTTTCGCCTGCGATGGGCTTATTATCGCGCCGACGGCACCACCTGGTATGGCTCCCGACCCTCCGAGGGACGCGCGGCGACCCGTGCGCGACGAGGAGGGCGTCGTCAGACCCGACGAACTCGACTACACCGCCTCCGAACGGGTCGCAGAGATCTCAGACGGTCGATACGTGGTCGCGACCGACAACGACAATTCGCCGTCAGTGGATGAGAACGACGGTGAAGACGCGTCTACGGACCTCGGAGCGCTCGCCCGCCAGCAGATGGCTCGGTACCTCTCCGAGCAGAATTCGGAGTACGGGTTCGCGCTCACCGCGGCATTCGAAGGCGAGGTCGACCACCACGAGTACTTCTCGGACGACGTCGTCGACGCCTTCGGCGAGCTAGCGTCGTGGTACGTCGAACAGATCGACACCACAGCCTCCGAAAAGCGAGCGCTCGGCATTCTCCTTCTCGCCTCCGAGACGCGCGTTTCGTATCCGAAGAAGGCGCTCGCGTCGATCCTCCAAGAGCACGACCTCACGCTCGATGACTCGATCGGAGACCTCGTCGGTTCACTCCCCGAAGACGGCCTTCAGATCCCGCCGGACGAAGAGTGAGCGTGGCAAGAGCCGTATCAGCGCTGATAATGGGGACGATGCGTTTATACAGCGTTTCTCGGAAGTGAAGATATGGCACGCACCGTACTGGTTGTGGACGATTCGGCGTTTATGCGGAATCTGCTGAAGCAGTTGCTCGAAGACGATCACGAGGTCGTCGGAGAGGCCGAAAACGGGGTCGAGGCGGTCGAACTGTACCGTGAACTCGATCCCGACGTGGTCACGATGGACGTCGTGATGCCGATCCGAAACGGCATCGAGGCGACGTCGGAGATCAAATCGATCGACCCCGACTCGTCGGTGATCATGTGCACGTCCGTCGGACAGGAGGAGAAAATGCGCGAAGCCGTCGAGGCCGGCGCGGACGGCTACATCACGAAGCCCTTCCAGAAGCCGAACGTGCTCCAGGCCATCGACGACGTGGTGGGCGTCGAAGCATGAACCTCGACGTCCAGTCGCTTCGGACGTTCAGTCGTCTCGCCCACTCGGGGGCGGAAGAAGCGGCCGGATCGCTCACGACGCTGACTGGCTTCGACGCCCGCGTGGCCGTCACAAAAGTCGAAATGGCGACGCGAGCGGACGTCGAGCGCGAGTTTCGAGAGCGCGACCTCGTCACCGTCCACATCGGGTTTTCGGGGGCGATCGAGGGCCAGACAGTTCTCGCGTTCGACCGCGACCGTGCCATCTCGCTGGTCGACGCACTCGTCCCCGGCGCTTCCGAGAACCCCGACAGCGAACTGGCGACGAGCGGTCTGAAAGAGCTCGGAAACATTATGCTCGGGGGGTTCATCGACGGCTGGGCGGACTTCCTCGGCGACGGCATCGACATCACGACGCCGACGTACGTCGAGTTGGACGCCGGCCAGTCGCTGCAGGACGTCGTCGACGACTCCGAGTTCGACACCGACGGCCAATTCGGCGCGGAAGTCCACGAAGACGTCGACTTCGGTGCCGACATCGACTCCAATCACGTGCTCGCGTTCCGGAACCACCTCGAAACGGTCGACGAGGAGGCGGGCTTTTACATCTATATGCTGCCGACGCAGGACTCGGTCGAGACGATCGTCGACGCTGCGGGCGACGCCGACGACGCGATCCCCGTCGAGACGTTCACCTCGTTCTCCCAGATGATCTCCGAAGGCGCGGGACAAGCCTCGGAGGACCTGACGGCGATGACCGGGATCGACACCAACGTCGACGTGAGTCGGCTGAGCTTCGTTCCGGTCGAGGGGGTGCCGATGGAACTCACAGACGAGGCCAGACGGGGTGTCGTCCTCGAGTTCTCGGGCACGCCATCGGGATACATCGCGATTCTGTTCGACCCGGAATCGGCCGAAAGCGTCGCCGACGCGTTGATGCCCGGGATGGACGCGGACCCAGAGATGCGAAAGAGCGCGCTGCAAGAGATCGGCAACATCGTCACGTCCGGATTCCTCGACGGCTGGGCCAACTCCTTGGAGACGACGATCGAAATCTCGCCGCCGACCTACGTCGACGACATCGCCTCGGCGATCGTGGACCCGCTGGTGACCGAACTCGCGCGGACGCAAGATTATGCGTTCCTCATCGATTCGGCGATCGCCACGCCGGACGAGACGTTCACCTGCGACATCTACGCGCTCCCCGACGAACGAGAGCTGCGCGCAGCCTTCGACCAGCTCGCGCCCGAAGCGAACTGACAGCCGGCGAATGACCGTGTCACGACCACGTGCGCCGAAATGACCACCTCAGCTGACGAACGTGCCTTCGGCGCTGCTTCGTCACGCCCCGAACGAACCAATGAAAGTATACTCGAGTGACCGATCGACCGACCGATCGTCGTCCAAGCGAATCAAAGTCGGCGTCGCCGACTACGCTGTCGCCGAAGCGGGATCGACGCTCGTGACGAGCGGGCTCGGCTCCTGTGTCGGGATCGCGCTGGCTGACGTCGACGCCGGCGTCGCTGGCCTCGCGCACGCGATGTTACCATATGCTAGCGACGATCAGGACGGCGACAGCGGGGCAAGCGATGCGACCGGAGACGGGCCCACAGACGACCGGCCAGCCGGGGCCAAGTACGTCAACACCGCTATCCCGGGGCTCCTGCATTCGATGGAGGAGACGGGTGCTGACCGCTCACGTATCGAAGCACGTCTCGCCGGGGGGAGTGCGATGTTCGAGTTCAGTTCCGGAGACGGCGGCGTCGGTGAGCGCAACGTCGCCGCCGCGAAAACAACGCTCGAAACGTACGACGTTCCCCTCGTCGCGACAGATGTGGGTGGCGACTACGGCCGTTCGTTGTCGTTCGATGCCACGACTGGCGAGCTCTCCATCCGGCGGGCACACGGCGAAAATCACGTCATCTGATAGAGATTATCGTACGTCCTCATAGATTTCTCGCCGGACGGTACGGCGAGAATCTCCGAACAGTGACGATGATCCCTATGACTCGTCGGGTCGCAGTCTCCCAGTACGTACTGGTTCGTCACACATAGTCGCAGTATCTCCGCTGATAATTTCAGGGGCACGTTTATGCACGCGCCTGCAGACCGTCGAGGTACGACCGACGCGGCGATTTCGCCGCGGGACGAGAGACAGGCAATGACCATCGATCCCGACGATTACGACCTCCGAGAACTCAGACGAATCGCGGACGAACGGCGGGGTGCGCGCCGTTCGGAGGACGAACAGCCCACCGAGGAATCGGGCCACGACGACGACCGAATGCCATCGGAGCGACGCCGCCGCAGTCTCGCGGACCGGCGTCGATCGGGGAAGCGCCGGAGTGACGGCCGGTCGAGTCGCGACGATCGGGCGAATCGCGACGACCGGCGACAGAGCGAACGCATCTCCGACCGCGCAGCGCGTGACCGTAACGACGAGCGACGACTGAATGGCCGGGCTCAGAGCCGCCGAGACCGCGATACCGACCGTCGCGGGGCGCGGGAAAACGACCACCGCCGGCGCGACGAGGAACCGAACGCTGGCAGTCGTGACCGCACGGGTGCTCGACGGCGCGACGCCACCGAGCAGACGGACGACCGAGACGCGGACGACGAGCGCGGCGAGGTCTCTGTGCGTCCGCGCGAGGACGTCACGCCACCGCGACGTGGCGACTCGGATCACGCGGAGGGTCACGACGAGGTCGTCCTCGCGGATCAGATCGCTCGCGACCTCGGCTTCGGCGTCGGCGCGCAGGATCGGTCGCGTCGCGAGCGCGATCCCGACCGTCGCCGCGACGACCGGCGGCGCTCGGACTCGCGCTCACGAGTCGCCGCGGAACCCGAGTTCGGTGCCGACGACGTCGGACGGTTTCAGTTCGACACCGAGATCCGCGAACGGCCCCGGGGGCGGGCTGGCGAGGCTCTCCGCCAGAACCAACTCGAACAACTCCTCGTCCACGAGACCGCCGCGGCAGAAGGGCTCTCGAAGCCCTATCTCGGCTCGCTCCCCGACGCGTACGCCGCGGAGCGACTCGTCTTCGACTGGCTCGAGTTCCTCGTCCTCAAAGGCGGCTTCAAGCGGACGATGGACGCGCTCCGGTACTACCACACCGTGGAGTGGCTGACCGAAGACGTCGAATCCGAACTGCAAGACTACCTGGTCGGGTTCTCCGGTGAGGTCACCAACACGACCGAATACGACGTCGACGACCATCATCTGAGCCTGGTCTACATCGCACGACTGGCGTCGATGACGTAGCGCCGTATTCTGTCGCGGCTCGTGTCAGCCCATATACCAACAGTACTTTCTACTCGTTCTGTTTCCACTTGCCTATGGCAGACAGTGAAGACGCCTCCTTCGACGAGGCTGGGGCAGCCGAATCGGGACCGACGCCGGTCGGCGTCAAACTCGGAAGCACGCGGACCGTCCTCCAGTACGTCCGCGACGACGAAGTGGAGACGATCCGGACGCTGACGTGTCTCGCGACGTACGAGGACGCGCTCACCGGTGAAGAGCGCGTGCTCTTCGGCGAACAGGCCGCACAGGAGTACCCCGACGAGGTGCAGTATATGCTCCGCTCGGGACTTCCAGAAGACGAAGACCGCGCCGAACTCGCCTCGAAGTTCTTCGCCGAAGTCGTCGCATCCGAGGGAGTCGACGCCGACAGCGCCGTCGTCTACGCGATCCCGACGATCGACAACGAACCGGGGCTGGCGAACCTCAACAGTGTCATCGAGGAGAGCCCCGTCGGCGACGCCTTGGTCCGAAGTTTCCCCGAGTCGCTCTGCGGAGCGATCCCGGCCTTCGGCGAGGACCTCCGCGCTATCGACGAGGTGTTCGTCGCCGTGAATATGGGGTCGACGAACCTCGAAGCCTCCGCGTACCGCCACGGCGAACAGCTCTCGCCGTTCGTCTCCGGAGCCGTCACCGGTAACGAGGTCGACCGGCGGATCGCCAACGCCGTCGAGGAGGAGACCCAGGGCCGCGTCAACGTCGATCTGACGACCGCCCGCGAGTACAAAGAGGAGCACGGTGACTTCGAGGAGTTCGAGCCGTTCACGGATGTCATCCAACAGCCCGGCGGTGGCGCCCACGAGTTTACCATCGAGCGCTCAGTGATGGAACCGCTGGACGACTACGTCGACGACGCCGTCGATGAGGTCGCGAACAACTTCCTCGCGCAGTTGGCGAACGACCATATGAAGCCGTACCAGCTCGCGCTCTCGAAGCCGATCGTTCTCACCGGTGGGATGGCCTGCATCCCCGGCATCGTCGACGTCTTCGAGGAGCGTCTTTCGGCTGAACTCGATCGCGACGTCGAATGTATCTCTGCCGACCGCCCCGATCTCGCCCCGGCCGAAGGCGCGCGCCGGATCGCCGAGCGGTTGATCGAGTAACGGCGTCGCCGTCCGGACGCTCCCACACATTCTCACGCGGTGGCAGCCATCCAAAACGTCTAATTGTCACTCCGAGTACGACAACGTATGTACGACCGTATTCTTGTCCCGACCGACGGCAGCGACTGTGCCGACCTCGCAGTCGAGCACGCGATCAACCTCGCCGACCAGTACGACGCCGAGTTGCACGTCCTCTCGGTCGTCGATGCCAGAGACGTAAGCCACAGCGCGCCGGCCATCAGCCCGCAACAGGTGGAACAAACACTCCGCGAGCGAGCGGAATCAGTGGTCTCCGACGTCGCCGACCGTGCGAAGGACGCCGGTGTCGCCGATGTCGTCACCGCAATCGAACCCGGCGTACCCGACGACGTCGTCGTCGACTACGCATCCGAGAACGACTGCGACCTCATCGTGATGGGGACGCACGGCCGCACCGGCCTCGAACGCTACCTGCTTGGCAGCGTGACCGAGCGAACTGTTCGTCGCTCCGACGTCCCCGTGTTGACCGTCCGCTCACACGAGGAAGAAGCGGAAGAGGAATAACGGAGAGCAAACTACCCGCGCGTCGCGTCCGACCGCGCCGGCTCCGACCACGCCGCGCTCCCGACGCGTGAGCACGTCCAGCAGACCACTGTGCGCTACTGATACGCCCGACCGGACCGCCGTCCGCTCACGATATGTCCGGCGGGGTGTCCGCCGCGTGACGCGAAGGCGACTTTATATACGCCCGGAGACCGACTGGAAGCATATGGAACTCCGGCGCCTCCTTCGCGGGCGTATCGAGTGGTCTCGACTGGAGGCCGTCGCCCGCGAAATCCGCGATCGCTACGATCGTGAGGAGGTCCACGTGCGGTTTCTCGACGCCGACAACTGGCTCTCGACGCCGATGGTCGTCGACGACCAGTGGTTCGTAAAGGTCATCTCGCGGCAGAACTCGATCGTCCACGCGCTCTTTACCACCGGGCGAAATCTGGGTGCCTTCTCGTCGGGTACCGAGGGGTTCTTCGAGCACTTCGCGACGCCGGTCGAGATGGCACAACACGAACTCGAAGCGACGCGGCGGATGCGTGACATCGGCCTCAACGCGCCCGAACCGGTCGAGGCCTTCGAGGTCGACGGCCTCGGCGTGCTCGTCTTGGAGTACCTCCCCGACTTCCGGACGCTCGACGAACTGGACGAGAAAGCAGAGGCCGACCTCGCCCCGACGCTGTTCGAGGCGTTGCACACGATGCACGAACACGAACTTCTCCACGGCGACCTCCGCGCGGAGAACGTCCTCATCCGCGACGGAGAGATCTACTTCATCGACGCGACGAACGTCAGCGAGGAGGGCGCGCGGGACGCGAAGGCCTACGACATCGCCTGCGCACTCGGCGCGCTCGAACCGCTGATCGGGGCGAAACGCGCGGTCGACGCCGCGCTCGAAGCGTTTTCGACGGACGAACTGCTCGATGCCGCGCGCTTTCTCGACTTCGTCAACATCCGTCCGGATCACGACTTCGACGCCGCGGTCCTGAAAGGCGAGATCGAAAAGCGCGCCTCCGCGCCGTAGCGAGGCTCCGGGAGGCGGTGCTCCGAGCGAGGTCACGGCTCAGGAGCCTCGAGGCTCGACCGACAGATGCGGACGTGAAGCGGTGAGAAGCGAAGCCGTAGGTAGTGAAGCGGTGGAAGGTGGAACGGTGGGTGAGAGCGAGGGGGTGAGCGGATGCGAAGGCGGAGGCGGGAGTGGAGCGAACAGCTACCCCCTCTCCGGGAAGAGGGAGCGCTGGACGCGGTGGGCCGCAGCGGACCCCGAACACTGCGGCGGCGTGCGGCGGATCTGTGCCGACTGCGACGAGAAAAGCGTCGTTCGTCGGCGAAAGAGCGTAGCAGCGGGACGTGAATAAACCCACCGGCTCCGGGGCGACTCTCCTGTAGTCCGTCGATCTCAGGATTCGGATTCGACGGCGCGGCTGAGCGCGCGTTCGAGGTTCTCTAACTCCTCGTCGAGGTTCCGCTTGAAGAACCGTTCGACGCCCGGCACGCGGCCATCGACGACGAACTCGTTCACGAGTCGCGTGTGGCCGTCGGTGGGCTCGACGGTGTGTTCGCCCGTGACGCGCAGCACCGAGGACTTCCCGACAAACTTGACGTATCGCGGCGGGTCGCGCTCGACGTCTTCGGTCTCGACGCGGGCGGTCGACTTCACGAGTGGAATCGGCAGCCGAACGTGCCACGTCGCTGCGCCGGTCCCCTCGTCGACTTCGTAGCGCTCGACGACGCTGATCGCGTCGGCTCGCTTGGAGGGGTCAGCGATGAAGTCCCACACGGCCTCGGGCGGGGCGTCGAACTCGAACACCCGCCGGACACGAACCGTCATACCGTCACGTAGGGTGGAGAGACAAAAAAGGCCCTGAAATGCGCGTTCGCGCGGACGGCGACGGGCCGTGCCGGGCAGTGTTCAGCTACGGGTGACGCGCCAGGTCGTCGAGCGGGCTCGACCCCACTTTTCGATCTCGACGTCGTCGGACTTCTCCGCGAGCCGCGGCAGTCGAACCCCGACCTGCTTGGCCGAGAGCCCGATGGCGTCGGCGATGTTCTTCGCCCGGAAATACCGCTCGCCGGCGGACACGCTCTCGCGGAGGTACGAGACGATCCGTTTTTCCTCTTCGGTGAAGTCACTCATTTGACTCCGTGTACGGACGGTTCGGTCTTAACGGTTTCTCGTCAGCGGGCTATCGTAGCGTCCGGAAGTCACCCGAACAGGTGCGTCGCAGACACCGCGAGCGAGGCGGCGATCGTGGCGACAGCGAAGCCCACTGCGGCGACGAGTTGGTCGCCGGTCAGTCCCGCGGCGAACATCCCGACGACTCCGAGAATCGCGACGATCGAAAAGAGGACGGTCAAGCCGATTCCCTTGTCAGAACTGGCGGATGCGGTCTCCATACCCGAACGTTTCCCGGTCTCGACTTAGTTCATACGAATTGGGAGGCGGCGTCGCATACTCACCGGTCGGCTTCGACTACCCAATCGTCACGTGTTCGGACTCCTCGTTCAGCGCGAGGTTCGCTGAGATCTCCGCGTTCCGCATCGCGTACTGGGCCGTCTGCTGGAGGCTGACGAGGACCTCCCGGATCTGGAGTAGTTCCTCGTTGTCCATCTCGGGGAGGTCGTCGAGTATCTCCTGTTCGCGGTCTCGAAGCTGACGGAACAGGGTGCGGCACTCGACGGTCTTGTCGTAGTCGCGTTCGACGACTGACTGCACCGCCGTTCGCGTGAGTTCGTCGACCTGATCGGTGAACTCGCGGATCCGCCGCATCGTCTTCGAGTCGACGTCGAGCGTGTGGCCCTCGGCGTCCATCGCGATGTTGGCGATGTCCTCGGCGTTGTCCGCAGTCAGTTCGAGGTTCTTCGCCACCGAGCGATAGCCGATCAGGGGGAAGCCCGATTCCAGTCCGACGGCCCGCGCGAGGTTCGGGTTCTGGTAGGCCGTGAAGATGAGACGTAGCAGGAGGACGAAGATCTTGTTCGCCTGTCGCTCGCGGTTTAACGCGCGCTGGGCGAGGTCCGTGTTGCCGTGTGCCAGCGCCTTGACCGCCTCACCGCGCATCGTGCTGCCGGTGTTTTCGAGGCGTTCGAGCAGATTGTCGAGCGTGAAGTCTTCGGGATCGACCGAACAGCGGATCGCGATGCGGTCCGGCGTCTCCTCGATGACGCCTAGACCCATCAGCTGGGTCTCCGCCTTGTAGACGGCGTTGATGTGTTCGGAGTCGAGCGCGCCGTCACTCTTTTCGATGTGGATCACCCGCCGCCCGAGCACGTACTGCGCGACGATTGCCCGTTCGAGCGAGTCGGCGTCGAGATTGTCCGCCCGAATCGTCGCCGAGGAATCTTCCTGACTCGCAGACTCCGGCAGTACCGTCAGCGTTCCTTTCCCACCCATCCGCAGAGAAACCTCATCACCCTTGTCGACGTTGTGTTCTTTCGCCCACTCCGCCGGTAACGTCATCGCCAGCGTGGAGGGACCGAGCCGCTGAACCTTACGCGTCTCCATACCATACCCTGGTCTCCAGCGGCCTTAATCTTCACTATATGCCACTTATATAGATATGTATCCGTTAGGATGCATTAGAACAAGACGCGAATCGGACCGTTTGGCCGTGGGACCGTCCGCTCTATGCGATCCGCATCATCCGCCGTTCGACACGTCCGACCCGGACCTTCGTCCACCCGCGGAGTTCCTCGTCGAGCTCCGGGTCGTCGGTGTCGACGCGGAGTTCGCCGATCGTATCCAGTTTCGCGCGCGAGGCCACGATCTCGACGTCGCACTGTCGGATCACGTCGGGTGAGAGCTGTGGGTTGCCTCGGCCGAAGACGAACCCTTGGCCGCCGATCGGCGAGACGACGACGACGTTTTCGCCGTCGGGGTCGAGCGCAGCCAGGATCTCCGATTCGGTCGCGTCGAGGGCGAGCACTTCGCCGTCCCGCCAGACGTCGACGCCCAGCGGCGAGCCCTGGAAGCCGAGTGCCTCTTTGATCGCGCCGACGGTGCTCCCCGGGCCCAGCACGAACGTCTTCTCGCTGGCTTCGATGTCGTCGGCGACGCCCGCCACGAGCGCTTCGACGTTGCCACCGCCGAGCTGTTTCGACGATTGGAGTTCCTCGGCGACGGGGACGTACGGCACCGCGCGGAGTTCGGGATGCACCTCGCCCTCGCGGTACTCGTCTTCGTCGATGTCCATCACCTCGCGGCGCTCGGTCCGCTCGAACGTCCGCACGACGTGTGCGGCGTCTTCGGGCGAGACGGCGAACACAGAGGAGTACACCTTCACGCCGGCGGGGACGCCCAGAATCGGCGTGTCAGTCCCTTCGACGGCGTCGGCGACGTCCGCGGCGGTCCCGTCACCGCCGACGAAGAGGACGAGATCCACGTCGGCGTCGAGGAAGGCCGCCACGGCCCGAGCCGTGTCGTCGGCACCGGTTTCCGTATCTGCAGGCGAGCCCAGGACTTCCGGCTCGAAGCCGGCCGCACGGGCGACGTCGGCTCCCATCTCGTCGCCCCACGTGAGCAGTTCGACGTCGTCGCCTCCCTGTTCGCGGAGCGCGACGAGCGCCCGACGGGCGCGGTCTGGAGCCCGAGGCTCGGCCCCCAACCGACGCGCTTCTTCGACTTTGCCGTCGGTACCCTTGAGACCGACGCGACCGCCCATTCCCGCGATGGGGTTGACGACGAAACCGAGACGCATACGCGAACCGAACGGCGTTGCGAGCAAAAGTCCGCCGGTGCTCGGACGTGGCTGGCGAGGGGACGAGCCGGATTACTGAACGTTTAAGAAGTGCGCCTCGGAACTGAGGCGTATGCTCCCACTCGAAGTCACTGGCGAACCCTTCCCGATCGCGGAGACCGGCGCGGTCATTCTCCTGTTGAGCGTCGCGATGGTTGTCGGCTGGCTCTACTACCTCTATCGGTAGCGTTCGCGCCGACGCCTACGCCTGTTCTCGATCCACTGCTCCGTCGACGAGTTCGACGCGCTCGCTGAGCCAGTGGCGTGCTTCGTCGGCGACGGCTTCGTCCGTCGCGGTGAGTTTCACACGGACCGAGTCGCCAGGGTAGCTCCCGACAGTGACGTCGAAGCGTTCTCGGATCGCCTCGAATCGGTCGATCAGTTCACTCTCGGGTTCGTCGACGTCGACGACCGTCGTGTAGGTCGCCTCGCCGGAGAACTCGTCGGCGACGGCCTCGAACATCGCTTTCATCTCGGTGGGCACGCCCGGGAAGACGTAGATGCCCTCGACGACCGCGCCGGGCGCGACGCCCGCCTCGTTCGGCAGCATTCGCGCTCCCGCTGGCAGGTCGGTGGTCCCGTCGACGAGGTCCTCGGCGGCGTACCCGCCGTGCTCGGTCAGCCACTCGTGGGCGGCCTCGTGCGGTTCGACGCTGCGTCCGACCGCGGCGGCGACGCCGTCGACTGTCACGTCGTCGTGCGTGGGACCGAGGCCGCCGGTGACGATGACGGCATCGTACTCGGCGCGGTACTCGTTGACGACGCGTGCGATGTCGGCGACGACGTCCGGAACGGTCGTGATACGCCCGACGTCGACACCGCGGCCGTTCAACTGTTCGCACAGCCACGCGGCGTTCGTGTTTACTGTGTCACCGGAGAGAATCTCGTCTCCGACGGTGACGATTGCGACTTGCATACCCGTGATATGCCTGAGATGGACAAAAGCGACTCGGCAGCGGGCCGTCGGTCTCAGCGCATTCCCGGCGGCGGCCCGTCGTCGAACTCGTCGTCGTCGGTCTCGACGTCGACGCCCATCTCCATCCGTCGTCGTCGCAAGCGCTCGATCTGTCGCCGGTAGTAGAGCAGCCCGCCGATGCCGATGCCGCCGACCAAGGCGACGATCCCGCCGAAGACGTACAAGTCACGCTGGAGGTAGTACTGCACCGAGATGGTCTCGACCGTCACCGCTTCCTGCCAGACGATGTGGACGCGGCTGCTGTCGTCGATGGTCGCGTCGTAATTGCCGGGCGAGACTTTCCCGAAGACGGGGAAGTCGATCCGGCGGTCCGGCGGCAACACCACCTCGTAGGTGCCCTCTACGTAGGTGGGCAGCGTGAACCGCTTCGGCGTTCCGCTGCTGGTGTACGCGAGCTTACCGCCGCTAGCCGGTGCGTCTTCCGGCAGTGAGACGATCATTTCGTCCCGCGTGCGGCGGATCTCCCCGCCGTTTTCGCGGATCTCTGTGCCGTTCACGACGGTTCCGTTCGGATAGCGATAGCGTACCGATTGGACGGATAGCGGATTCGTTCCGCCGAAGCCGTCGCGTCTGAACAGTTCGATAGTCGAACTGTTCGTTTCCATCACGGCCCGGAACTGGGTGTTTGCCTGCACCGTGACGTGCACTGTCCGGTTCGTCTCCCACTCGTAGGCGGCGGCCGGTTCGCTGTCGAGTCGTTCGGCGGGCACTGGTCCGGTTCCGAAGCCGAGACAGCCGCTCATCACTGCGAGCAAGGCGAGACTGCCGGCCGCGAGGAGGAGTCGACGGTTCATATGGTGCGAAAGTGGGTCATAGCGTTCGGAGAGGAGTCGACCTCACGTCAGAACGCACTTCAGCTCCGACGGGAGGTACGAGCCGATGCTGGCGAGCAGCCCTGGCGGGTCGGTGCTCTCGGGGCAGACGATGCTCTGTTCGAGGAGTCCGAGGCGCTCGACAGTAACGATGTCGGCCGCGTGGCCGGCGCGGTTGACCGTCGCGCGGACTTCGCCGCGCGTCGCGCTGTTGACGTTTACTCGTCCGCTGCCGTCCTCGCGGGTCCAGTCGTACAGCCGGTCGCGCTCGGCGTCCGCGAGCCGTGGCGTCTCGCCGTAGACGAACCGCAGCGGCGTGTGCTGGACGACGCCGAAGCGATCCCGGATCTGCGAAGGCGACCCGGTTCCAAGGCCGAGTTCCGCGGCCGGAATCCGGACGCTGTTTCCGTTGCCGACGTCGAGCACCCAGCCGTCCTCGTCCCACGATTCGAGCGTCCCGACGTACGTCTCGCCGTCCTCGTGGTCGGGAGCGATCTCGCCCCACGACTCGGCGAGGAGGTTGGCGGCGACAGTCGCGTCCTCGCCGTCGAGGTCGACGTCGAGGAAGTCGTCTTCGCGCACGTCGACCGTCCACTCGACCGATAGCTCGCCGATCTCGTTGCCGACGAGCGAATTGAAACTGTCGAGGGCCCGCTCGCGGGCGTCGCCATCGACGTAGCATTTGGTTGCGAGCGCGACCATCAGTCGTCTCGACCTACGTCGACGTTGAGTTCGTCGCGAAGCTCCTCGATCCGTCGCTCCATCGAGTCGACCATCTCGTCGTTCTCCATCGGTTCCAGCGGTGCGCCGGTCTCGGGGCACTGAAAGCCCTGCTCCATCGCCTCGGAGAACTCGAAGCGGATCCCCGCCGGTTCCGAGAGGTAGAACTCGTGGGTCCGCTCGTACTCCAGGCGTTCTTCGAGCGCGTCGAGAAGGCGGTGCATCTCCTCTTGGAGGTTCTCCGGGATGTTCTCGTAGTGGAACGTCCAGAGGTAGGTGAGCCACCCGGAGTCCTCGTCGCGGACCCGGCGATAGGACGCCAGATCGTTCTCATAGAGGATGAAGAGCGCCCGTCGAACGTCGTTGAGCTCGAGGCCCAGTTCCTCGGCGAGTTCCTCGTCGGTTACCTCGCCGTCAGGCGGGGCCGCGGCCACCGGCATCCCCGTCGGTCCCACCAGTTCGTGGAGGTATTTCTGGATGACAGGGTCGTTCAGCAGCTCCTCAAAAGCCATTGTACACAGTTGCGCCGCTCAGTCGTTTTAAAGTTGCGGAAGCCGGGACGTTCGTCTACACCGGAATATTTCGATGCGGCCACTACTTAGAATTATGGTAACATCCCACAAACCATTCAAAATGATTTATTATTATCTAACCCGTAGGTATAATTCCCGCGAGAAGGCGGGGACACACTGGACGACTCGCTTCAGATCATCCGTACGTGGGTGAGACGGCGCGAGCTAGGAGCCACAACCGAAGAGTCCGTCACAAGACGACGAGGTTTCGGTTCCGAAGGAGGACCGCACCGCCCCGAACGCTCGACCGCCCGGGCGGCCGAGGGAGAAGGCCAACTATCGGAGTACGCGTAAGCGGACTTCGTGAAATTCGGCGACGGCACGTCGACAATGCCGGTGGGAACCCGGCTAACGCTCCGGCAAGGCCGGTGAGATTCCGGATAAAGTCGGCGTGTCGAAGCTAGATGGCCGTGTGGGTCGGGGAAAACGTCTCCCGTCCAGGTCTACACCGCCGTTCTCGCGTATTTCTCTCCGGCCTCGTCGTATCCCGCTTAGCGAGCCGTCGACCACCGATCGCTCACGGCCCGTCGTCGAGTTCCTCGGCGTCGACGACGCGCTTGCCGCGTTCCTGCGGGAGCACCCGCCGGTCTGCGTCGGGCCACTCCTGTTCGAGTTCGCGACCCTCGAAGAGTCGGTCGAGGAAGACGGCCAGCCCCGCGACTTCCGAGTGCGGCTGGTTGGTGACGCCGACGTTCCAGTCGGCGTGTTCGTACACCTCGAAGGGGACCTTCTCGCCACCGACGACGATCAGGAGTGGCGCTTCCCGGTGCGCCGCTCGGATGTCGCCTTCGACGTCCTGGACGCGCTCGCCGTACATCGTGAGGTGGACGACGTGCCCGTCCCACTCGCGGATCGTCGCGTCCAGTTGATCCGTCAGTTCGACGTCGAAGGGGCCGCCGAACCGCCCGGTGATGTCCTGGACGGTCTCCTCCGACTGGCCGGCGTTGCCGGGGAAGATCACTCGGTCCGCGCCGAGCGCTCGCGCCGTGAGGCCGACGTGCGTCGTCATCCGGTCGTCTCGACCGGGCCTGTGGCCGTAGCGGAGCACGGCCACTTCGGATTCGTCTTGCATAGCCGAATCGAGACGGTGCGGGCGCTAAGGCGCTTCGGATAGCGTACGCGCTCGTCGACGCCATACGATCGTCGGCGTCCGCCGCCCCACAAAGGAGAACGCACTTACCGCTGTCTGCTGCACCACGAGTATGGACCTCTCCGAGAAGCGAATCGTCGTCACCGGCGGCGCAGGCCTCGTCGGCTCGCACCTCGCGCGCCGACTCCGCGACGACAACGACGTCGTCGTCGCCGACGACCTCTCGAAAGGCACGCGAGACCGCGTCCCCGCGGGCGTCGAGTTCGCCGAGGCGGATATGACCTCCCCAGACGACGTCGCGGACGTCATCACCGCCGACGTCGACCTCGTCTTCCACCTGGCAGCCTACACGGACACGAACTTCGCCGACCCGCGGAAGCTCTTCGAGGAGAACACCGAGATGACGTACAACGTCCTCGAACGGATGGACGAAGTCGGCGTCTCGGACATCGCGTTCACCTCGTCGTCGACCGTGTACGGCGAAGCGCCGCGGCCGACGCCCGAGGACTTCGCACCCCTCGAACCGATCAGCGTCTACGGCGCGTCGAAACTCGCCGACGAGGGACTGCTCTCGACGTACGCTCACGCGAAAGACTTCACGGTGTGGTGCTTCCGCTTCGCGAACATCGTCGGGCCGCATCAACGCGGCAACGTCGTTCCCGACTTCATCGAGAAACTGCTTGCGGACCCCGACACGCTCGAAATCCTCGGCGACGGCCGCCAGGAGAAATCGTACCTCCACGTCACCGAGTGCGTCGACGCCATCTGCCACGTCGTCGAGCACGCCGACGCCGCGATGAACACCTACAATCTGGGGACGCGGACGACGACCTCCGTGAACCGCATCGCCGACATCGTCGCCGACGTGATGGATCTCGACCCCGACTACGCCTACACCGGCGGCGACCGCGGCTGGGAGGGCGACGTCCCGCGGATGCGGCTCTCCGTCGAGAAGCTCTCGGGACTCGGCTGGGAAGCCGACGCCTCCAGCGACGACGCCGTCCGCCGCGCCGCCGAAGAACTCTACGAGGAACTGCGCGCCGAGACCGAGGCGTAGCGAGCGCGCCGGAGAGCGGCGACCCGGCGACTCACAGCGCTCCCAACCTGGAACGGCACCGCTTTCACCCCGCATCGATTACGTCGGCCCGTGCAGTTCGTCGGCTACGACACGGACCAGCCAGGACTCTTCGTGAGCCACGCGACCGGCGCGGACGCCAACGCCCCCCACGACGTCGAATTCATCTCGCTCGGTTCCGGCACCGAACTCGCGTACACCCTCGACGAGCGCCACTGCGCTGGCGCCGTCACCGACGAGGGCCACGTCCCCTGTTCGAATCCGACGGCACCGTACTGCCCGCAGCACCGCTCGACGTGGGTCTGTGCGAAGTGCACCGGGACGTGCCTGAAAGACGAGATGGACTGCGTCGAGGAACACGCGATCTACCTCGCGGCCTTCGCGCCGGACGTGTTCAAAGTCGGCGTGACGAAGGCGTGGCGACTGGAGACGCGACTCCGCGAGCAGGGCGCAGATCGCGGCGCGCTCCTCCAGACGGTCCCGGACGGTCGGATCGCGAGAGAGCGCGAGGCCGAGATCGCCGCCGAAATCCCGGATCGGATCCGCGTGCCGACGAAGCGCGCGGGACTCCACCGCGACGTCGACGACGACGCCTGGGACGCGCTGCTCGCGGCGTACGACGTCGACGCAGCCGACCGCTTCGACTTCGCGTACGGGCTCGACCTTCGCGATCGCCCCGTCGCCGAGACGATCGCCACCGGCACCGTCCGCGGCGTTCAGGGGCGCCTCCTCGTGCTCGATCACGCCGGGAGCACGTACGCCGTCGACCTCCGCGACCTCGTCGGCTACGAGGCGACGGCGGAGGCGACGACGCGCGATGTCCAAGCGAGTCTCGGCGCGTGGGGATGACCCGTGCTATCTAGCCGATTGTGTTCCGTCTCTCCCGGCGCTGTACCCGAATTAAACGGGTCAAATTCGGACAAATCCGGGATCAGCACCTGCAGTATAAATGGTCGTTCGGGGTCTCGAACCGAGTGCAATGAACCGAAACGCAATCGCGAGCGTCCTCGTCGCGGCGCTGGTGCTCCTCGCCGGTTGTTCCGGCGGGATCACTGGCTCGCAAGACGGGACTGCGACCGACGGATCGACGACGACCGCGGCACAGTCGACGACCGCCGCGACAGACAGCGGCACGCTGAATCTCTACGTCAGTGACGAACAGAACGCAATCAGTGACTTCGAACACCTCAACGTCACGATCACCAGAGTCGGCTTGAACCCGGCCGACGACGGTGGCGACGATACTGACGATGAGGAGTCGGACGACACCGAGGAGAGCGGTAACGAGACGAACGAGAGCGACGACACCGAGAACGTCACTGAGACGACGACCGAAACCCAGACCGAATCGCCCGAGACGGAGACTGAATCGGACGACGACGTCGAGAGTGATGCCGAGGACGGCGAGGGAGAGTGGGTCGAATACGAAGTCGACAGCCGGACCGTCGATCTGACGCGCCTGCAGGGCGCAAACGCGACGAGGCTCTCGTCGTTCGACGTCCCGAACGGCACTTACGAGAAGGTCTTCGTCTACGTCTCCGAGGTGAACGGGACGCTGAAAGACGGCAGCGACCAGCGCGTGAAACTCCCGAGCGGGAAGCTGCAGTTGAACTCGGAGTTCACCGTCGGTAACGGCGAGTCGGTCGACTTCGTCTTCGACATCACGGCAGTGAAGGCCGGCCAGAGCGGGAAGTACGTCCTCAAGCCGGTCATCTCCGAGTCCGGGACGGACGTCGAGATCGACCCGGTCGACGAGGACGAAGACGACGAGACGGGCGAAGGCGACGCTGACGATCGAGGCGACGCGAGCGAGCAGTCCGCGGAAGCGACTGCCGCGTTGAACGCCAGTTTCGTCGGCAACGTCACGCAGGGCGAGAACGCGACGATCAGCGTCACGCAGAACGGCTCCGCCGTCGCGAACGCGACGGTCGCCGTCGACGACGACCGAGTCGGGACGACTGACGCCGACGGTACGGCCACGGTTTCGGTTCCCGACGATGCCGAGGAACTCGAAGTGACGATTACCCGCGGCGACGCCGAAACCGAACTGACAGTCGAGTTCGAGACGGAGTCGTCCCGAGAAACGCAGTCGACGACGCAATCGAGTAGCGACGGCGGAACGTCGACCGCGACGAGCTAACGCCGCGACGATCACAGAGGGACACCCACAGAGCGGCATCCCTCGCTTTCTGTTTCTTCAAACTCTCGTGCTCAGAGGGAGTATCGTACGTCTCCATAGATTTCTCGCCGGACAGTACGGCGAGACTCTCCGAACAGTGACGATACCCCCTATCAGTCCCCAGCCGCGGGCGTCGCGACCGACGTCTCCCGCGTCCGCAGGTAGGTAATGACGAAGATGCCCGTCGCGACGCCGATGAACGCCGCGGCGGTGAGAAACGCCGCGGTCGTCGAGACGGCGTCTTTGATCCCGCCGACGAGGACCGGCCCCGTGACCTGCCCGACCTTCCAAGCGATCGACCGGAGCGACATACTCGACGCCACCGAATCGAGCGTCTCGCCCTCTTCGACGAACAGCGCCATACTCGCAGGGAGCCGGACACTGTCGGCGATGCCGAGAATCCCGTAGGCGGCGAAGAGCGCGAAGAACGCCCCACCGAGAACCTGCGTCCGGCCGAACGCGTCGAAGCGAACCGGCTGGATCGCCCCCTCGAACACGAGTGCGAACGGGATGAGTGCCGTCCCGAGTCCGTACAGGAGCGCGCCGACGGCGACGAACCAGTATCGCCTGCCGATCCGGTCGGTCAGATCGCCCATATACCCCTGGAAGATCGACTTCGTTAGCTTCCCGCCGGCGAGGATCCACCCGATCGCGAAGGCGTTGATCCCGAACTCGGTGCGCGCGAAGATCGGCAGGAAGATGATGACGGCCATCTTGCCGACCGAGAAGCCGACCCGGAAGATCACGAGCGCGCGGATCATCGGCCGGCTCAGCAGGGATCGGAACGTCTCCATTCCGGTCGCCTCGTCGGGATCTTTCTGCCCGCCCGGGTTGTCGCGGAGATAGCGCCACACGAGGACGAGCGCGAGGAACGTGATCGCCGTCAGCGCCGCGTACGCCCAGACGAAGTCGTAGGTGTAGAGCAGATAGCCGCCGATGACGTCGCCGGCGAGACTGGAGAAGGCGCCGACCTGATTGTACGCGCCGAGCCAGCGACCGCTGCCGTCCTCGGGGCTGATCTCGCCGACGACGGCCGAGCCGGTGATCCAAAGCAGGCTGGCGCCGAGCCCCTGGAGAATCCGGATCAGAATCACGTGCACCGAGTTCTCCACCATCGCGAAGCCGACGAAGACGGCGACGTTGATCGCCAGGCCGGCGAGCAGGAAGTGTTTGGCGTTGCCCGTATCGACCTTCCGGCCGAGCGGGAGGACGACGAGCAACTGCGCGATAGCGAAGGCCGTGCCGAACAGCCCCTCGACGACGCCGGTCGTGCCGAACTGGTCGGCGTAGAGCGCCAGCGCGATCAGGATCGTCGAGTAGGCCTGACTCCGGGCGAAGGCGACCCCGGACAGCGCGGCGAACTCCCGGTCGCGCAGGAGTCCGAGCGCTCCGCTGGCGTGTCCTGTCATTGCGTGTTCGAATCGCCACCGTCGACGGAATTAAACGGCACTATTCGGGGAGCCACAGGGGTGTGTTGCCGGGTGTCGTAGTCGAGGCGGGGTCGCGCGTCGTCGACTCACCGGACACAGCGCCGTCGCTCGCGAACGCGAAAACGGTATGAATGGTGGACAGCGAGATTGCCCGGCGTTCCGGCACGGGGAATCCCGGTTGCCTCCTCCACCCCGCGATCCTCCGAGCGACGAACGTTCACTGGTTCGCTGCTCGCTTCCGCGCCTGACGGGGTGCCAGCGACGAATCGTGGCAGACCGGCCCTGCGGCCGGCGTTCACGAACCGCCGTCCCCGAAGGACGAGGTTTCTACGTTGGCTTCCGGGGCCCGTGTCGGTCTGACCGGACGCCCCCGGGTTCGGTCCCCGCTGAAGGCCAAAGTTGCGGGTGGAGAGCAGGGCCTAGCTGCCCGACCTAGTCCATCAACACGTAGACCGGGGCGACATAAGGGGCTTTCGACTCACAGAGTCGCCGATCGCCGGACGCCGGCGGGGCGATCCGGGCCCGCCGCGCTGCCGTGTCCGTTCAGCGGAGCACCGCTCGGGCGTAGCTTCCCGCCGTGACGGCGGCGATCGACGCCCCGGTGACGACGATCCACCGGTGGTTCTCGATCCAGGCGTACTCGGCCGGGAAGCTGAAGAGCAGCGTCGAATCGATCGACAGCGCCCACAGCAACGAGAACAGTACCATCGCCAGCGCGGAGACGAGCGCGACGCCGGCGAGCGTCTGCGGGTCCGAGCGCTCCTGTGCGCCGGCCAGAAAGACGACGATGTTGAGGAGCGCGAGGACGCCGACGATCGAGACGCCGAGGGGGCCGGCGGCGTAGTACGCGGCGACGCCCACGTCAGGTGCCGTGATCAACAGGGCGGGCGCGAAGACGACGCCCGCGAGGAGGAGACACACGACTGCACCGATCGTCGGGGCGACGGATCTGAGATTCATACTCGTCTCACGTGTCGATTGGCTCGCGTGTAAGCGCTTCGAGACCTATCGGACGTCGAGACTGCCCGGTCCGCTCGTCTCTCGGAAGGGAAACCGGTAAGCCACCACCCCCTCGTTCTCGACTATGGAGCGCGTAGCGATCATCGGCGCGTCGATGACCCAGTTCGGGCAGCGCGAGGAGTGGATCCGCGGGCTGCTCGCCGAGGCGGGCAGCGCCTGCCTCGACGACGCTGGCGTCTCGGCGGACGCCGTCGATCACCTGTACGTCTCGAATATGGCGAGCGGAGAGTTCGAAGGGCAGACTGGCGTCCCGAACGCCCTCGCACACGACCTCTCGGCGGTCCCCGCCTACACCGCTCGGATCGATCAGACGTCGTCGTCCGGCGGCGCGGGCGTGTACGCGGCCTGTCAGTCGGTCGCCTCCGGTGCCTCGGAGATGACGCTTCTCGTCGGCGGCGAGAAGATGACGCATCGATCGACTGCGGAGGCGACGGACGTCATCGCGTCGCTGACGCACCCCGCCGAGTACAAACACGGCGTCACGCTCCCCTCCTTTGCGGGGCTGACGGCGCGACACTACCTCGACAAGTACGACGCGCCGCGGGAGTCGCTCGGCAAGGTCGCAGTGAAGAACCACAAGAACGGCGTCGACAACCCCCACGCGCAGTTCCAGAAGGAAGTCGACCTCGACACCGTCTTGGAGTCGCCGATCGTCGCCGACCCGCTTCGGCTCTACGACTTCTGTCCGATCACTGACGGCTCGGCGGCGCTGCTGTTCTGTCCCGAGTCGGTTGCCCGCGAGTACGCCGACGAGTACGCGGTCGTCTCCGGGATCGGCGGCGCGACGGACACTCACGTCGTTCACGAGCGCGCGGACCCGACGACGATGGGCGGCGTCGTCAACTCCGCAGAACAGGCCTACGCGATGGCCGACGGCGACCCCGACGACGTCGACGTCGCGGAACTCCACGATATGTTCACCATCCTGGAGTTCCTCCAGTCGGAGGACCTCGGCTTCTTCGAGAAGGGCGAAGGGTGGAAGGCCGTCGAAGAGGGCGTCACCGACCGCGACGGCGAGCTCCCGATCAACACTTCGGGCGGACTGAAGTCGAAGGGCCATCCCCTCGGTGCATCCGGCGTGGCACAGGTGTACGAAATCTACCAGCAAGTCACCGGTAACGCCGGCGCCCGGCAGGTCGACGCCGAGACCGGCCTCGCCTGCAACGTCGGTGGGTTCGGAAACTGCGTGACGACGACGATCCTGGAGGGACAGCTATGAGCGACGAGTCAGACACCGGCGACGAACAGACGATGGAAGCGTACCGCTACCCCGACGGGAGCATCACGTACCCCGGACACCCGTTCGGGCCCGGCGGCGAGGAACCGACCGGAACGGTCGACCTGAGCGAGTACGTCGCCGAGGTCGTCACGTGGACGACGTCGACGGCGACGCCGCCCGGCGTCCGACAGCCGAACACGCTCGCGATCGTCGAGTTCGACGTCGACGGCGAGCCCGTTCGTGCCATCGGACAGGTGACGACCGAGGAGGTCGAAATCGGCGACGAGGTCCGTCCGGTCTACTGCGAGGAACTCCGCGATCCCGAGAAGGGCATCCGCGAACCGGCGAGCCAAGAGTGGGACGGCTTCCGGTTCGAGCCCACAGCGTGACTTAGATCGCGTCGCGGACGCGACGGGTGATCTCGTCGACGTCGTAGTCGTCTTCGGCTTTATCCCAGACGATCTCGTCGTCGACCGCAACCGTAAGAACGCCGTGGTCTCCGGTCACCAGCGCCACGCGATCGAGTCGGTCGCCGAACTGTTCGAGTAGCGCGTGTTGGATCTTCTCGGCGCGTTCGAGGAAGCCGCAGGGAACGCAGTATTCGATTTCGATTGCGGGCATCTGTCTTCGGAACGTTGGCTCTGTGCCGTGTTAAGCGCGTCGTGACCGACGTTCCGCCTCGGAGTCAGACTTTTGTCCGCTGACGCCGTACTCTGACATTGGTATGTGTTACCATACATACCAACTGAAGGCGCTAGCGGAGGAGCGACGAGCGCAAGCCGCACGGCGTGAAGAGGAGACGGAGGACGAAATCCGCACCGACGATGTCGAGGACGGCGTCACCGAGGAGCACAGCCCCGAGAAACGAACCAAGCCACAGCCAGTCGGGTTCGCCTGAGCACCCGGAACCGCACTATTTCGACCCCGAACGGCGTGGTCGGTCCGACCCCCGCAGCGACCGACCACGTCGACGTTCAGCCGAGTCGATTCCCGAACAGCGGCCGCCAGTACAGCAGCGCGACCGTCAGCAAGAAGACGACCGTCGACACGTCGTAGGAGAAATCGAACGTCGCTGCAACGACGGCAGAACTGCCGCCGAGCACCCCCGAGAGAATCGACGCCAGAATCGGCCACGAACAGGAGACACACGAGAGCAAGCCGACGATCCCCGAGACTGCTGCGCCGGCGGCGTCGATCACCGTCGCGTACACCAGATACGCCAAGGCGACGTAGCCGACGATGCGGGCAGGCATCAACACGAGCGCTGCCCACGGCGTCGAGACGACCGGCGCTGGCCCCCACCCCGGAGCGAGCGTCGCCAGCCGGACGCCGAACTCACCAGCCCCGGGACGCATCGCCGTGACCAGGACGCCGCCGGCGGCCGCCAACGCGACGAAATAGAGGACCGCGATCGCGGCCGCCCGGCGTCGCGTCCGCTCGTCGGCCGGTGCCGGGTCGGTCTTCCAGACGGCGACGACGCCGACGAAGATCCACGCGAGGCCGTAGACCGCATAGCGTGGCTGCGTGATCGTAATTCCGGACAGGAGAACGTACGCGACCGAGAGCACCGCGAGGGAGTTACCGATCAGCGCGGCGTAGAGAAGATCGCGCGTGTCGACGCTGACCGCGCGTGCGACGGACATTATACCGCCAACGCGTCGACGACGACGGCGAGCAGCAGCGCCCCGAGATACGCGTTCGACGCGTGGAACGACCGGAACGCCGCGGCTTCGGTCTGTTCGTAGTGCAGGCGGATCGCGAAGTAGAGGAAGATCGCGCCAAAGACGACGGTCGTGAGCGCGTACGCCAGCCCGAGCGCCTGCATCGAGGCCATCGCACCCGCGGCGACGAGCGTCGCCGCCAGATACCAGAGGATGTGTTTGCGGGTCGTCGTCTCACCGCGGACGACCGGCATCATCGGGAAGCCGCCGCGCTCGTAGTCGTCCTTGTACGCGAGCGCGAGGTTGTAGAAGTGCGCCGGCGTCCACAGGAAGATGATCGTCGCGAGCGCGATCCCGCCGAGGCCGATCTGCCCGTCGACGGCGACCCAGCCGATCAGCGCCGGAAGCGCGCCCGCCGCGCCACCGATGACGGTGTTCTGGACGGTGTTCGGCTTCAGCAAGAGCGTGTAGACGACGCTGTAAAACAGGATCGCTGCGACGCCGAGCACGGCCGCGAGCACGTTCACCCACGCGAACAGTGCAATCGACCCCACGGCCAGGAGGACGCCGAACGCGAGGGCGTTGCGGACGGGGACGAGGTCGGTCGCGAGTGGGCGATCGCTCGTCCGCTGCATCCGACGGTCGATGTCGCGCTCGAAGACGTGGTTGAACGTCCCGGACGCGCCGATCGACAGAACGCCGCCACCGAGCGTCGCGAGCACGACACCGATCGTCAGGCCGCCGTTCGTCGTCGCCGCCAGCGCCATCCCCGCGGCCGCGACGAGACAGAGCAGCCACATCAGCCGAGGCTTCGTCAGCCGGACGTACGCCTTCGCGGTCGCGACCAGCCGTTCCCGGCGGTCGGTCGGAATGTCCGGTTCATAGGAATTCTCGACCGGCGGGTCGAGATCGATGCTATCGACGGGCTCTTCGGAGGGGTCACCCGTCTCCCGTTCGAGGCTCCACGCGAGCGCGGCCACCAGCGAAACGAAGATTCCCATCCCGACAGTCAAGTGCGCCGCCGAGAGCGTTGCGTCGGCACCACCGACGGCGACGAACGCGCCGAGGGCGGCCTGGACGGGATAGAGGAGTCCTGCCAGGAGCGTCGCACCGAGGACGCGTCGCCCCGCACTAGCGCGCACGGCCGAGACGACAGTTACGACGCCGAGGACACCCACGGCGACGGCCAGCAGTCGATGTCCGACCGCGAGCCACCCCGCGGCCGACGTCGGCGACGTCCAGCCGTCACCACAGATCGGCCAGGCCGTACACGACGCGGCCGCGTCTGTGAGAGCCGTGGTTGCACCGACGAGCAAGAGGAGATAGACGCCGATGGCGGTCGCTGCGAGCAGATTGTGGAACCGATTGTGTGTTGCAGTCGACGCCACGAAAGTCACCTATACGCCGTTAGGAATCACCGTACTTAGGGTCCCCGCTTTCCTGACCGCAGTCGGTTCGTGAGACGACAAAGTATCGGACAATATGTGGACTACTCCACACTCCACCCGGTCGCGGTCGACCGATCACGACGAGCAGTCTGTTGCAGACGGTACGATAGAGTGACCGAAGTCAGCAACTATTTACGTGGTACTTCCTAACTCCGCACCGATGCGAAAGACGCGTTTGGCACTCGTTTCACTGCTCGCGGTGGTGGTGGCGGGCCTCGTCGCGGATCCGGTCGCCGCACAAGCGTCCGCCAGCGCAGAACTCATCAATGGGTTGAACGGGAAGCTTCTGTACATCGCTGTCCCGATCACCATCCTGGTAGAGGTAATCCTCCTCTACACGGTGGTGAAGTTCAGGAACAACGACGATCCGTCACCGACCCAGGAGAACCGTCGCCTGGAGATCACGTGGACGATCGCGACGGCGATCATCCTCCTCTTCGTCGGTGTGGCCTCCTACGGCGTCCTCGCGAACGAGAACGTCGCTACGGGCCCCGAGATCGAGAGTACCCAGGGCGAACCCGTCGTCGTCCACGCCGAGGCGTACCAGTGGGGCTGGGAGATGTCGTACCCCGAATCGGGTAACTTCTCGACCGGCACCGAGATCGTGGTTCCGAAGGACCGTCCGGTCCAAATCCAGGTGACATCACGGGACGTGATCCATGGATTCCACGTTCCGAAGTTAGCGCTCAAGACGGACGCGATGCCTGGACAGGTGAACACGATCAAGACAGTCCCCTACGAGGAAGGGACGTATCAGGGCTACTGTACTGAATACTGTGGCGTCGCTCACTCGCAGATGTACTTCACTGTCGAGGTCGTCTCCCAGGACGAGTACCAGCAGTGGCTCGACGAACAGCAGAGTAGCGAGTAATCGCGCACCCGCTTTTCGGGTTTCTCCGGTCTGTGAGCAGTTGCTACGCGCTGCTGTCTACTTCTCCTATCCAAGTGGTCGGCGAGTGCCGACGATACCGGAAAAAGCGGCTACGCGTTCCGATCTGCGTCCGAGACTGCTTCTTCTGCTGGCACCGCGTGGTCCGGTCCACGCTCTTCGAGAATCCGGTCGATGATCCGTCCGGTCGAGAGCAGTTCATCGTCGTACCGTGGTTCCCGAGCTGACGCGCGATCGACCTCACAGTCGATCCCACGTCCTGCGAGCGCGTCGCGGAGCGCGTCGGCGTCGTGGTGCTGGTCGTGCCCGAGAACGATGACGTCGGGATCGATCTGCTCGATGGGGACGAAGATGTCTTCGCGGTGCCCGAGGTGCGCATCGGTCACCATCTCGAGTGCGCCGACGACATCCCGTCGCTGCCGGTCGGGCAACACAGGACGTTCCTTGTGTGTGACGTTCTCCCGTCGAGCGACGATGACGTGTAGTTCGTCGCCCATCGCAGCCGCCTCCGAGAAGTAGTGGATGTGGCCGGGATGAACGAGATCGAACGTCCCTTGCGCGACGATTCGGCGGGTCACCGGTACGACCCTCCGGACTCCCGATAGCTTCCGCCGAGGTTGCCGTAGTCGAGGTCGAGGTCGTCCTCGGTGAAGTCGAAGAAGTCCTCGGGGTCGGGCAGGTCGACGTCGAGGACGGGAAGGTCGCGAACCTCCCCGCTCTGGTCGAACGCCTGCCAGTCAGTCGGGCCGTACGGATGACCGAGGATGATGTGGACCTGGCCTTGGCCGAAGGTGTCCAGATCGGCGTCGCTCGGCCGGAGGACGCCGTTCGGGTGCGAGTGGATCGACCCCACCGCGTGGCGGTCGTTCGGGATCATATTGCTGTCGACGGTGGCGCTCGTCGGATCCGACCGCGTCCCCGGGACGATCAACACCTCCGTGATGACGGTGCCCGAGCGATCGAGATCGAAGTGGCGGGCGTCTTCGCCGCGGAGAAAGCCCATATACTCGTTCGGATGTGTCTCGCGGGATGCCTCCCGTGCGAAGTCGAGCGCGTCGGCGGCGATGCCGATCACCTCACTCGACCGGAAGAGTCGCATATTCGATTCTCCGGTTCGTCGCCTTCTAAGCGTTCCGGTCGGATTATGGCGAGGCCAGCCGACCGCACCGTCGGGAGACGGCGTCGGCGCCACCTGCCACGTGCGCGCGGATTGTAAAGTCTTAACCGCGACGCACCACTTCTCGCCAGTATGACCGCCGATAACGCCGGGGATTCCGGCGGCGCGTCCGCTCCGGATTCGGAGACGGACTCGCGACCTATCGTCTACGATCTCGCACCGAACTGCACGCTCGAAGACGTCGAAGAAGGTGAACGGTACCACGCCGTCGTCAACGGCGTCGTCGAATACGGCATCTTCGTCGACATCTCCGACGAGGTGTCCGGACTCGTCCACGAGTCGAACCTCGATCGCTCCTACGAGGTCGGCGACCGCCTGACCGTCACGCTCGAAGAGATCAAAGAGAACGGCGATCTCGCGTTCGACGTCTTCACCGAGTCGACGTACCAGACTGTCGTCGTCGATCACGAACCCGACATCGCACCGATCGCAGGGTTGAGCGCCGGCGACGAAGTCCACATCGAAGGACAGGTCGCCCAGATCAAACAGACGGGCGGCCCGACCGTCTTCCGCATCGCCGACGAGACGGGAATCGTCTCTGCGGCGGCGTTCCGCGAGGCGGGCGTTCGCGCCTTCCCGGCCGTCGAACTCGACGACGTCGTCCGGATCGGCGGCAGCGTCGAGTCCCACGACGGCTCGCTCCAGCTCGAAGTCGACTCGATGACTCGACTCGACGGCGAGGCGATGGCCGAGGCCCGCGAACGCCTCGACGCCGCGTTCGAGGAACGCGCAGCGCCCGAGGACGTCGAGTCACTCGTCGAGTGGCCGGCGTTCGAGAAACTCCGCGACGACCTTCGCGAGGTCGCTCGCCTGCTGCGACGGACGGTGCTGGAAGGGCGTCCGATCCGCGTTCGACACCACGCTGACGGCGACGGGATGTGCGCCTCCGTGCCAGTTCAGCTGGCCCTGGAGAACTTCATCGAGGCCGTCCACGACGACGACGACGCCTCGCGGCACCTCGTCAAGCGACTTCCCTCGAAAGCGCCGTTCTACGAGATGGAGGACGTCACGCGCGACCTGAATTTCGCGCTCGAAGGCCGTGCGCGGCACGGCCAGCGGCTCCCGCTCCTCCTGATGCTCGACAACGGCTCCACCGAGGAGGACGTCCCCGCCTACGAGAACCTCGCACACTACGACGTGCCGATCGCGGTCGTCGACCACCACCACCCCGACCCGGAGGCGGTCGACGACCTCCTCGACGCCCACGTCAACCCCTACCTCTACGATGAGGACTACCGCATCACGACGGGGATGATGTGCGTCGAACTCGCGCGGATGATCGACCCCGACGTGACCGAGGAACTCCGTCACGTCCCGGCCGTCGCGGGCCTGGCCGACCGCTCGAAGGCCGAGGCGATGGAAGACTTCGTCTCGCTCGCCGAGTCTGAGGGCTACGACCGCGAGCGTCTGCTCGACGTCGGCGAGGCGCTCGACTACGCGGCCCACTGGCTGCGCTACAACGACGGTCAGTCGCTCGTCAACGACGTGCTGAACGTCGGCTGCGACGACGAGGACCGACACCAGGAACTGGTCGACTTCCTCGCGAGCCGCGCCGAGCGCGACGTCGAACGGCAGATGGACGCCGCCGCTTCTCACCTCGAACACGAGCGGTTGGAGTCCGACGCCCACCTCTACACTGTCGACCTCGACGAGTGGGCCCACCGCTTCACCTACCCCGCGCCGGGGAAGACCACCGGAAAGCTCCACGACCGAAAGGTCCGCGAACACGGCGAGCCGGTCATCACGATCGGCTACGGACCCGACTTCGCCGTCCTTCGGTCCGACGGTGTCCGCCTCGACATCCCGCGGATGGTCGCGGAACTGAACGAGGAAGTCGTCGGCGGCGGCGTCTCCGGTGGCGGCCACCTCGTCGTCGGATCGATCAAGTTCGTCAAGGGGATGCGCACCGAGGTCATCGAGAGCCTCGTCGACAAGATGGCCGACGCCGAACTCGACGAGGAACTCTCCTCGCAGGCCGTCGTCGACACCGAGGCCTAAGCGCGCCGCCGAAAACGCAGACGCAGGCCGCACTTCTCACTCGAAGTCCACCGTTCGGCGAAGGACGAAGCCGGCGAGCGACGCCGCCGAAAGCGCGCCGAGTGCCATCGTGAGCGTCCGCTTTCTGTTCTGCATCCCCTCTCGATTACTCGTTCGTTCGCCGCTCGATCCGCCGGCTCCGGCGGCGTCCCAATCCGCTGTGAAGACCCGTCCGTAGTACGTCGCCGCCGCCTCGCCGTCGAGCGCGAGGGAGACTTCCCTGTTCTCGGTCGCCGCGTGTTCGTTCCAGTTGAGACTGCCGACGATGACCGTCTCCCCGTCGATCACCGCGCCTTTCGCGTGGACTTTCCCGAACCGTCCGGCCGGGCGAGCGATCCGCGCCTCGATCGGGAGGCCACGCTCGCGGAGGCGCATCGCCCGCTCGACGACCGCCTGATTCGACTCCGCGTCGTACCACGCGTTCGAGAGGAGGATGCGAACGTCGACGCCGCGCTCGGCGGCGGCGACGAGCGACGCGAAGTAGGGCCCGTCCGGATCGAGCCGTGGTGACAGGACGGCGATGCGGGCCTCTGCACCGGCGACTTCGCTCCTGACGGCAGTCCCCGCGTTTCCGGGGGCCGTCAGCACTCGCACGTGTTCGATAGTGACCGTTTCGGGGGCGAATCCAGTATCGTACGACCCCGAAGCCGGGTCCTCTTCGACGAACGAGGCAGTTCGGCGGTGTTCGCGCCACGGCACGGCGTCGATGCCGTCGGCGTCGTGAGCGAAGACAGCGGCGAGTTCGTCGGCCGTCTGCTCGGAGTGAACGCGGACCCCCCACCCACGGCTGTCCCGACCCCCGGTTCCCGCCGGCTTCCAGTTCTCCGTCAACACGAGCGCGTCGTCGTCGCTGACGGCGTACTTGGGGTGGTGATACGAAAAGCGCGCGTGCGGGCCGTCGACCACGCGGACGTCGACGCCGCCCGCGACGAGGCGGTCGAGTTGTTCGCGCTGATTGGTCGTCATTCCGCCGACTGGGCCGCCTTCCAGGAGCACGCGCACGCGGACGCCGCGGTCGGCCGCGGCGAGGAGCGCGTCGGCGACGCGGGGCGAGGCGAACGTGTAGCCGGCGAGTAAGACCCGCGTCTCGGCTCGCTGGAGCGTTTCGAGCGGCACTGCGGGCGAATCTGGGAGGACGAACGTCGTCGCGGTCGCCGGTCCCGTCGCGACGACCGACCGTGGAGACAACCCACGCGGCGTCCACCGGCCGGTCGTCGCGTTCAACCGCTCGCCTTCGCGAGCGCGGTCGTAGGCGACACGATCGACGGTGACGCCGTCTCGACGAAGGACGAGTCGTTCACCGGCGTTCGCCAGCGAGAGCGAGGCTCGGACGACCGGCACGTCGACGAGCGGTCGCGTCGCGTTCGGCGCCGCGGACAACGCGACGGTGCCGGCCGAGGGGACGCTGATATTCGACTCGCCGTCCGAGAGCGTCAGGTTCGACGCACTCGCGGCGTCGACGACGACGAATTCGCCGACGTCGCCGTCTGCGACCGGATCCGGAAACGCGGCGACGATGTGCGGCCCTGCGGGTGATCCATCGGTGGTGTTTGCCGTGGAAGACGTGACATCGGGCCCCGAAGACGCGGCCGCAACGGGCGCGACGGCTCCAGCGATCCCGGCAGCAACGAGGAGGAGCACGCAGACGAGCCGATACGCTTCGGGAGAGACGGGGAACTGGGCAGTCGTCCGATCAACTGCGACATAGCCGCCTGCGGCCCCCGTACGACGCGCTCGTGATACCACGGCGCGTCTGGCCCGGCGATCCTATTTGAACGTACGCAGTCGCCGCCCAGTTACGCGGTCGCCGTCCGGTTACGCCGTCGGCGCTTCCGCGTCGGCGTCGCCGTCGCCGAGCGCGTCGGTCGCGAGGTCGGCCTCGTGCTGGACGAGGAAAGAGCGTTCGTCGGTGTACTCGGCGACGGTTTCGAGAGCTTCTTCGGTGCCGATCTGCCGGAGCGCCCACGCCGCGGCGGCGCGGACGGTGTCGCTCTCGTCGTCGGCCAGCGTGTCCGCGAGGGGCGCGACCGCGCGCGTGTCGCCGATGAGGCCGAGCGCGCGTGCGGCGTACGGCCGAACGTTGTCGTTGTCCATCTCCAGTTTGTCCGCGATCGCCTGCGTCGCCTCCGTCGACCCGATCTCGCCGAGCGCGCGGAGCGTCACCTTCTGGAGCGCCGGATCGGAGTCGGCGTCGACGTACTCGACGAGCGTCTCGACGGCCTCCGCTGCTCCATCACCCATTCGGCCGAGCGCCTTGATCGCCGCCTTGTCGCGGCGCTGGGCGAGTTGGTGCATCTCCTCGAAGGCCTCGGGGTTCGCCATCCGGACGAGCGCGTCCATACAGTGCTCCTGCATAAACTCCGACTGGAGGCTATCCTTCGCGAGCAGCACCATATCGACGCGGCCGCGTTTCTCCCACTCTTTGAGCGCCGACAGCTCCGGCGGGTAGTCCTTGTAGTGACCCAGGACGTCGTAGAAGCCTTGGGCCATCAGTTGCTCGTTCGTCTCCAGGTCGTCCCACTCTTGGGCGTCTTCGAGACCGGCTTCGAGGTCGTCGGTCGCCTCCAGGAGCGACGCGATCGTCTCGGCGTCCTCGTCGGCGTCGAGGTCCGCGGCTTCGACGGCCGCGATCGCGTCGTCGAGTGCCGCCACGAGGGCGTCCTCGTCGTCACCGTCGAGCGGGACGTCGGCGTCCAGCTCACCGGCGACGGCGTCGGCGAAGGCGGAGACGACGTCGACGATCTCGGATTCGCCCTGTTCGGTCCACTGGGTGTCGGTCACCTTCGACTGCGCGGACTCGATCTCGTCGACGACGTCGCTCGCGTACGGGCCGCGCTGGGACCCCAAGTCGTCGCGGAGGTCGGAGACGCGCGATTCGAGCTCCGCGCGCGGATCCTCTGCGTCTTCGTCGTCCTCGTCGGGTTCGGGCAGATCCGCGGCTTCGAGGTCCGACTCGATCCCGTCGAGGTCGGACTCGACGTCGTCTAAGTCTGCCTCCGTCTCCGCGCCCTCGAGGGCGGATTCGACGTCGTCGAGGCGTTCGTTCAGGGTTTCGGGCGTCGCGTCTGTCGACTCGTCCGACGCCGCCGTCTCCTCCGCATCGGCAGCCGTCTCGTCGTCCCCGTCGCTCATATGCTCGATATCCGTCCGTACCCGAAAAGAGCGTTTCCCTTCTGTCGCCGCGGCGTCCCGAACGCTCTTTATAGGATCGCAGGTGCAACTGGGGCCAATGACCGCTCCGAGAGAGGACACGGCCGGTGACGTGCGCGACGCCACAGACGCGGACGACACTACAGACACGGACGACACCCCAGACGCCGATGGCTCCGACGACACGAACGACTGGGACACGACGGCCTACGACGGGTCGCACTCGTTCGTCTACGAGTACGGCTCCGACGTCGTCGAACTACTCGACCCGCAACCGGACGAGCGGATCCTCGATCTCGGCTGCGGCACGGGACATCTGACCGACCGTATCGCGGACGCCTGCGCGGAGGTCGTCGGCATCGACCAGTCGGCCGAGATGATCGAGACCGCACGCGAGGCCCATCCCGACCGGCAGTTCGTCCGGGTCGACGCCCGCGACTTCGACGTCGAGGAACCGTTCGACGCCGTGTTCTCGAACGCCGCCCTCCACTGGATCCACGAGCAGGACGACGTCATCGACGCGGTGGCGGAGGCGCTCGAACCCGGCGGGCGGTTCGTCGCCGAACTGGGCGGTACGGGGAACGTCGGCATCATCGTCGGGGCGATCCAGACCGAACTGGACGCGCGCGGGTACGAACCGCCGACGGAGCCCTGGTACTTCCCGACCGTCGGCGAACACGCCACACGCCTCGAAGATCACGGATTCGAGGTCCGCTACGCGCGCCTGTTCGGTCGCCCGACCGAACTCGAGGAGGGCGAAAACGGCCTGGCGGCGTGGATCGAGATGTTTGGTGACCGGCTCCTCGGTCCGGTGCCGGAATCAGAACGCGGTGCCGTCGTCTCGGCGGTCGAAGACCGACTCCGAGAGGACCTCTACGACGACGGAACGTGGACCGCCGACTACCGGCGGTTGCGGTTCGTCGCCGTCCTCGACTGAGCGACGGCGTGCGCGTGCTGGCGTTCTCCAGATCTCGTCGTTAGGTCGCGTCGAGATACGTCTCGGCGAGTCCGTCCAGGGCTTCGTGATGCTCGGTCGTGTGCGGCGCGGTCAGCGGCGAGACCGACACCTTGCCCTCGACGACCGCGCGGCGGTCGGTGCCTTCCGGATCCGGGATGTCGCCCGCGCGCATCATCTCCCAGATGCCGTCGTGGAGCGTGATCCGACCGTTACCGTCGTGTTCGGCCGTCATCTCGTATTGGGTCGACGGGCGCGTGATTTCGAGCGGTGCGGGGCCGCTCTCCGGGTCGACGATGGGCGCGTTGATGTTCAGATACTCCGCCTGTTCGAACACGCCCGCGCCGAGCGCGTGTTCGAGCAGGTACGTCGTCGCGCGCGTCGCGTTCACGAAGTCTGCGGGGTCGGTGGCCTGCTCGCGCCACGGCGTGTCGCCGTCGCCGGGGACGTACAGCGAGACGGCGATCGCCGGGACGTCGAAGAACGCCGATTCGACGGCCGCGCTGACGGTTCCCGACCGACCGAGGACGTACGCCCCGAGATTTGCGCCCTTGTTACAGCCGGCGACGACGACGTCGACGTCCGGACACAGCGATTCGAGGCCGGCGACGACGCAGTCGGCGGGGGTGCCGTCGATCGCGTATCCCAGGTCGTGCTCGCGGACGGCGACGTCGTTCGAGAGCTGGCGTCCGACGGCGCTCTGGTCGTTCGCGGGCGCGACAGCAGTCACGTCTGTGAACGCCGAGAGCTCCTCGTACAGCGCCTGGAATCCGACGGCGTCGATGCCGTCGTCGTTCGTCAAGAGTACAGAGAGCGAATCGCTCATACCGGTATCTTCGCGGGACGGCGGAAAGGTGTACCGCCCGTGGCGGTCTTCAGAGGCGGTATCCCGGAAGGGATGAGTCAGCGAGACGGATCAGCGTGGGACGATCCGACTCACGCGACGACCTCGACGAACGTCCCGTCGTCGACGACGAGGTTGTACGCGCCCTCGTCGCCGTTCCACAGACAGAGGACGTTCTCGAACGCCAGCACGTCGCCGTAGTCGGCCGTGAGAAGCGCCTCGTTCAGCGGGTCGCGCGTGGTCGAGACCGCGTAGTGTTCGACCGACTCGCTGCCGTCGCCGATTTTGAACAGGGGATTGGCGTCGTCGCTGTCGGTCAGGTCGCGGCTCAACTTCACCGCGAGGAGGTCGATGCGGTTCGTGACGTGTCGCTCCATCTCGGCCATCTTCGCGTGCCGATCCGGGTCGGCAAGGACGTCCGCGCGGCGCGCTCCGTCAGGCCGCAGAATCGCGTAGGAGAACTGGACCGTCTCGTTTCTGAACGTGCCGTCCCCGGGCGTGCGCCCGCTGGACTCGGGGACTGTCTCTGACTCCGAGTCGGCCGCAGACCCGGCCCCTGTCTCGGCCGTGGACTCCACGCCAGCGTCGGCCGTCCCGGCCTCGTCGAGGCGGTGCTGGAACGGCGGTGCAGCGACGTCGCGGCGGCGGTCGAACGACCAGCCGCGATCGGAGGGGGCTTCGCCCGGCCACAGTCGGAGCGTCGGCGCGTAAACCGACACCGCAGACGCCGGCGGCGCGAGCGCGCGCTCGACGTCGCGGAGCCCCGTGCTGGTGTTGCGGTCGGCGGGTGCGATGGCGACGAACGAGCCGTCGTCCGCGACGGCGTCGAGGTACCGCGACGCGACGGCTTCGGGGTCGTCGAGTTCGCTCAGCACGTTCGCGAAGAGGACGAGATCGAACTCGCTCTCGGGCTCGAACGCCTCGGCGGTCTCGCGGTGGACCGTCGTCCGGAAGTTCCGTCCCGTCTCTTTCAGCATCCGTTCGAGCACGTCGGCCGATGCGGACGGCTCGACGGCGTGGTAGTCGACGACGGCGTCCTCCGGCAGATAGTCGTGCAGCCCGAGCGCCGGCCCGCCAGTCCCCGCGCCGACGTCGAGGACGCGAAGCGTTCGGGGGAGGTGCTCACGCTCTGCGAGGTCGTCGAGCACGTAGCCGACCGCCGCGTAGTAGTCAGAGAGGTGATATATCGCGTACCCGAGCGCCGCCACCGCGTCGTATTCGACGGGGTTCTGCCGGTAGTAGTCCTCTTTGAGTCGGCGGATCGTCTCCCGTAACTGGTCGCCGCTCTCGCCGCGATGCCAGTTCGCCCCGTAGCGCTCGACGAGCAGGTCTTCCAGCGCGAACGCGTACGGTTCGGGAAACGTGTCGGGCTCCCATCCCGGTTGCGGCGCGGGGTCCTCGCTGACCGGAACGAACGTGCCGTCTTCGCGCTCTCTGAGGCCGAGGTCGTACGCCTCCTCGCGGAGTGTTTCGCGGACGACGGCCGGATGCGGCGTCCCGTCGATGTACTCGTGGATCTCTTCGGGGTCGATCGGGCGGACGTTTCGCAGGTACTTCGCGTTCGCGCGCACGGCCTCGCGGTCGATCATTCTGTGTCCCCGTGACCGTCTTCGGTCCTCTCGGCGTGCTTCCGCTGTCGCTGTCTGGCCTCTTCGTACAACTGCTCGAAGGCGTCGCCCTCGGCGTCGGCGACGCGGCGTGCGGCCTCCGCGACGGCGTCGGCACCCTCGAACGACTCCTGAATCTCCCGGTAGACGCGCGGGGTCCCTTCGGTCACGGTGTCGACGAGGTCAGACAGGACGCTGGAAATCGGCGTCGCGAACTCCTCGCGGACGTCCTCGGCCGCCAGCGCGTACGCGAGGACCGCCGTGTGCGCTCCCGCTTGCACGGTCTCCATCGCCGAATCGTGTTCGGCGGGGTCCGTCTCGAAGACGCGGTTGTCGGCGTCGGCGATGGCGTCGAGCGCGGCATCCGTGACTGGGCCGGCGGCGTCGACGACCGCCGCGACGTTCCCGGGGGCGTTCTCCGGGGCGAAAAGCGGGTGTAGGCTGACGCGCTCGCGGTCCGGCAGGTGTTCCCGCATCGCTTCCACGGGGTCGGCCATCACGCCGGTGACGTCGAGCATCGCGCGCTCGGCACGCTCGGCGTGGGCCGCCACCGCGTCCCGGACCGCACTGATCGGCACGGCGAGACAGACCACGTCGAACGTTTCCGTCGTATCGAGCGCGACGGCACGACCCTCCACTGCGTCCGCGGCGGCGCTCGCGACAGCCCAGTCCCGGTCGGCGAACGCCACGTCGAACTCCGCCGCGAGCGTCTCGCCGGCCCAGCGACCCATCGCGCCGGCTCCGACGACGAGTACCTCCATCGCCGCCGACTACGCGCCGCCCCAATCAAAAGGGGTTCGGTGACGGTTTCGGGGGCGACTCCGGACGACTTGTGAGCTACTGCCGGAATCAGCGCTGATATTCAGAGGAATACGTTTAACCGAGTGGTTACCCGTGTCTAGGTGGGGGAAAGGAGTCTGTACCGTCGCAAAACTGGCCGGTCGGCCAGACCGACAGCGTATGCTGACGGCACAGCGACTGCTATCGCCGCACAGTATGGGGATGAACACGCGCGTAATCGCTCTATAACAATAGGGGAATAGAGAAAGTAATCACCGATGAAGTTTCCTACGGTCTCCGGGAGAGACACACAGGGGCGTCGACTGACGCTTCCCGACGACTTGCACGGCGAGCAGACGCTCGTCGTCGTTAGCTTTCATCAACGACAACGGTCGCTCGTCAACTCGTGGCGACAGTTCGCTTCCGAGCTGTGCGAGCGGTTCGACCACTTCGGGTATTACGAGCTTACCGTCTGCGGCAAGGGCGGGATGCTCCCGCCACAATCGATGGGCGGAATGTCGCCCGCCAGCGCCCGCCAGCGCACGCACGACAATACGGTCTTCCTCTCGGTCGACAAGCAGGCGTTCCGACGCCGCCTCGGGATCCTCGGCGAACAGACGATCTACGCGTTTCTGCTCGAAGACGACGACGTGGTTCGCCAGGCCGCCGGCGTACTCACGCCGAAGACCGGCGAGGCGCTGGAGTCGCTTCTTCAGTCGTATCGCGACGAGAAGCACCGCCAGCCGAACGGATCCGAGAGCGCCGGCGAGTCATCGAGCTGATCGTACTGTTTTTATAAGCTGACGGGTGCGCTCCGTCAGAGCTGTAGTTCGATCGGGTGTTCGGTGAGGTTCTCGTAGCCGTCCTCGGTGACGACGACGAGATCTTCGATCCGAACGCCGCCGACCGCTGGATCGTACAGCCCCGGCTCGATCGTGATGACGTGCCCCGGCCGCAGTTCGCCGCCGTCGGGCGAGACCCGCGGCAGCTCGTGTACGTCGAGGCCGACGCCGTGCCCCGTCGAGTGGATGAATCCCGTCTCGGTCGTCGGGTCCGAACGGAGCGTCGGCAGGCCCGCGTCCTCGTAGACGTCGCAGGCGGCGTCGTGGACGGCTGCGCCGGTCACGCCCGCCTCGACGGCGTCGAGAGCGGCGTCGAGCGCCTCGTGAGTCAACTCGAACCACTCGCGGACGGTCTCGGTCGGTTCGCCTTTCACGAACGTCCGCGTCATATCGGCGTGGTACTTCGTCGCCTTCGAGCGGGGGAAGATGTCGACGATGATCGGCTCGTTCGGCCGCAGCGGACCGCTCCCTCGATCGTGCGGGTCTGCGGCGTCCGCACCGCAGGCGACGATGGTCTCGTCGAGCGCGCAGCCGTGACGGAGCAGCGTGACCTCGATCTCCTCTTTGACGCGCTCGCTGGTCAGAACGTCACCGTCGTAGCGGAGAATCTGGTGGTCGACGTCGGCTGTTTCGGCGTCTCCGTCGCCCGATTCGACGACCGTGGCATCTTCGAGCAACTCTGCTGCCGCCCGCATCGCCGCTTCGTTGGCCTCCTGGGCCGTGCGAATGTGTTCGATCTCCCCGGGCGTCTTTCGCGCGCGGATATCCGTCACGACGTCCTCGGTTTCGGGCGCGACCGCGACGTCGCGCTCGCGGAGATGGTCGGCGGGTCCCAGTGGGAACCGCTCAGGGGTGGCGACGCTGTCGACGCCGTGGTCGTCGAGCCACGCGGCGACGACGCGCGCCTTCGCCTCGCTTCCACCGTGCTCGGCCACGAGCGCGCGGTAGTCGTAGTCGGCGAGCCGCGACACGTCGTCGGCTCGGCTCTCTTTCTTGGCGCGACCGTACTCCAGCGCCGAGACGAGCAGCGCCGTCCTCTCGGGCGTGTAGACGGTCACGAACGGGTCGGGTGCATCGAATCCCGAGAGGTAGCGCTGCGTCGAGTCCGAACTGTCGGCGTCGACGAGGTAGCCGTCGTGTCCGTCGGCGTCGAGATAGGCGTCGAGTTGCGAGAGATCGGGGTCCATAGCCGTCCGGTGGGGCGCGGTCGGATAAAGAACCACGCTTCAGGTGTCTTTCGGCACCGAATCGGTCCCCGATCGCCTCCCTCGATCGCCCTCGCGCGCCGGATTCGGACCACAACCGTATTACGGGCGCGCCGCGGTCGTTCGACTATGGCTGTCGAGAACGTCATCTGGCCGCGCTACCTCGACGCGTCCGTCTCCCGCGAGGACGGGCGACGGGTCCCGCTCGACGACGCCGTCGAGGATCCGACGGTCGACGAGATCGCGCAGGCCGTCCAGCAGATCGGCTACGACGCCGTCATCGAACGCGACGTAACGCACCCCCGCGAGTGGGACGCTCGGGGGCGCGTGCTCGTGAAAGGTGCCGAGGATTCGACGAAGAACGACCTCGTGCAGGCGGTCGCCGCCTACGTCGGGATCCTCCGGGGCTGAGATGCAGCGCCTCGGCACCGTCTCTCGAATGGCACAGAACCTCCTCATCGTCCGCTGCGACGACGCCGACCACCCCGACATCGGCGCGGAGGCCGTCGACGAGTCGCTCTCGACGGTCGGCCGCGTCGTCGACGTCTTCGGCCCGGTCACTCGGCCCTACGTCGCCGTCACGCCCGCGAGCGACGTGTCTCCGGCGTCGGTCGTCGGCACGCGGTTGTACGCGCGCTGAGCGCGGTCGCGTTCCACCGCCGAAGCCCGAAACACAATTCCCATAGTGCGTCGGCCGCAACTCAGAGCGTATGCGAAGACGCGTCGCCGCCGGCGTCGGGTTCGCCGCCCTGCTGTTCTTGCTCGTGCAACTCGGCGCGCTGGCGCTCGTGCCGACCTTCTACGAACAGGGGTATCAGACCGTCGAGGACCCCTCCGATCCGACGAACAGCCTGCTCTACATCGGCGCGATTCTCGTCGCGACGGCGGCGATGCTCGCGGCGTTCAAATTCGACCTCGACTGGCTCGTCCAGGGATTCGTCGTCCTCGCCGCCGCGTCGCTGGCGTGGTACGTCTTCTCGGTGTTCCTCTCGCCGCTAGCTGCGATCGGCGCGTCGCTCGTCCTCGCGGCGCTTCTGGTCGTCCACCCCGAGTGGTACGTCATCGACGCCGCGGGCGTCCTGATGGGGGCGGGCGCGGCGGGCCTGTTCGGGATCAGTTTCGGACTCTTGCCGGCTATCGTCTTGCTCTCGATCCTCGCCGTCTACGACGCCATCAGCGTCTACGGCACCGAACATATGCTCGATCTGGCGGAGGGCGTGATGGATCTGAACCTCCCGGTCGTCCTGGTCGTCCCCACGACGCTCTCGTACTCGCTTTTAGACGCGAAAACGGCGGCCGTCGACGACGGTGACGAACAGTCGGCGACGTACACCGACGGGGCGGGCGCGGAGACTGCTGAGACGGGGTCCGAAGGCGATACCGAGTCCGAGAGCGACGAGTCCGACGAGGCACCGATAGCCGACGACGAGACGCCCGCGGACGAAGACGGGGCCCCGGCAGACGAAGACGACGTCCGCGACGCGTTCTTCATCGGTCTCGGGGACGCCGTGATGCCCACGGTGATCATCGCCAGCGCGGCGTTCTTCCTCCCGGCGTCGCTCGCGCCGTCGCTCGGCGTCCCCGGGCTCCCGGCGCTCAATCTCCCGGCACTGACGGCGATGATCGGGACGTTCGCCGGCCTGTTCACGCTGCTGTGGATGGTGCTGAAAGGTCGCGCCCACGCCGGACTCCCGCTGCTGAACGGCGGAGCTATCGGCGGCTATCTCGTCGGTGCGCTCGCTACTGGCGTCCCGCTCCTGACGGCGCTCGGGCTCTAAAACTCGCGTCGCCCCACGACTCAGTCGCCGTCGGCTTCCGCTTTCGCCTCTGCGCCTTCGCGTACGTGCACCGCCATCCCTGTCTGGAAGTCCGCCATCGCGTCCGCGGAGAGTTCCGCGCGGCCGACCGCGATGACGGTGTCGTCGTCGAGGACGACGGCGACCTCGTCGCCCGGCCGGACCGCCGGGTCGACGTCGCGGACGAACTTCGCGAAGGCGTTCTTGCCGTCGCGGACGAACGGTTCGCTCTCCTCGCCGACGACGACGCGGGCGGTCGGCCGATCGAGCGCGTCGACGAGTCGTCGTCCGCCGGCGACGCCGAGGGTGAACCGGCCGTCGGTCCCGTAGGAGACGACGCGGCCGTCCGCCGAGACGATCTGTCGCGGCCGGCCGCTCGTCGACCGGCGGATCGTCAACGACTCGCTGCCGTCGTTCGGAAACAGCGCCCCGCCCGCGCCCGCGCCGAACTGGTAGTCGGCGATCGTCCGCAGTTCCGCGAGCGTCTTCTCGCGGTTCGCGTCAGTCATACCCGGTCGTTCCGGGCCGACCGTCAAGACACTCGCGGTCCACGTCCGAGGAGCAGACGTCCGGGCCTGCTTCGGAAAGTGGCGACCCGGGGCCTGAGTGCGGTTCTTCGCACACGGGACGATCTGCGGTTTTTCTCCTATGTGCCGTTCTCACTTCTGTGCGCGACGCTCGCACACCGACCGCGACTCGAAAACGTATATATACCGGTGGGAACTGGGATTGTGGTATGGCTGTCAACGTGCGACTGGTCGCGATCGGGGCACTGCTCCTCGTCGCGAGCAGTGGCCTCCTCTTCGAGACGGGCGTCAGCAACCTCCTCGCTGCCGCCGTCGCCGCGATCGCCGTCGCCGGCTCGGCGCTCGCGCTCCTCCGTGCGGGTACGGGCGACGCTCGCGCCGCCTGAAACGACGTCGCCGCCCGACGGAGGCCGCCTCCGACACCGCGCTTACAGCAGGAACGTCTCTTTTCGCTCCGAGAGGTCGAGGAACGTGTCCGCAGCCTCGATCAGCTCTTCGGCCGTCGACTCCTCGAAGGCCATCACCTCGACGCGGACGCCCTCGTGACGCAGGTGCGAACACAGCCTGGAGAAGTCGCCGTCGCCCGTACAGAGGACGACCGTGTCGACGTGGTTCGCGAGCGTGACGGCGTCGAGACTCATCCCGACGTCCCAGTCGGCCTTCTTCGAGCCGTCGCCGAACGTCTTGATCTCCTTGATCTTCGGCTCGAAGCCGATGTCGACGAGCGCGTCGAAGAAGCTCTCCTCTTCGGGCGCGTCCGCGCGAATGACGTACGCGATCGCGCGGGTGAGGTCGCGTCCGGCGACGCCCTTCTCCAACAGCGCGGAGTAGTCGATGTTCCGCGAGTAGAGGCTCTGGGCCGTGTGATAGAGGTTCTGGGCGTCTGCGAGCATCGCCACCCGCTGACTCGGGTGAATTTCGGTCATACAGTCTCTGGGGAGGCCACACTACATGAATGTCCGGTCCCGTCGGTCCCGGTGGTGCAGCGGATCTGCGCCCGACGGCGAAACGTATATTATGCGGGAGGGATGTCTGTGAACTGTGACGCGCGCCACGACGCCTGCGACGGATTCGCCCCGTTCGCCAGCGGTACGTGGCCTTCTTTTCATCGGTAAAAAACGCGCGCCTTAACGCTCTAGGCGGGAGTGGCATCCCCGTCTTTGGCGACCCTACGACCGGGCGCGCACCGACGGTCGACCGACGACCAACCGATACACCCTACCGACTGCGACTCGCAGTACCCCCTACCAACGATGACACAGATCGACTTCACCGGCGTGTTCCCCGCGATGACCACGCCGTTCACCGACGACGGACAGATCGACCACGAAACGCTCGCCGCCGACGCCCAGCGCCTCGAAGCCGCCGGCGTCGCCGGACTCGTGCCCGCCGGATCGACCGGCGAGAGCGCGACGCTGACGCACGACGAACACATCGAGGTCGTCGAGACGGTCGTCGAAGCCGTCGACGACGTCCCCGTCATCGCCGGCTCCGGCTCGAACTCGACCCACGAGGCGCTCGACCTCTCACAGCGCGCTGCCGACGCCGGCGCTGACGGACTGCTCCTCATCTCGCCGTACTACAACAAGCCCGAACAGGCGGGGCTCCGCGAGCACTTCCTCGCGATCGCCGACGCGGTCGATCTCCCACAGATCGTCTACAACGTGCCGAGCCGCACGGGCCAGAACATCGAACCCGAGACGGTCGCTGCGCTGGCTTCACACGAGAACATCACGGCGTACAAGGCCGCGAGCGGCGACATCAGCCAAATTTCAGAGGTCATCGAGTACACACGCGAGGAAGACCTGTCGGTGCTCGCGGGCGACGACGCGCTGACGCTGCCGATCTGTTCGCTCGGCGGCCGCGGTGTCATCTCCGTCGCCGGCAACGTCGAACCCGAGCGGATGGTCGACCTCGTCGACGCCGCGCTCGAAGACGAGATGGACCGCGCCCGCGAGCTTCACTTCGAGCTCTCGCCGCTGTTCCGACAGCTCTTCGTCGAGACGAATCCCATCCCGGTCAAGGCCGCGATGGAGATTCGCGGCTACGCCCCCGGGAAGCTCCGCTCGCCGCTTACCGACCTCTCCGCGGAGCCGCGCGCGGAACTCGAAGAAATCCTCGCGGATCTCGAAGCCGACGCGGAGCAGCGCGAGCAGACGGAGGCAGTATAGATGAGCGGCGGTCTCCGCGTCGCGATCACGGGCGCGAGCGGTCGGATGGGCGGCGAACTCCTCGCCGCCGCGGCCGACCGCGACGACGTCGAGTTCGTCCTCGCAGCGACTCAATCGCCCGGGGCATTCCCCAGCGGTGACGTCCCGGCTGCCGACACCGTCGTCGACGATACTGAACTCGATGGGGCGCTTGCCGAACACGACGTCGACGTCCTCGTCGACTTCACGGTCCCGGGCGCGAGCGTCGAATACCTCCGCACGGCCGCGGCGAACGACGTCGCGGTCGTCGTCGGGACGACCGGCTACAGCGAACTCCAGCGGACCGAACTCGGCGAGGTCGCCGAAGCCGTCCCCTTCCTGAAGGCGTCGAACTTCTCGCGCGGCGTGGCGGCGCTCCGACGGGCCGTCAGGGAGGCCGTCGCGGCGCTCCCCGGCTACGACATCGAACTGACGGAGACCCACCACAACGGCAAGCGCGACGCGCCCTCCGGCACGGCGCTTTCGATCCTCGACGACGTCGACGAGGTCCGCGGCGCCGACGCCGAGCGCGTCAACGGCCGCGTCGGCGAACAGCCGCGAGAGGGCGACGAGATCGGCGTCCACGCCCGCCGCGCGGGCGACGTCACGGGCGAACACGAGGTCCTTTTGGCCGGCAACGACGAGGTACTCGAACTGACCCACCGGGCCGGTTCGCGCGGCATCTTCGCCGCCGGCGCGCTCGACGCGGCAGCCTGGCTCGCCGGACGCGACGCCGGTCGCTACGATTTCGACGAAGTCTTAGATGCCGACAGTGACGAGAGTGACACAGGAGCACACTGACAATGGGACTCGAATCCGACGTGACGGACCTGTGGCAGCGCTACCAGGACGACGAACTCTCCGCCGACACCGCGGGCTCTGCGATCGACTCGACGCTCAACGCCTTCCTCGAAGCCCTCGAAACGGGTGACGTGCGAGCGGCCGAGCAGGTTGGCGAGAGCGGCCCCGACGGCTGGGTCGTCAACGAGTGGGTCAAGCAGGGCATTCTCCTGAACTTCGGCCTGCGGGAGACGCTCCCCCGCGAGTACGGCGGCGTCACGTACTACGACGTCCTGCCGCTGCGCTCGACCACCGACCTCGGCGGGCGCGGCACCCGCAACACGCCCGACGGGACGGCGATCCGACGCGGTGCGTACCTCGGCTCGGACTGCATTATGATGTCGCCGTCGTTCGTCAACATCGGCGCGTACGTCGACGACGGCACGCTCGTCGACTCCTGCGACACCGTCGGGTCCTGTGCCCAACTGGGCGAGAACGTCAAACTCGGCGCGAACACGCTCATCGGCGGCGTGCTCGAACCGGTCGAGGACGCGCCCGTGATCATCGAGGACGGCGTCTCGCTGGGCGCGGGCTGTCGCGTCACCTCTGGTTTCCACGTCGGCGAGAACACCGTCGTCGGCGAGAACACGCTTCTCAGCCCCCGGATTCCGGTCTACGACCTCGTCGAGGAGGAAGTCATCTACGGCCACCTCCCGTCGAACCGCCGCGCGTTCACCCGCTACGTCGAGTCCTCGCTCGGCGACCACGACCTCTTCGAGTCCGGCGCGTACAAGCCGGCGGTCGTCGCGCTCGACATCGAAGACGACACGCTCGATAAGACCCGCCGCGAGGAGGCGCTTCGGGAATGAGCGAGGGCGGCGACGGCGGGCCGGCGGTTCGCCGCCTCGACGAGTGGGACGAGGAGACGCTCCTCGCACTCGCCGAGGAGTACGAGACCCCGCTCTACGTCGTCGACCTCCGTAGAGTCGAAGCGAACTGCACCCGACTTCTGGACGCGTTCCCCGGCGCCGACGTCCGGTACGCCGCGAAGGCCCACACCGGCCAGTCCGTGCTTCGAACCGTCCGCGAGGCCGGCCTCGACGTCGAGTGCGCGTCCGCCGGCGAAGTCGAGCGCGCTTTCGAGGCCGGGTTCTCTGGCGATCGAATCCAGTACACGGCGGTCAATCCGCCCGCCGGCGACCTCGATCTGGTCGTCGAGCGCTGGCGCGAACACCCCGGGCTGACGATCACCGTCGGCGCGGCCGACACCGTCGACCGCCTCCGCGACCGCGGCTTCGACGGGCGGCTCTGCATCCGCGCGAACCCCGGTGTCGGCGCGGGCCACCACGAGAAGGTCCAGACCGGTGCGAACGCGAAGTTCGGCATCCCGATCGAGCGCGTGCCCGACCTTGCAGACCAGTGGGCTGCCGAATTCGACCTCGTCGGCGTCCACGCCCACGCGGGCAGCGGCATCTCCGGTGAGGACCTCTCGGAGCACCGCGAGTTGGTCCGCCGGATGGGAGATCTCACCCGCGACGTCGAATCCCGCGTCGGTTCCCTGGAGTTCGTCGACGTCGGCGGCGGGTTCGGCGTGCCGTACCGCGACGACGAACCGCCGTTGGACCTCGCCGCCGTCGCCGACGCGACGCGCGAGGCGCTCGGCGAGGTCGACGCGACGCTCGCGATCGAACCCGGACGCTACATCGCCGCAGATGCTGGCGTGCTCCTCACGCGGGTCAACACGGTCAAGGAGGCCCGCGACGCCACCGTCGTCGGCGTCGACGCCGGGATGACGACGCTGCTCCGCCCGGCGATGTACGACGCCTACCACGAAATCCGGAACCTCTCCGCACCTGCCGACGCCGAATCGATGCCCGTCACCGTAGCGGGACCTATTTGTGAGTCGGCGGACGTACTGTGCGAGCACAGACCGCTCTCGCGGCCCAGACGGGGGAACACCCTCGCCGTGGGGAACGCGGGCGCGTACGGATACGAGATGTCGAGCACCTACAACTCTCGACCCCGGCCGGCGGAAGTCGCCCTCTCGGAGACGACGGTCCGACTCGCCCGACGACGGGAAACCCTGACTGACCTCACCGAACTAGAACAATGAGCGTACTGCACGACCACGTACCAGTAGAGAAGTACCACGGCACCGGCAACGACTTCATCGTCGTCGACGCCGTCGAATCGATCCCCGACCGCCCGGCGTTCGCCACGACCCACTGCGACCGCGAGACCGGCGTGACACACGACGACTCGCCGCGCACCGGCGCGGACGGCGTTCTCTTTCTCGCACTCGAAGACCGGTACTCGCCGCCGCGCATCGTGATGACGCTCGTCCAACCGGACGGCTCCGTCGCCGCGATGTGCGGCAACGGTGCCCGCGTTGCCGCCGCCTGGGGCGCCGAACAGACCGGCTCGGACGTGCTGATGATCGACACGCCCGCCGGTACCCGCCGCGCGGATGTCGACGGTGACCACGTCACCATCGAGATGGGCGAACCCACCTTCGCCCCTCGTGACGTGCCGCTGGCTCGCGACGCCGAACTCGTCGAAGAAGACGTCGAAGGCCTCACCGTCACCGCGGTGAACACCGGCGTCCCCCACGCGGTCGCGGTCGTCGACGACGTCGACGACGTGGACCTCGAAGCCGTCGCACCGGACGTCCGCCACGCGGACGTCTTCCCGGAGGGAGCCAACGTCACGCTCGCCTCCCGCGTCGAGGACGACGAGGGCAATCCGCACTTCCGACAGCGGACCTACGAGCGCGGCGTCGAGGGCGAGACCCAGTCCTGCGGGACCGGTGCCGTCGCCGTCGCCGCGGTCGCAAAGCGCCTCGGCCTCGTCGACGGCAGCGCACCCGTGACCGTCAGCCCGCCGGGCGGCGACTTGGAGATCACCGTGCCGGACGACGGACCGGCAACCCTCGCCGGCCCCGCCGAGCGGGAGTTCGCGAGCGAACTCGACGTCGTCGTCCGATCGGCGTAGATGGTCGACGACGACTTCGATCCCGTCGCGTTCCTCGAAGACGCCGTTCCGATCGCCTCCAACGAGAGCGTCGAGGAGATGCGCGCGTTCCTCGTCGAGACGCTCGAAGCCCACGGCCTCGACGCTCGCGTCGACGACGCGGGCAACACGCTCGCCGCGAAGGGCGCCACCGAATCCGACGCGGACACGCATCTCGTCTTCAACACCCACATCGACACCGTCTCTCCACACGTACCGTTCGAGCGCGAGGAGGCGGACGGCGAGACGACCCGCATCCGCGGCCGCGGCTCCTGCGACGCGAAGGGGCCGCTCGCAGCTATTCTCGCCGCGTTCTTCGCTGTCGACCCACGCGAGGACGCCCGCGTGACGCTCGCAGTGACGCCCGACGAGGAGAAACTCTCGACGGGCGCGGCCGCGCTGGGTCTCGACGCCGACTGCTACGTCGTCGGCGAACCGACCGGTCTGGACGTCTGCACCGCCGCGAAGGGGCGTTTCCAGGGAACGCTCACGCTCACCGGCTCGGCCGCGCACGCCGCCGAACCGGCGTCGGGCGTGAACGCCATCGCCGGACTGGAAGCCGCACTCGCGGTGATTCGACGGTTCGACGACGACCGGGACCCGCATCCGCAACTCGGCGCGGCGACGCTGACGCCGACGACCGTGACGGGCGGCGACGCGACGAACCAGATCCCGGCGCACTGTGAACTCGTTCTTGACCGCCGGAGCGTCCCGCCGGAGACGGCCGAGGAGTTCCGAACGGGACTCGAAACGGCCGTTCGCGCCGCTGTCGCCGACGATGTCGGCGTCGACTTCTCGCTCACGGACCGCCCGACGCCGTTTCTGGAGGCGTTCGCGACCGACGAAGAGCACGCCCTCGTGCAGACACTCGCGGCCGCGTCGGAGCGGGCCGGCGGATCCGGGACCGTCCGCCCGTTCACGGCCGCGACCGAGGCGTCGTACTTCTCGCCCGCCCCCGTGGTCGTCTTCGGTCCGGGTGTGCTCGCCGACGACGAGGGGGCCGTCGCCCACGCCGAACGCGAGTACGTCGACGTCGACGACGTCGAGCGCGCGGCCGCCGCACTTACCGACGCGACGCGGCAGCTCGTCGGCTGATCGGCCCAGCGGTCGGTCTGGTGGAGGCAGCACGAGCCCCCCCGGCGGCGCTCAAGCGACGATTTAAGCATTCCCCGCCTACTTGGCCGCCACACTCGTCTCCCCGAGTGGGTATGATCGATAGCCCTCCAACAGATCGTATCGCACAGATCGCAAGCGAGATCGAGCACAGCGCACCAGCGACACGTTCGGTCGTCTCCCTCGCACTCGTCGCCACGCTCGTACTCTCGGCGGCCGCCGTCCCCGCGACCGCACAGGCGGACGAGGAGCCGTTTCAACTCGAGACGGAGTCGGTCTCGTCGACGGCGGAGGTGACGATCGCCGGAACGACGACGCTCGATCCGGGTACCGAACTGCAGATTCGCGTCCAGTCCGCGGGCGAGACTGACCCGCAGTTCCTCAAGACGCAAGCGGCGACCGTCGGTGAGGATGGGTCCTGGAACGCCACTTTCGACCTCTCGGCGGTCGAGACGCACGACTCGATCACAATTACTGTGGCAGGGCCGGACGGGAACCAGACTGCTGACTTCGACGTCCCGGTCCGGAACGATCAGTCGACGTCGACCGAATCCCGCTCGGGTACGTCGACGCCCGGATTCGGTGTCGTCGTCGCCGTCGCCGGCGTTCTCGGCAGCGCGGTCGTGCTCAGGCGGCGTCGCGGCCGCTGACCGTCTCCTCGATTCGCGCGCTACTTCGACCGATCGTAACTGCCATACTCGCCCGGCCTGTTCTTCGGACTATGTACGAGGCGGTTCACGCCCACCCGGACGGACAGAGCACGGCCGCACGCTTCGCGACGACGGCCGAGCGCTACGGGTACGAGGGCGTGATCGTCCGCGCTGACGACGCCGACCCCGACTACGAACGTCTCCGTGAGAACCTCGCGGCCGACGTCGTCGACGCCGCCGAAATCGTCGCTGCCGACCCCCAACACGCCAGCGGCGCGGTCGGGAACGCGCGCACAAAGCACACGCTCGTGTCCGTCTGCGGCGGGACGAACGCGCTGAATCGCTTCGCCGTCGAGCAGGACCGCGTCGACGTGCTCACGCGGCCGTTCGAGGGCGCAGACGGGAGCGGTGACGGCGATTTCAACCACGTGCTCGCGAAGTCCGCTCGGGAGCACAGCGTCTGGATCGAAGTGAACCTCGCGCCTGTCCTCAGAAATCGAGGCGGCCACCGCGTTCAGCACCTCGAGAAACTCCGTCGGCTGAAGCGGCTCGTCGACCACTACGACGCCCCCTACGTCGTCAGCGCGAATCCGCAATCGCACCTGCAGCTCCGCGCGCCCCGGGAGCTCGCCGCGCTCGGTGCGGAGATCGGCCTCGGAGAAGAGTGGACACGCGATGGACTTGACGCGTGGGGGCGGCTGATCGCCCGGAACCGCGAGCGGCTCTCCGAGTCGTTCATTGCCCCGGGCGTCGAACGTGGCCGGTATGAAGAAGACGATTGACGAACACGCCGCGCGCTTCTCGGCGGCCGCCGACTCGTACGACGACGAGTCGAACTCTGCAGAGTACCTCGCGTGTGCGGACTTAGTCGTCGAACACGCCGCTCCCGGTCCCGACGACGTCGTCCTCGACCTCGGGACGGGCACCGGGGCGATCGCGCTCGCGCTGGCACCGAACGCGAAGCGCGTGATCGGCCGCGACATCAGCGAGGGGATGCTGGCTGAGGCGCGCGCGAAGGCCGGCGACGCGGGCCTCGAAAACGTCGAGTTCGGCGAGGGTCGCTTCCGCGACCCCAACTACGACGGGCCGGTGGACGTCGTCACCTCGAACTTCGCGATGCATCACCTCTCCGACGCGGAGAAACGGGAGGCGATTGCCGCCATCGCCGACCTGAATCCGCGGCGTTTCGTGCTCGGCGACCTGATGTTCTTCGGAGCGCCCGACCCCGACGAGCCCTTCTACAGCCCCGAGGTCGACGACCCCGCGACCGTCGGGACGCTCGTCGACGCGCTGACCGACGAGGGGTTCGTCCTCACGGCCGTCGAGCGCGTCCACGATCAGGTCGGCGTCCTCGTCGCCGAACGGTTCGGCGACGCGAGCGAACGCGTCAGCGTCGCGGACGCGGACGCTACCACAGACAGCGCGGAGTGAACCGCCCGTGAAGCACCTTCCGAAACACCTCCAGCCGCGCTGGCGGTATCTGGCCGTCGAGATCGAGACCTGGCCCGACGCGGAGTTCGACCGCGGGGCATTCCAGCGGGACCTCTGGTACGCGGCACAGAACCTCTACGGCGACGTCGGGAGCGCGGAGACGGATCTGACGGTGCTCTCGTTCGACCTCGATGGCGGCGACGGCGAGACGATCGTGCGGGCGTATCGGGGCACGGAAGACCGCGCCCGGGCAGCGCTCGCGACCGTCGACGCGGTCGACGGCACCCCCGTCGGCCTCCGTGTTCGCGGAATTTCGGGCACTGTTCGTGCCTGTGAGGAAAGGTATTTGAACGGCCGGACCGGACGTGGGAAACAGAGAGACGTCGTGTTCGAGAACGAACCCCACCCTGCCGTCGTCCGCGGGACGCGCGTCGATGTCGAGGGTACCGACGGGTTCGCGGGCGCGACGCGGCTCGATTTCGAGTGATACTATGCAGGGACAAGCCCAACAGCAGGCATACGATCGTGGGATCACGATTTTCTCGCCCGACGGTCGTCTCTATCAGGTGGAGTACGCGCGGGAAGCAGTCAAGCGAGGGACCGCGAGCGTCGGGGTCCGGACGCCCGAGGGAGTCGTCCTCGCGGCCGACAAGCGATCTCGCTCGCCGCTGATGGAGCCGACGAGCGTCGAGAAGATTCACAAGGCTGACGACCACGCCGGCATCGCCTCGGCGGGCCACGTCGCGGACGCGCGACAGCTCATCGACTTCGCGCGCCGTCAGGCGCAGGTCAACCGCCTCCGCTACGGCGAAGCCGTCGGCATCGAGACGCTGACCAAGAACGTCACCGACCACATTCAGCAGTACACGCAGGTCGGCGGCGCCCGTCCGTTCGGCGTCGCGCTGCTCATCGGCGGCGTCGAGAACGGCTCGCCGCGCCTCTACGAGACGGACCCCTCCGGGACGCCCTACGAGTGGAAGGCCGTCTCCATCGGTGCGGACCGCGGGGACATCCAGGAGCACCTCGAAGAGAACTACGAGGACGAGATGACGCTCGACGAGGGCGTCGGCCTGGCGCTTCGCGCGATCGCCTCCGCGAACGACGACGAACTCACGGCCGCGGGCGTCGACGTCGCGACCGTCTCCGCCGACTCCGAGGAGTTCGTCGAACTCGAAAACGACGAAATCGAACCGTACATCGTCGAGAACGACCTCGAACCGGCCGAAGAAGACGAAGACGACGAAGCCGACGAATAACGGCGTCGGACCGCGGTACTTCTCCGCTTTCGCGACCTGTCTGTAGTAGCATTTGCAAGTCTTCACTCATCGGCTCGTACGCTGTCGTTCGATCGGATGAGCAATCAGTTGCAAATGCTACTATAGAAACCTCGTTCCCGCGATCGACTGTGCCGCTCGCACCGCCCACCAGTCGGACCGTTTTGCAGCTATTCGGGACACACGCGGTCGGGACACACGCGGCTACCGAGCGCGCGACCGAGCGACGATGGAGTGCAGAAACGAGCCGCGATCAGTACTCTTCGTACGCGAGATTCATCAGCCACTGCGAGAAGGCGTCGCTGTTGTGGTTGACCTCCTCCTCGCCGATGAACGGCGAGAGCATATCGCCCGCCATCAGGAGCGAGAAGTCGAGGTCCCGCGCGGCCGGTTCCAGATGGTAGGTGTTGTGTCCCTCATAGACCGTCTCCTCGCGTTCGATCAGGCCGAGCGACGCGAGTCGTTCGGCGATCCGGCTGCCCTTCCGCGAGGAGATGTCGAGTTCCTTCCAGAAGTCGCTCTGGTGGATCCCACCCGTCTCTCGGATGAGTTCCAGCGCTTCGCGTTCGTCGTCCGAGAGATCGGCTTCGGCGGCTGCGCTCATATGCCGACCGACGCCCGCGACTCGTTTAAATTTGACCTTCGACCCGGTCGAAGGCGGTGTCGCAAGGGGCCCCGTCGGCGAACTGGAACTCGGCGTCGTCGTCGGCCGAGAGCGTGATCAGCGACGAGGACCGCGTCCCGAAGTCCCGGTCCGACTCGTGGACGCAGACGCCGTACTCGTGGGTTCCGAGAACCTCCTTCGCGCGGTCGAGCCAGGCGGACGCGGAGTCCCACTTCCGCGAGTCCAACTCCGTCCGGACCTGCTGGGCGTTGTGCGCCTGGATCGCCCCCATCTCGGGCCGCCACTCGGGTTCGACGAACTCGCCGTCGATGCCGACGTTGACGACGACGTGGACGCCGGGTGTCAGTCTTCGAACGTTCAGTTCACCGTCCCACTCGAAGAAGTAGGCTCGGGGGTCGTCCCCACCGCGCTCGGCTACGACGAGGTGAAATCCGTCGTACGTGTCCGCGGCGACGGCGTCTTCGACCGTCTCGCGCGCATCGACGGCGCTCTCGGCGCGCAGCGCGTCGCGAACGAGCAGTCCGCGGGAGCGCCCTCCACCGCCGGGCACGTCGACCCAGCGGTTCGTGAGGCCGACGAAGACGCCGTGTTCGTTGTAGCCGATCCACGTCCCGCCGGCGACTGCGTCCCGCGGCGCGACGAACGACGGGTCGCCGTCGACGACGGCCGGCGGTTCGGAGTCTCGATCCAGCAGTTCGTCACGGTTCGCCGCGACGACGACGGGCGCGTCCTCGAATGCGCGCCAGGCGAGCGTCAGTGTACACACGCACGCCCCTTGGAACGAGGGAGAAATATACTCTCTGCCGGCGCGCCCTTAGCGTATCGCAGGCGCCGACTCACCGCTCCCGCACGGCGACAACCGGGGGACCGTTCAAGAGGGTGCCGTCCGAACGGCGAGACGCGATGTACGATCACATTCTCGTTCCCACCGACGGCAGCGACGGGACCGCACAAGCGCTCGACCACGCACTCGACATCGCAGCGACGCGAGAGGCGAAAATCCACGCGCTCTCGGTGGTCGATCGGCGGCTCTATCTGGCCGCCGGCGAGGAACAAAAGCCCGACCTGAAGGCGACGATGGAGGAAGACGCCCACGAGGCGGTCGAAGAAATCGCCGAAGCCGCGGCGGAGGCTGGCGTCGAGTGTACGACGACCGTCCGTGACGGTATTCCGTACCGCGCGATTCTGGATTACGCCGCCGAGAGCGACGTCGACCTGATTGTGATGGGGACGCACGGCCGTTCCGGGCGAGACAAACTCGCGAATCTCGGCAGCGTCACCGAGCGCGTCGTCGAGAACACCGACGTGCCGATCCTCGTCGTCCGGATGGACTCGGAGTAGGGGTTCGTTTCAGTTCGACTTCGGTCGCACGGCAGGCAGCCCGTTTCAGACCGGTTTTACTTCACTTCGCTTGGTCAGCGTGCCGGAAGTCGCGTGAGACTCGCCCTCCTCGTCTCACTGACTTTCGACACTCCTTCGCTCCGCTCAGTCGTGTCGAAAGCACCGCCGCCCGGTGAAGACCATCGGAATCCCGCGCTCGTCGCAGGCCTCGATGACGTCCTCGTCGTTGACGGAGCCACCGGGCTGGATGACGGCCGACACGCCGGCGTCGGCGGCCTCCTCGACGCCGTCGGGGAACGGGAAGAAGGCGTCAGACGCCATCACGGCCCCGTCGGCGTCCTTGCCCTCGGCGTGCTCGTCGGCCTTCATCGCGGCCAGTCGGACGGCGTCGACGCGGGAGACCTGACCCATCCCGACGCCGACGGTCTCGGTACCGTCCGCGAAGACGATGCCGTTCGATTTGACGTGCTTCAGCACCTTCCAGGCGAACAGCATCGTCTCCAGCTGCTCGTCGGTCGGTTCGGTCTCGGTGACGACTTCGATCTCGTCGCGGTCGGGCGCCCACAGGTCACGCTCCTGAACGAGACGGCCGCCGACGAGCGGCTTTTCGGTGAGGCGGTCGGTCCGGTCGCCGAGCGGGCCGACGTCGAGGACGCGCAGGTTCTCCTTCTCGGTGAGGACGTCGAGCGCGGCGTCGGTGTACCCCGGCGCGACCACGACTTCCTTGAACGAGTCGACGATCTCTTCGGCGGTCGCGGCGTCGCACTCGCGGTTGAGCGCGACGATGCCGCCGAAGGCGCTCATCGGGTCCGTCGCGAGCGCGTCGGCGTAGGCGTCTGCGAGGGTGTCCGCGGTCGCACAGCCGGCGGGGTTCGTGTGCTTGATCACCGCGGCCGCGGGTTCGTCGAACTCCTTGATCAGGTTCAGCGCGGCGTCGGCGTCGTTGTAGTTGTTGTACGACAGGCCCTTCGCGCCCTCGTTCAACTGCGGGGCGTCGACGACGCTCGCCTCGTCGACGGCGGCGTCGGCGTAGACCGCGGCGTCCTGGTGGGGGTTCTCGCCGTAGCGCAGTTCGGCGACGCGGTCGTCGGAGACGACGCGGCGCTCGGGGAACTCGCCCCCGTCGTCGCCGTCGACGGTCACGGTGAGTTCCTCGCCCTCGCTCTCGACGTGGAGGCGACCCTCCGCGAACCAGCGGACGGCGCGCGGGTACGCCGTGAACTCCGCGTCGTGGAGGACGCGCGTCTTCAGCGAGTCGGTGTCGTCGTCGGCGTAGACCGGCACCGACTCCTGGGTGACGACCGGCCCGGCGTCGACCTCGTCGGTGACGACGTGGACGGTACAGCCGGTCACGCTGACGCCGGCGTCGAGCACCTGTTCGTGGGCGTCCATTCCGGGGAACGACGGGAGCAGCGACGGGTGGACGTTGAGCGTCGTCGGCGCGGCGTCGAGGAACGTCTCGGTGAGGACGCGCATATAGCCGTCCAGACAGACGAGGTCGAAGTCGTAACTCGACAGCGCGTCGAGGACGCGCTCCTCGTGTGCCTCGCGGGATTCGTCGTCGTCGCGCTCGACGACTTCCGTGGGGATGCCGCGCTCGGAGGCGGCGTCGAGGACGGGCGCGCCCTCGTGGTTCGCCACGACGACAGCAAGTTCCGCGCCGCCGGGGCGTCGATCGTCGATGTGCAGGAGGTTTCGTCCGCGATTGCTCGCCAGGCCGGCAATCTTGGTCATACTCGTGGGGCCTCGCGCAGATAGTAAGTCAGTTGCGGTCTCGCCGGCACCGATATACACAATTGCGGATAGGTGCGTCCGAAAATCGGTCTGTAACCCCGAGAAATATGCACAGGAGTGGGATATCCATCGACACGCTTTTTTAGCGCACTGCGGAGACTCAGCGTATGGACGACCTCTCTCGTTCCGACCCGCTCGCGGCAGTCTCGCCGCTCGACGGGCGATACGCCGGCCGAACCGCGCCGCTCGTGCCCTACGCCAGCGAAGCGGCGCTGATGCGAGCGCGACTCCGCGTCGAGGTGGAGTACCTCCTCGCGCTGGCGGACCTGGACGCTACGTCGCTCTCGCTGACCGACGAGGAGCGCGCCGACCTTCGCGCCGTTGTCGACGACTTCGGCGCCGACGACGCGGACCTCATCAAGCGCCTGGAGACCGAAGGCGCCGAGGGGTACAGCGCGACCAATCACGACGTGAAGGCCGTCGAGTACTTCCTGCGCACGAAGACGGACGAGCGCGTCCACCCGTGGATCCACTTCGGGCTCACCTCCGAGGACGTGAACAACCTCGCGCAGCGACTGCTCGTCAAGCCCGCCGTCGAAGACGTGTTGCTGCCGGCGCTGACGGCCGTCCGCGACGAACTGGTCGACCTCGCCCACGAGTACCGGGACACGCCGATGCTCGCGCGAACGCACGGCCAGCCCGCGACGCCGACCACCTTCGGCAAGGAGATGGCCGTCTACGCCGCGCGCCTGGGGACGACGATGGGACGCGTCGTCGACGCCGCAGACGGCCTCTCGGGCAAACTCGCCGGCGCCTCCGGGACGTACGCGGCGCACGTCGCCGCCTACCCCGACGTCGACTGGCGCGCGTTCTCCCGCTCGTTCGTCACCGGTCTCGGTCTCGACCACACCGCGCTCACGACGCAGGTGAACCCCTGCGACGACCTCGCGTCCGTCTTCGACGCGCTTCGGGGCGTGAACAACGTCCTCTGTGACCTCGACCGCGACATCTGGCTCTACGTCTCGGACCGCTACCTCGGACAGGAGGCCGCCGACGGCGAGACGGGGTCGTCGACGATGCCGCACAAGGTGAACCCGATCGACTTCGAGAACTCCGAGGGGAACCTCTCGAAGGCCAACGCGGATCTGACGTTCCTCGCCGACTACGTCACGACCTCGCGCCTCCAGCGCGACCTCTCGGACTCGACAGTGAAACGCAACATCGGTGCGGCGTTCGCGCACTGTCTGATCGGCTACGGAAAGACCGAGGCGGGGCTCGGAAAAGTCGTGCCCAACCAGACGGTGATGCGCGAGGAACTCGACGCCCATCCCGAACTGATCGGTGAGGCCGTTCAGACGATCCTCCGGCGCGAGGGCGACACAGAGGCCTACGAACGTGTCAAGGAACTCACGCGCGGCCGCGACGTGACGCTCGAAGACTTCCGCGACCTCTTCGACGACCTCGACGTCGACGACGACGTCCGCGCGGAACTGCGCGCGCTCTCGCCCGCCGAGTACGTCGGCGTCGGCGACGCCCTCGTCGACGATCTGAACGACGACGTCTGAGTATAATATTAACTCATAGTGGAATAAATCTTTTATCGACACCGCGCGTTAGCTCGAGGTATGCACGCGATCGCGGTCGAGCGCGGGGCGAACCGTCCGGTCGTCGTCGATACCGAGCGGCCGGTGCCCGGCGTCGGCGAGGCGCTGGTCCGGACGCTCCGGGTCGGCGTCGACGGGACCGACCACGAGGTCGTCGCCGGGGGCCACGGCGACTTCCCGGCGGGCGAGGACCACCTCGTGCTGGGCCACGAGGCGGTCGGCGTCGTCGAAGACGCCGGCGACACGCGATTTTCTCGGGGCGACGTGGTCGTCCCCACGGTTCGCCGACCGCCGAACGGATCGAACCCGTACTTCGCGCGCGGCGAACCGGATATGGCTCCCGAAGGCGCCTACCACGAGCGCGGGATCTCTGGGGCGCACGGATTTATGTCGACGTACTTCACCAGCCCCGAGGCGTATCTGGTCGAGGTTCCGGCGTCGATCGTCGACGTCGGCTTCCTCGTCGAACCGCTTTCTGTGGCCGAGAAGGCGGTCGAACTCGCGTACGCGTCGCGCTCGTCGTTCACCTGGGAACCGGAGTCGGCGCTCGTCCTCGGCAACGGGAGCCTGGGCCTGCTCACGCTTGCGATGCTCCGCGACCAGTTCGACTTCGAGCGGCTCTACTGTCTCGGCCGCCGGGACCGCCCCGATCCGACGATCGACATCATCGAAGGACTCGGTGCGACCTACGTCGACTCCCGGGAGACACCGCTCGAGGAGGTTCCGGGCGCGTACGAGTCGATGGATCTCGTGTTCGAGGCGACGGGCTACGCGAAGCACGCCTTCGGGACGATCGAGGCGCTCGCGCCCAACGGCGTCGGCGCGCTGTTGGGGGTCCCGGGCTCGTGGGAGTTCGAGATCGACGGCGGGAAACTGCACAGAGAACTCGTGATGCACAACAAAGCGCTCGTCGGGAGCGTCAACTCGAACGTCCGACACTTCGAGTCCGCGGTGGAGACGCTCGCGACGCTCCCGGCGTGGTTCCGCGACGCGGTCGTCACTGGCGTGTACGATCTAACCGAGTTCGAGGCGGCCTTCGGCGACGACGACACCACTATAAAAACCGCCGTCCAATTCAGCGCGTATGAAGAACGTCGATGATCTCATCTCGAGTGCGGCCGAACTCGCCGAACGCGGTCTGTCGAAAGGCGAGATCGCCGACGAGCTGAACGTCTCCCGGGAGACGGCCAGTTGGCTGGTCGAACGCAGCGGCTCGAACAACTACGAGCCTGAACCGGTACAGCCCGAGGACAACGGCGGTGGCCCCCACGACATCCACGTCGACTGGAGCGCGATCGGCCGCGACTCCCAGCGGCTCACACACATCGGCCGAGCGATGGCCGACCTCCTGGTGAAAGAGGGCGAGGAAGTCGATCTGACGATCGGGATCGAGAAAGCCGGCGCGCCGCTCGCGACGGTCGTCTCGACGGAACTCGACACTGACCTCGGTTCGTACGCCCCGGCGAAGCACCAGTGGGAGGAAGGCGACATCGAAGACCTCGGCGGGTCGTTCTCGCGGAACTTCGCGCAGATCCGCGACCGCGACTGCTACGTCGTCGACGACACCATCACTTCGGGAACGACGATGCGAGAGACCGTCGAGTCGATCCGCGAGGAGGGTGGCAACCCCGTCGCCTGCGTCGTCATCGTCGACAAACAGGGCGTCGAGGACATCGAGGGCGTGCCGGTCTACTCGCTCATCGACGTCGTTCGCGTCGGCAACGAATAAGAGCGGGTCAGGGCCGCGCTCGCACCGTCTCCGCGAGTGTTTCACGGTCGCCGACTCCCGCTCGAACCGTCGAGCGGGACTGCCCGAACTTCGGGCGACGCAATCCATTTCAGGACTGGACGCATACGTCGCTCTATGACGTTCCAGCCCGGTGCGGATATGAGCGACGACGAAGTACGAGCGCGCGTCGACGACGCTATCGAGTCGAACGACGTCGTCCTGTTTATGAAGGGGAACCGGCTGATGCCCCAGTGTGGCTACTCCCAGCGCGCGGTCAATCTCATCTCTCAATACGTCGACGAGTTCGAAACGATCGACGTGCTCCCCGCGCTCGATCAGTATCGGAGTGCGCTCGAAGATCACAGCGGCTGGGAGACGATTCCCCAGACGTTCGTCGCCGGCGAGTTCGTCGGCGGCAGCGACATCCTCGCAGAGCTCGACGAGCGGGGCGAACTCGAAGCGACGCTCGACGCGTAAGTGACGGAGGCATCGCTGTCGTCCGGGATTGCCCACCTGCACGAATGTGGGTGCCGAGACGCGGTGATTCGTTTGTCCGGAGTTCGAGTCATCGACTACCCTGTGGGTTTCGCGTCTGCTCGCGGGCGCCGCCGCGAATCAAAGGGTAGACCCTATAAGGCCCCGGCACCTACCACTACACAGGTACCGACGTCGCGTCGCGTCCGTTCGTACGGGTACCACCCAAAGTAACTATGTCAGGCCGCGTATACCGACTTCACTCGACACTGGAACTGCCCCTCGAAGAGGTCGAAGAGTACCTGAACGGTGACCCGGAACTGCCGCCCGAGGTCGACGACGTCGAGGTGACCCGTCGGAACAACACGCTCATCCTCAAAGCCGTCGCAGCCGAGGACAATCTGAGCAAGTACACCCCGACGGCACAGTTGAAAGCCAGCATCACAGAGAACCGCGTCTACGAGGAAGAGCCGCCGCGCGCGGGCGCACCGCGCTGGGAGGAAGAAGAAGAGGAGATCCCTTCCGAACTCGTCGAGTTCGCCTGTTTCAAGGGCGACCGCGAAACCGTCCTTCAGAACACGGCGCTGCAGTATCCGATGTTCCTCGTGCTGCGCGAAATCGCGCTGCTCGCTGAGAAGGGCACGCTCACCGCGATCACCGAACTCGATGGCGAACTCACGGCCCACCGCATCGTCGAAGGCGAAGAGCGCCCGGCGAGCATCGAGGTCGTCGAGAACCCCTCGAAGAGCGAGAACGGTTCTAACGGCGTGAACTGGCGCGACAACAAGTTCATCTCCGACTGAAATCCACCACCGGTCCGCAGCGACTGGTCACCGCCGGATTCTCACCGACTCCCGATCGCCCGATGCTGAGCTCCGCGAGCGACGGCTTCGGGCTTCGTTCCCGTATCAGCGACGGTCCTGCTTGTACGGCGCCGGTGCGACGGTCGCTCGGATCTCCGCCGGCTCGTGGCGTTCGACGGCTCTGTTTTCACTTCCGTCTGCCTCGCCCCAAGTGAGCGTCACCTCGGTCCCGGGATCGCTGTGCTCAGTGTCGACGAGCGCCAACGAGAGCATCTCGCGGTGGTTGTAGATGTAGCTCATCCACTTCGAGACGCCGACGATCTCACCGTCTTTCCGCACCTCGTCGTAGTGGCACGCCGAGGAGCGCGGCACCGGAAGATCCATAAATTTCTGCGTCTCGCCGTTGCGGAACAGCGAGTGGAAGACGTCGACGACGTCCCCGTCGTTCCAGACGAGCGTCACCTTCTCGCGGTCGGGGTGGTCGATCTCCGCTTCGAGAGCCGCCTTCCCCACGAAGTCGTGATCGAAATCGACGATGTGGCCGTACCCGACTTCGACGGGCGTGACGTAGTAGTCCTCGATGTCGGCGGCGTCGTAGCTCCCGCCGATCGAGATGAGGCCCTGGCGGAGGTCGAGCCACTCTCTGAACTCCTGCATCTCCTCGCCCGAGTAGATCGCCGGCACCGGCAGCGGAAGCCACCCGAGCACCACGTTGGCGCTCTGATAGCTCTTCGAGCCGAGCCGCCGGATGCCGTACTCCTCGCCAGCATCGAGAACGGCTTCTCTCACGGCGTCGCCGTTCGCGTAGTCGCCCCAGAACTCGAAGCCCGCTTCTCCGGCCATTCCGTGCCGGAGGAGAAACGCCTCGGTGCCGTCGATCGTGACCTCCTCGAACCTGAAGAATCCCAGGTCGGGGAGCGGCCCGTCGATGGCCTCCCGCATCACGTCGACGGCGTCCGGCCCCTGCACCTGATAGCGGAAGTTCTCGGGGTCCCGTCCCGTCGCGACCGGGCGGCCCTGCATCTCCGCGTCGACGTCGTATTCGCCGGTCTCAGACTGATACAGCAGCCAGTGATGCGCCGCTGCCGCGCCAACGCTGAGGAAGTTCGACTCGCCCTCACGGAACAGGATGGCATCGCCGATCAGGTAGCCGTCCGGGTTGGCGACGACGAGCTGTTTTGCCTGACCGACGTCGAACTGCTCGAAGTCGTTGACGGCGTAGTCGGCGTACAGTTCGATCGCCTCCGTGCCCTCTACCCGCAGGTCCGTCATGTGATACGACTGGTCGGCGAACGCACAGCTCTCCTGCCACGCGCGCTGTTCTTCGATCCAGTGCGTGAACTCGTCCGGGAGTTTCGTGAACTGTCCGAGACCGAGGTCACGGAGGAGATCGACCGGGCTCTCGGCGGCTTGGAGTGCGTCTTCTAGGGTACGGTCTGACATAGAAGTCGGTACGTGCATTGGTACACATCCTCATAATCGTTTGTGAGGTTCGGCTGGTGAGTTCAAATCGAGTTCCCGAAACCGGTCCGAGCACTGACCGCGTCCGGCGACTGCGTTCGGCAGTATACTTATTTCCGCTCCGGGGCTGGATTTCAGGTAATGCACGCAACGAACGGACGGTGGTCGAACGATGAGTGACGCACAGACGGACATCCGTGCGTACACGCTCCGTCTGGAGCTGGTCGACGAACCGGGCGAACTCCTCCGCTCGCTCGGCCCGATCGCCGAGAACGGCGGGAATCTGCTGTCGATCTTCCACGAGCGGGGCAACGTCACCCCACGTGGACACATTCCCGTCGAGGTCGACATCGAAGCGACGCCGGATCGCTTCGAGAAGATCATCGACGGCCTCCGTGACGCTGGCATCAACGTCGTCCAAGCGGGGACCGAACGATACAGTGAGGGACTTACTGTCGTGCTGTCGGGACACCTCATCGACACCGGCCTCTCGGATACCCTCTCGCGGATTCAGGAGGCGACGAACGCGACGGTAACGGACCTCTCGCTTGCGGCACCGGAAGGCACGGCCGACGTCTCCAGCGCGCGCATCGACATCGCTACCGAACGGGGCGCAACCGAGGAGGTCCTCGAAAAGCTCCGCTCCATCGCCGAGGAGAAGGAGCTGCGGCTGGTCGAGCCGCTCCCGACGAGTGCGAGCGTCTGAGCGCCACGAGTGACCGGAGCGAAACAGCCGTTCAGATCCTCAGAACCGGAAAAAATGCGCGTCGGTCAGTTCGGGAGCGTGAGCTCGGACGGGACGGTCACGTCGTCCTCTATGGCCTCGATGCGTTCTAGCTTCGTCCCATCGATCCTCGTCGCCTCGATGAGGGCGGCGAGTTTGCCCAGCGGAATCTGGCCCGGTGCGTACTCGCTGTCGTCCGACAGCAGCGGCGCGTAGCCTAACTTCGAGCCGTAAATGTGACCGACGACGCGGGTGTGGCTCCCGATCTCGCCCATCGCGATCCCGGCGGCGTCGAGACCGGACTCGGTGGCCTCGTGCAGCGCCGAAAGCAGCGTGAGCGTATCCGAGAGGTCTTTCGGATACGTTGCGACCTTCGCGATGTCACCGTAGCCAGCACACTGATCGAAGATCGCGGTCAGGACGTCCCCGTCCGGCGTCGTCTCGAAGTCGTGATGCGAGATAATGAGACGAACGTCGTTCTGGCGGAACTCCTCTAAGATCCACTCTTTCGCGCGAGCCGTCTCCAGTTCGATGTCGACGTACGCGACCGAGTCGAATCGGGATGCAGCAAAGAGCGTATCCAAGCGTCCGGTGTCCTCGGCTTTGCCGCCGAACCACTGGTTTCGGTTCGTCGCGATGATCGGTAGTTCGCCGTCGTATGCCTCTAACTGTTCGATCGGCTTTTCGGCCTTGTCGATCCGGAACTCGACGATGTCCGCAGCCCCCCGAGCCTCCGTCTCCCGTGTGAGGTCGTTTGTCGTAGCTGCGAGGGCGAAGTCGTCGATCTTCATGTCACGGAGTAGCACCCTGCTCGTTATAAGTTTGCTCATCAACCGAAGTGGTCGTCGTCGGTCACGTTGGGAGACCCCACGGAGTGGCAACCGATCTTATGTACCTCTTACCTCGAATACAGGTATGACCGACTCCGCCGATCGCAATTCGCCGACGACTGCCGACACAGCGCTCGAAGCCGTGCGTGCCGGAATCGATGCGGCCCACCCGGAGAGGGTCCTCCGAGAGACGGTCACTGTCGACGGGGACCGACTCCGGATCGACGATCGAACGTACGATCTCACGGCGTACGACGACGTGATCGTCTTGGGCGGCGGCAACGCCGCTGGCACGGTCGCGAGCCACCTCGCAGGCCGCCTCGACGGGCATCTCACCGGTGGTGTCGTCGTTACGGACGATCCGGCGCCCGCCGACCCGGTCGAGATCGTCGTCGGCACCCATCCCGTCCCGAGCGACGCCAACGCCGAGGGTACGCGCCGCGTTCTCGAACGGGCGCGCGAGGCCGGTGCGAAGACGCTCGCACTCGTCGCCGTGACTGGCGGCGGCAGCGCCCTCCTCTCGGCACCGGCCGACAGCGTCCCGCTCGCAGACCTCCAGATGCTCACCGAAGAACTTCTCCAGTCGGGTGCGCCGATCGATCGGATCAACAGCGTTCGGAAGCACGTCTCGGTGCTGAAAGGCGGCCAGTTGGCTCGCGCCCTCGCGCCGGCGACGACTGTCGGCCTCATCTTCAGCGACGTCACCTCCGGCGACCCCTCTGTCGTCGCCAGCGGGCCGCTCTCGCCGGATAAAACCACCTATGCCGACGCGATCGCCACGCTCTCGGAGTACGGCGTCGACGCCCCGGCGTCCGTCAGTCGCCACCTCCAGCGAGGCGTCGAGGGCGACGTCCCGGAAACGCCAGGGGCTGACGACCCCGCGTTCGAGCACACGTCGATCCACGTCGTCGCGGACAACTGCACCGCGATCGCGGCCGCACGTGACGTCTGCCGCGAGGCGGGGTTCGAGACGCTCGTGCTCTCGTCGTCCGTTCGCGGCGAGGCCCGCGAGGCCGCGAAGACGCACGTCGCGATCGCCGAGGAGATCCGGCGGAGCGGCAATCCTGCGACTGCGCCCGCGGCGGTCCTCTCCGGCGGGGAGACGACCGTCACGGTCGCGGGCGACGGTTCCGGCGGTCCGAATCAGGAGTTCGCACTCAGCGCCACGATCGAACTCGCAAGCGCCGACGGCGCCGAGGCGGTACTGGCCGCCGTCGACACCGACGGGATCGACGGCCCGACCGACGCTGCTGGCGCCGTCGTCGACTCGAACACGGTCGACGACGTCCAGCGTGCGCGCTCACTGCTGGCCGCAAACGACGTCCACGACTACCTCGGCGAGCGCGGGGCGCTCGTGCGAACTGGACAGACCGGCACCAACGTCAACGACCTCCGCGTTCTCCTCGTCCCGGCGTGAGCGCGCCGCGGAGCGAGGTTCCCGTACTGGCTATTCCAGTCCAGCGTCGCGAAGCGCGGAGTTCGGGAGTTCCTCGCCGCCGATGCCGGCTTCGACGTTCGCGGCCGCCATCTCGGCGACCCGACTTCGGGTCTCGATACTCGAACTCCCGATGTGGGGTGTCACGACCAGCTGTTCCGGCGCGTGCCGCATCAGATCGTGGTCCGCCGGGAGTGGCTCCGGGTCAGTCACATCGAGCCCCGCGCGGCCGATCCACCCCTCTTCGAGTGCGGTGTCGAGCGCGTCGGTGTCGACGATCTCGCCGCGTGCCGTGTTGACGAGGACCGAATCTTCGGACATCTGTCGGAGTTCCGGTTCGCCGATAAGCCCCTCCGTCTCGTCGAGGAGCGGGACGTGCAGCGAGACGAAGTCGCTGTCGCCGAGCAGCGCGTCGAGTTCGACGTACGTGGCGCCGACGCCGATCTCGGCGAGTTCGTCCTCCCGTTCGGGCTTGGGATTTCGCCCAGTGTACAGGACGTCCATCCCGAATCCGGCCGCGCGGCGGGCCGTGGCGAATCCGATGCTCCCGAGGCCGACGATTCCGAGCGTGGCGTCGTGAACGTCCGTACCCATCAGCAGTGTCGGATCCCAGGCCTCCCACTCGTCCGCCGCCACGTACTCGTGGGCCTCGACAGTCCGTCGGGCGGCAGCCATCAGGAGCGCCCAGGCGAGATCGGCCGTCGTCTCTGTCAGCACGCCCGGGGTATGCCCGACGGCGATGTCGCGCTCGGCGGCCGCCTCCACGTCGATGTGGTCGTACCCGACGGAGAACGCGCTGACGACGGCGAGGTCGGGGGAGGCGTCCAGTACGTCGGCGTCGATCTCGTCGGAAACCATACAGACGAGCGCTTCGGCGTCGAGTTCGCGGAGCTTCGATTCGATGTGTGTCTTCTCTGGGGGGAGCGTTCCGTCCCAGACGACGACCTCGTACTGCTCACGGAGGCGCTCGACCCCGGAACCCGGAATTTCACGCGTCACGTAGACCGTCGGTGTGGTGCTCATCGTCGCCGTCTCTCCGACGTGAGGGCAAAGTTCTTTGGAGTCGAGGTGGCGTGCGGTTCCGCGCTTGGCAGTTGTTTCGGTCGCTACGAACTGCGGTGTGCCGATGTCGCGAGGGCGACCCCACCGTCGATCAAGAGGGTTCCGATGTCAAAAAGCATTTAGCGGTTCTAATTAGATGTAATTACACGATGTCAGACGCGTTCCCCGACTACCTCGACGTGGACTACACCGACGGCGAAGGTGAGACGCCCGCGGACTATCCGACGATTCAGGACAAAATCGAGAAGGCAATCGAGGTCACGAAGCAGGGCCTCGAACAGTACGAGACGCCGGCCGTGATGTGGACCGGTGGCAAGGACTCGACGCTCACGCTGTACTTCATCAAGGAGGTCGCCGAGAAGTACGACCTGGAGACGCCGCCGGCGGTCTTCATCGATCACTTCCAGCACTTCGACGAGATCCACGACTTCGTGGACCACTGGGCTGAGGAGTGGGACCTCGACGTGGTCTACGCTCGCAACGAGGACGTCGGCGCGTACGTCGAGGAACACGACCTCGAACCCGGCGACGACATCGAGATCTCTGAACTCTCCGAACACAACCAACACCACGTCCGCGACCTGCTCGAATACGAGGAGGACACCTTCCCCTTCCTGCTCGACACCTACGTCGGCAACCACCTGCTGAAGACTGTCGCGCTCAACGACGCGCTCGAAGAGTACGACGTCGACGGCGTCATCTCCGGCGTCCGCTGGGACGAACAGGAGGCCCGTGCCGACGAGACGTTCTTCTCGCCGCGTCACGATCCGGACATCTACCCGCCGCACGACCGTATTCAGCCCATCCTCCAGTTCGACGAGGCGTCCGTCTGGGAGGCGTTCTGGAACTTCGTGGTTCCGGACACCGTCGAGGGCTACCCCGACGAGGGCTACGTCCCCGAGAGCGCAGACGACCTGCCGAACGGCCTCACGATGGACGACATCCCGGTCTCGCCGAAGTACTTCGCCGGCTTCCGTTCACTCGGCAGCGAGGTCTCGACGGACAAGACGACCGAGGAACCGGCGTGGCTCCAGGATATGGAGAACACGACCGAGCGCGCGGGTCGCGCCCAGGACAAAGAGGACCTGATGGAGCGACTCCGCGACCTCGGCTACATGTAAGCCCGGTTACTGTGCCGGCGCGTCGACATCGGTGCCGACGTCGACGCGCTCGTGAATCGGCTCCTCGCGCGATTTGAGGTGTCGTGGCGTCCGGCCGTTCGAGACGGCCAGCACTTCTGCCACGATGCTGTGTGCGATCTGATACGGCGAGCCGCCGCCTAAATCGAGACCGACCGGCGTGTACAGCGACGAGAGCTCGTCGTCTGCGAACTCCCGGCCGTCGTCCGCGAAGGCGCCTAGCATCTCCTCGAACCGTTCGCGGGGACCCATCACCCCGACGTACGCGACGCCGGCGTCGAGGAGCGCTTCGATCGCCAGCCGATCGTCGACGAAGTTGTGCGTCATCACGACCGCGTACGTACGGTCGTCGAGAGCGAGGTCGTCCGCGATGGTGGCCGGCGAGGTCGTCACGGCGCGGTCGGCTGCTGGAAACCGATCCTCGAGGTCGACCGCCCCTCGGAAGCCGACGACGGTGACGCGGAAGTCGTTCTTCGCCGCGAACTCCGTCACCGGCCCCACGTCGTGGCCCGTCCCGAAGACGACCAGTTCCGAGGGGGCCGCGAGGCCGTCGATGAACACTGTCAGTTCGCCCGCGTCGGTCTCGAACGTGACGGTGTCGGCCTTCCCTCGCGTCGCCAGTTCGCCGGCGGGACCGGCGAGCGCGTCGGTCGGCCACTCTGTCGCTTCCGCTCCCGTCGGCAACTGTAGCGCCCCCGTCTCGGGGTGGTAGTAGGCGCGGTCGCCGCGCTCGAACGGTCCATCGGCGTCGAGCACGGTCACGACGCCGACGTCCCGGCCGGCGAAGAACGACTCGACGGCCGGTCGATACGTCTCCGTCAGCGGTTCTACCAGTACTTCGATGACGCCGTTGCAACCGACACCCAGCCCCCACACGTCGTCTTCGTCGTCCTCCATCAGATCGTAGGTCACGAGTTCCGGGCGGCCAGTCTCACGGACCTCCGCACCTACCGTAACGAGTTCGTCTTCGAGACAGCCGGCAGTGATGCTGCCGACGCCCGTGCCGCCCTCGTCGAGCAGCATCTTCGCGCCGGGTCGTCGGTAGGCGTTCCCCTCTACGTCGACGATCGTCGCCAACACGTCGGTTCGCTCGGCGTCGAGTCGGTCACGGATCTGCTGTACTACCTCCGTTTCGGGAACACTCCAGTCGTTCTGTGTCATAGATTCGTTGTTTCTGAACCGTTTGTCTCGTCGAGTCGGACACCCGCGGGCCGGTCGACAGCCGCATACACCTTCTGCAGGCCGGCGTCGTGGAGGTCCGTCCCGCAGTCGCCGCGCTGGATCGCCGCGCGAACCGCGTCGCAGTCGCTCACGAACGCGCCGGCGACGACGTCGACGCCCGCATCGAACAGCGGTTCCGGGAGGAACGACGCGGTGGCACCGATCACGACGACGGTGGCGTCCGGGGGGGCCGCATCGAGGTACTGTTCGACCCCGCCGTAGATGAACGCCGACCCGGTCACGAAGACGACTTCGGCGCCGCTCATCGCGGCGTCCGTCTCCGGCGGCGTGAACGTGCGGACGGTGACGCCCGCCGGGGTGGCCACTTCGTCGACTGGGTCGCGCTCGATCACGCGGACCGTCACGTCGTCGAACTTGCGGAACGCCGGCGTGAACAGCCCGACGGTCGTGATGCGTTCGACGTCGTCCGCCAGGAGCGCCATCGGATCGCCGGTGCGCCAGTCGACGAGCGGTGCCGAGAGTGCGTTCATCGCCGCGATCCCGACTGCCCGTGCACTGTGCCCGTTCGTGCTCGCGCCTCGGTGCTCCGTCGCCGCCGCCAGCAGCGATTCCACGTCCAGGTCGTCGGTCATCGGTGGCTCGCCGGCCGGCCGATGCGCGACGCCCGCGCTCTCGACGCCTTCGTTCCGCACTTCCACGAGGATCGCCGCGTCTCCCACCGTGATGCGCTCCACTGTCGGGGTCGCGAGGTGCGGGCGAAGCCGTGCAGCGACCGCTTCCAGGAGGTCGGTCACGCCGACCCACCTCCAGAGTCGGCCCCGACGAGGCGGCGGTCGTACTCGTAGCCAACCCGGCCGTGCAGTCCGCGCTGTTCGATCTGTCGCGCCGCCTCGGCGAGATCTGCGGGTTCGGCGAACCCGAACAGGGCGTCGAGGTAGGGGACGCTCGTCGACATTCCGCGCGACTGCGGTTCGAACGCCGGTGAGACCGCGAGGGGGTTGAACCAGACGAGCGCGCCGGCCCGCTGGGCCAGCCACGTAATCCCGTCGGCCAGCGTGTCAGGGTCGCCGACGTCGAGGCCATCGCTGACGACCACGACGACCGTTCGCCGGTCGACCGCGTAGGGGTGTCGCGCGCGGAGCGTCGTGAACGCCTCGCCGATCTGCGTGCCGCCGCCCCACTGGACTTCGGCCTCGCGGAGCGCCGCCGCCGGGTCGCCGCCGCCGCGAGCGAACTGTTCGGTGACGTCGACGAGTTCGGTGTCGAAGAGGAACACGTCGGTCTCGCGCGCGCTGTCGTACAGCCGATCGGCGAACGCCAGCAGCACGCTCCGGTCGACGGTGTCGAGGACGGACCCGCTCACGTCGACGAGGAGACAGCACCGGAGTTCACTCGGCGTCGGCCGTGATTCGGGGAGGTCGATCGGCGCGCCGCCGGTCGAGAGACTCGCCCGGAGCGCCCGTCTGGCTTCCACGCGGTCGCCGGTAGTCGACTGCCGGCGGCGACGCCCCGGGACCGTCGACAGCGCGTCGACGAACCGGTCGATAGCTGTGAGTTCGGACTCGGTCAACTGCGCGGTGTCGATGTCGACTCGCTGCCGCCCGCCGACGGCGCTGTAGCGCCGGGCGTCGCTCTCACCAGTTTCGGCCGGACGGTCTCCCGTCACGTGACGGCGCTCGGTCGGGATGCGGACCTCGACGTCCCCGTCGCCCGAGTCGTCGACATCCGGGGGGTCTGCGTCTTCGAGTACACCGGGGTCCTCGGCGGCTTGACTGTCGGCGTGGGACGGTCCGTCCTCGCGCTCGTCGTCGTCGCTGCCGGCGGTCGGCCCGTCGTGGTCCGTCGCGACAGCGCTCAGGCCGGACCGGAGTCGATGCCAGAAGGTCGGAAACGCCGACTCGAAGGCGTCGCGCTCGGCCGGTTCCGAGAGCAACGTCGCCCGCAACGCGTCCGTCACGTGCGCTCGGTCGTCGAGCCCGACGACCGACAGCGCCTGCGCCGCGTGGAGCGTCGCACTCGTCGGGACGGTGACGCCGTCGTTCCGGAGTTGGGCGGCGAACCGAAGGAGTTCGATCAGGACGTGTCGCCGCGCCGCGCGGAAGTCCGGGACGTCCTCGCGTTCGTGGTTCGCGGCAGTGCCGACGCCCCCGCCCACTCCGCCCCCCGCCGGATCACTGTCACCGTACATATCGCTCACGCTTCGAGACGGTCTTCAGCCCTCGCTGCGGCCGTCTGCAACTGTTCGAGCAGTTCGGCGTCGATCCGATCGAGGTCCTCGACTTCTTTGATGAGACAGCCGAGGGTGCGCTCGATCTCGTCGGTCGAGAGCGGCGCGTCCGCGTCGTCGTGTCGCAGTTGCGCCACGGCGCGCGCCCAATCGAGCGTCTCGGCGACACCCGGTTGTTTGAGGAACGCCTCCTCGCGCAGGCGGTCGACGACGGCACAGACTTCGGCCGCGACGGCCCCGTCGAGTTCGGGCACTTTCCGGCGCACGATCTCGTACTCGGCCTCGAACGACGGCGGTTCGACGTGGAGGTACAGACAGCGGCGCTTCAACGCGTCCGAGAGTCCCCGGGTGCGGTTTGACGTGAGCACCACGATCGGCGGCTGCTCCGCGCTGACGGTGCCGAACTCCGGGATCGACACCTGGAAGTCCGAGAGCAGTTCGAGTAAGAACGCCTCGAACTCCTCGTCGGCCCGGTCGATCTCGTCGACTAAGAGCACCGGCGGCGTCTCACCCTCCGCGGTCAGCGCCCGCAGGAGCGGCCGTTCGAGGAGGTACTCCTCGTCGAAGACGGACTGTTCGTGGTCGCGTCCCGTACCGGACCTGCCGGCGACCGTGCCCTCGTTGGCCTGCACCGCGAGCAACTGCTTCGTGTAGTTCCACTCGTACAGCGCGTTCTCGGCGGTCAGTCCCTCGTAGCACTGCAGTCGGATGAGTTCGGTATCGAACGCGCTCGCGAGCACTTTCCCGAGTTCGGTCTTCCCGCTCCCGGGCGGCCCCTCGACGAGCAGCGGCCGGCCGAGCGTGAGTGCGAGGTGGACCGTCGTGACCGTCCGGTCGTCGGCGACGTACTCCGCGGTCTCGAACCGCTCTCGAAGGTCCGACTCCGACAGCGACGCGAACGCTTCGCGGGTCATACTGACCCCTCGGCGGCGTCGAGATACGACGCGGGGTCGTTCTGGAACGAGTCGGCGCAGCCCTCACAGCAGAAGTAGTACGTCGTCCCGTCGTGTTCGACTGCGGGTGCAGATGCTGGCTCGACCGTCATTCCGCACACTGGGTCCGTCGCGAGTTCGTCGGACGACGCCGAGCCCTCTGTCGACATCTCGTCGTCACTGGCCGCTCTCTCGGCCGTCTCGGCCGTCTCGACCGTCGTGTGCGCTCCGCTGCCCCGGGCGGATCCGCCCGCCGTCGATCGCGCGTCGACCACCTGAGCCAGGATGCTCGCCGCGATCTCGGCCGGCGTGTAGGCCGCGATGTCGACGCCCGCGGGGTTGGTCACCGATTCCCGGACCGTTTCGGGGTCTACGTCGAGCACGCCGGCGGCCCGTTCGACGACCTCCGAACGCCGCGTGTCGCTCGCGACAAGTCCGATGTACGGTGCGCCCGCGCGGACGCCGGCCGCGACGCCGCGGGCGTCGTACTTCCCCATCGACGCGACCACGACGAGCGGCGCGTGGCCGACGGCGTCGACGATCGCGTCGGGATCGGTCTCCGTCACGACGGCCGCGTCGCCGACGTCGTCGCTTCCGTCCGGAGCGACGACCGTCACGTCGACCGCGAGTTCGGCCGCGAGTCGAGCGAGCGACCGGGCGACGGGCGAGTCGCCGACGATGAGGAGATCGGGCGTCGTGTTCACCGGCTCGATGAACAGTTCGAGGACGCCTTCGCTGTGACAGTGCATCGGGAAGGCCTCGAGCCCCGGGCGGGCGATCTCCTCGGGGTCGGGCGCGATGCCGACCAGCCGTGGCTCGCCGTCCTCGATCGCGGCCGCCGACTCGCTGATCGCCGTCGTCTGCGCGCAGGCCGCGCCGCCGATCCAGCCGTGGAGCTCGCCGTCGGCTGTCACGACCGCGCGGTCGCCGACGTTCGCCGACACCGGCGGCTCGCGGCGAACGATCGTCACGCGAGCGTACGTCTCCCCGCGCGCTGTGAGTTGTGCTTCCAGTTCGGCGACGTCGCCGTCGGTGACGTCGACCGGGCGCGCGCCCTCGTCGTTCGCTCCTGTCTGGTCGTTTTCGTTCCGTGTCATCTGTCGGTGTGTGATTCGCGGCGGCGACCCCGCAGCGCCCCGCCGCGCTGACAGCCCGTCTCAGTCGTCGGCTGGTTCGTCACTCTGTCCGCCCTCGAAGTCGAAACTGACGTTCTGGCTCGGGTCGAGGGCCAAGCCGGCCTCGTTCAGCGACTCCCATACTCGGTCCGGCGTCATCGGCATCTCGACGTGCGTGACGCTCGCGTGCGACATCGCGTCGACTACTGCGTTGACGATCGCCGGCGGCGACCCGACCGTGGGCGACTCACCGACGCCTTTCGCGCCGATCGGGTGGTGCGGCGACGGCGTGACGGTGTGTCCCGTCTCGAAGTTGGGGATCTCGTTGGCCGTCGGCAGCAGGTAGTTCATGAAGTCCCCGCCGGTGACGTTCCCGTTGTCGTCGTAGGTGACGTGTTCCAGCATCGCCGTCCCGATGCCCTGCGCGAGGCCGCCGTGGATCTGGCCCTCGATGATCATCGGGTTGATTCGGTTGCCGCAGTCGTCGACGGCGACGAACTTCTCGAAGTCGACTTCGCCGGTCTCGCGGTCGACCTCGACGACGACGATGTACGATCCGAACGGGTACGTCATCTCCGGCGGATCGTAGTAGTTCGTCGCCTCGAGCCCCGGTTCTTCGCTGCCGGGGTGGTTCATATACGCCCCCGCGGCGATCTCCGTGATGGTGATCGAGCGGTCGGGTGCGCCGGCGACGTGGAACTCGCCGGACTGGCGGTCCCACTGGATGTCTTCCTCGGCCGCTTCGAGTTCGTTGGCGGCGATCGACTTCGCTTTGTCCCGGACCTTCCGGGCGGCGACGGCGGCCGCGGCGCCTGCAACGGGCGTCGATCGAGAGCCGTAGGTCCCGAGCCCGTACGGCTCGGTGTCGGTGTCGCCGTGTTCGACGACGATGTTGTCGACGTCCATCCCGAGTTCCTCGGCGACGATCTGTGCGAAGGTCGTCTCGTGACCCTGGCCCTGGGTCTGGACGCCGACCCGCAAGACGGCGTTGCCGGTCGGGTTCACGCGGAGGTCCGCGGAGTCGAACATCTCGATGCCGGCGATGTCGCACTGCTTGCCCGGCCCTGCACCGACGATTTCGGTGAACGAGGAGATGCCGATCCCCAGCAGTTTGTCGGCGTCCTCCTCGATCCGGCGCTTTTGTTCCTCGCGGTAGGACTCGTAGTCGGCCATCTCGAGGGCCTTGTCGAGAGCCTTCTCGTAGTCCCCGGAGTCGTAGTTCCAACCGGTCGCGCTCTCGTAGGGGAACGCGTCGGACGGAATGAAGTTGCGGCGGCGGATCTCGGCGGGGTCGACGCCGAGTTCGTCCGCGAGCACTTTCACCATTCGCTCGATCAGGTAGACGGCCTCGGTGACGCGGAACGAACACCGGTAGGCGACGCCGCCCGGTGCGGTGTTCGTGAACACGCCGGTCAGCGACCCGTAGGCCGCCTCGATGTCGTACGAGCCGGTGAAGATGTTGAAGAACCCAGCCGGGAACTTCGAGGGCTGGGCGGCCGCGTTGTACGCGCCGTGGTTCGCGAGCACGTCGACCTTCACGCCCTGGATCACGCCGTCCTCGGTGGCGGCGATCTCGCCCGTCATATCGTAGTCGCGGGCGAATCCCGTCGTCTGAATGTTCTCAGAACGCTCTTCGATCCACTTCACGGGCCGTTCGAGGACGTAGGACGCGGCGGCCGCGACGACGTAGCCCGGGTAGATCGGCACCTTGTTCCCGAAGCCACCGCCGACGTCCGGGCTCACGATGCGGACCTTGTGTTCGGGGATGCCCGACACCTGCGAGAACAGGGTTCGGTGGGCGTGCGGCGCCTGCGACGTCATATGCACCGTCATCTTGTCGTTGCCGGGGTCCCAGTCGGCGACGGCCCCGCAGGTCTCGATCGGGGCCGGGTGGAGCCGCTGGTACTCCATCTGCTCTGTGACGGTGACGTCGGCCTCCGCGAAGGCCTCCTCGGTCGCCTCCTTGTCGCCGGTGTCCCAGTCGAAGATGTGGTTGTCTTCCTGGTCGTCGAGTTCCTCGCGGATGAGCGGAGCGTCGTCTTCGAGTGCCTCCGCGGCGTCGACGACGGGGTCGAGCACCTCGTAGTCGACTTTGACCTTCTCGGCCCCGTCCTTCGCCGTGTAGCGGTCCTCGGCGATGACGGCGGCGACCTCCTGGGACTGGAACTTCACCTTCTCGTTGACGAGCACGTCCTGGGTGTCGTCCATCAGCGTCGGCATCGTCGCCAGGTCGTGTTCGAGCAGATCGTCGGCCGTCAGTACGGCCACGACGCCGTCGAGGTCCATCGCCCGGGAGCCGTCGATGTTCTCGACGCGGGCGTGGGCGTGGGGACTCCGAACGATCTCACAGTGGAGCATCCCCGGTTTCTTGATGTCGTCGACGTAGTTGCCGCGGCCGGTGATGAACCGCTTGTCCTCTTTGCGGGCGACTTCCTCGCCCATCCCGCCGCGCCCGTGGCCGCAGTGCTTCTCCGGTTGGGGGCCGCCGTCGTCGTCGTGTTGGTACTCCTTCGGTTCGGTCGTGAACTCCGAGTCACTGCTCATTCGCTCTCACTTCCCTGGGTGACGTCGTCGAACTGCGGATCCGCGCCCTCGACGTGGGGCGTCGGCGTCTCCCCCGATGGGCCGCCACAGCAGTTCTCGACGCCGCAGTCGAATCCGTCGCCGTCGCCGCCCTCGGCGACGACTCCACCGTCGGCGCCTTCCGTGACGACCCCGCCGTCGGCCGCCGCCTGTTCGTCGAGTTTCTCGGCGGCGTACTCGATCGAACTGACGATGTTCTGATAGCCGGTGCACCGACAGAGGTTACCGCTGATCGCGTCGCGGATCTCGGCCTCGTCGGGGTCTGGGTTCTCGTCGAGGAGCGCTTTCCCCGACATCAACATTCCGGGCGTGCAGTAGCCACACTGCAGGCCGTGCTCCTTGTGGAAGCCCTCCTGCAGCGGGTGGAGGTCCTCGCCCGCCGCGGGGAGCTCCTCCATCCCTTCGACGGTCATAATCTCGCTGCCGTCGGCCTGTGTGGCGAACATCATACAGGACTTGATCGGCTCGCCGTCACGCAGAACAGTGCAGGCCCCACAGTTGCCGGTGTCGCAGCCGATGTGGGTGCCCGTCATATCCAGATCCTCGCGGATCGCGTGGACGAGCAGTCGCCGCGGTTCGACCTCGATGGTTCGTTCGGTGCCGTTGACCGTCAGTGTGATCTCTCGTTGGTCCGTCACGGTGTTGCCCTCCGTTTGACGACCCCCGCACGCTCGGCGGCGTCACCGAGCGCCCGCTGGGTCAGTACGTTTACCATCCGCTCTTTGTACGACGCGTCGCCGTGCTCGTCGGACTCGGGGTTCGACTGTTCGGCGGCGAGTTCGCCCGCTTTCTGGAACAGTTCGGCGCTCGGGCGCTCGCCCTCCAGATGCGCTTCTGCGTCTGCTGCGCGTGCGTTCGTGATGTCGACGGCCGTCATCCCGATTCCGGCGTCCGCGATGGTGCCGTCGTCGTCGAAGCGCAACCGGGCCGCGACGCCGGCCATCGCGTAGTCGCCGGTCTTGCGCTTCAGTTTGTGATAGGCGCTCCCCTCTCGCTCGGCTGGGGTCGGCAGGCGCGCCTCCGTGATGAGTTCGTTCTCGTCGAGCGAGGTGTCGTAGGGGAGCAAGAACAGTTCGTCGACCGGGATGACGCGTTCTCCCTCAGGGCCTTCGGCGACGACCTCGCCGTCGTGGGCGATGAGGACCGACCCCCAATCGCCCTTCGGGTCGGCCTGCGCGATGGACCCGACGATCGTCCCGCGGTTTCTGATCTGTGGGTCGGCGACGAGCGGTGCCGCGTCGGCGAAGCTCCCGTAGTCCTCTGTGACGACGTCTGACTCCTCGATGTCGGCGTGGCGCGCGAGCGCGCCGATCTTGAGGTAGCCGTCGGATTCGTCGAGGTAGTCCAGTTCGTCGATGCCGTTGATGTCGACGACGGTGTCCGGGCGGGCGAGTCGGAACCGAAGCATCGGGACCAGACTCTGCCCGCCTGCGAGGATCGTCGGGTTGTCGAGACTCTCCAGCAGGCTCACCGCCTTGCTGAGTGACGTCGGCTCGTGGTGTTCGAACGGTGCAGCTTTCATAGCATATTACGGAGTCTGTCGGTGACGCCGGTGTTGGTCTCCTCGTCGACGTCTGTCATCTGCTGCTCGATGCTTCCGAAGAAGTTGTTCACGATCTTGTTGGCGACCGGGTTGATGACGCGCGATCCGAGTTGGGCGATCCGCCCCGAAATGTCGGCTTCCGTCCACCACTCGATCCGCGACCCCTCGCCGCCGTCGAGTTCGTGGATCTTCATCCCCGAGTTCATACTGAAACTACTGCCGGACGCGTCGCCACCGCCGGAGGCGAGCATCTCGAACCCCTCGTCGTCACGTTCGTCGATCGTGACTGTCGTCTCGAATCGAGGTTTCACGCTCCCGACGCCGACCTGCATCAGCGCCGCGTACTTCTGGCCGGCGACGAACGCCCGGTCGGCGACGACCTCCGGATCCGCATCCGGAAGCATCTCGACGTCTTCTTCGGCCTCGTACTCGTCGAAGTTGAAGTCGTCGTCCATCGGGGTGATATACTGACACCCCTTCAGCGAATCGCGGACGGCCATCGGATCGGACAGGACGATCCAGGCTTTCTCGGGTGGTACGCCGTCTAACTCGAATTCTCCATCAAATTCCATATTCCTGCGGTCTCGTTGTGTCTGGTCGGTCTCCTGCTGCACGCCGCCACCTTTTAAGTACCCTCGCTATGTGCACACTATTATCACGGTTTATGCAATCAAACAGCACTCCAATAAATGTTTGTGTTAATTCGACGGGCAGCCGAGTACGGAAGCAACTCCCGGGCCGACGCCTATGAGGAGCCGATCCGAGCACGACCACGACGATATGATCGGGTGGGACGAGGGGGCCGAGCGGGTCCGGGCGCTTCGGGACGCCTGGCTCGGTGCCGCCGGAGTCGAAACCGTCTCGATCGACCGGATCGGCGGCCGGACGCTCGCCGAACCGCTCGACGCACCGGTCGACGTACCCGCACAGAGCCACGCGACGATGGACGGCTTCGCATTCGACGCGACCGACGAGTATCCGCTCGACGTCGTCGACGCCGACGTGTTTCCGGAGGACGAGCCGCCGACCTTAGAGGCCGGGCAGGCCGTCCGGATCGCGACCGGCGCACCGCTCCCGCCCGCGGCGAACGCGGTGCTCAAGCGCGAGGAAGCGACGGTCGAAGACGGTCGGCTGACCGGAACCGACCTCGAACCGGGGACGTACGTCTACCAGCGCGGCAGCAACGTCGCCGAGGGCGAGCGTCTCTTCGAGGCCGGCGAGCGGCTCGGCCCGAAGGACGCGCTGCTCTTCGGCGACCTGGGCGTCGAAACCGTCGCGGTCCGCGAACCGCTCTCTGTCGGCCTCCTCGCGACGGGCACGGAGATCCACGAGGGCAAGCATCGCGACCTCGACTCGCCGATGCTCGCCGGCCTCGTGCGCTCGTGGGGCCACGACGCGACCTACGAGGGCAGCGTGCCGGACGACTACGACCGCGTCGAAGCCGAGGTCGGGGCGCTCGCGCGCGACCACGACGTCGTCGTGACGACCGGCGGGACCAGTGTCGGCGACAAAGACTACGTGATCCGGGCGCTCGACGCCCTCGGCGACGTGCTGTTCCACCGGGTTCGCCTCCGCCCCGGGAAGCCCATCGCCGTCGCCGAGTTGCCCGACCACGACGCGGTCGCGTTCGCAATCCCCGGCAAGCCCGTCGGCGCCCACGCGGTGACGACGCTGGTCGCCCGGCCGTTTTTCACCGGGGAGACGTCGCTCCCGGCGGTCGCTGCGCGGATGGCCCGCGACGTCGACATCGCCACGCCCGGGTTCGCGTACGCGATTCCGGTCACGCTCGATGACGGCGTCGCGATGCCGCTCGGCCACGCGGACTCGCCGCTCGCCGTCTACGAGGACGCCTTCGACCCGAGCGTGCTCTCGTCGAGCACCCGGGCGACCCGCGCGGACGGCTTCGTTCTCACGGAGTCCGCCGTCGCCCGCGACGACCGCGTCGACGTCGTCCCCTACTCGGTCGTCGAGTGATGCCGTCGAGAGAGCCGCCGCTCGTCGAACCGCCGTTCGAGACGGGCGACGACACCGTGTCCGGCCGGTCTGACCAGACCGACCAGTCTTCTGGACAGACCCTCCAGTCCACTGGCGGACCCGACCAGCCCGAACGGCCCGCCCGCGGCAGCGCGCGGATCGCCGGCGTCCTCCTCGCAGCGGGGACGAGCGACCGCTTCGGCGAGCGAAACAAACTGCTGGCGTCACACGACGGCGCCCCGCTCGTCAGACACGCGGCGGCGACGCTTGTGGCTTCTACCGTCGATCCGGTCGTGGTTGTCGTCGGCTACGAATCCGAGCGCGTGGTCGACGCGCTCGACGGCCTCGACGTGGAGATCGTCCACAATCCGAGGTATGCGAACGGCCAGGCCTCGTCGGTGCGGGCCGGCATCCGAGCACTCCGCGACCGGCCGGAGCAGGTCGATGCGGCCGTCGTCGCGCTGGGAGATATGCCCTTCGTCGACGTCGCGACGATCGAGACGCTCTGTGACGCCTACGAGGCGGGTGTCGGCGACGCGCTCGCGGCAGCCTACGAGGGCGCCCGGGGGAACCCGGTGCTTTTCGACCGGCGGTTCTTCGACGACTTGGTCGACGTCGCGGGCGACGTCGGCGGGCGCGAGATCCTCCTCGACAGCGACGACAGCGCGCGGGTGGCCGTTCCGGACAGCGGGGTCCGGCGTGACGTGGACGAACCGTCGGACCTCTCCTGAGTTTCGACGTCGACGGCGGTTACTCGCCGTCGGGGTCGTGCTTTTCGACGATGATCCGTCCGTCTTCGACGTGCCACTCGACGCGGTCGCCCGCGCCGACGTCGAGGAAGTTTCGGACCGGCTTGGGGACTGTAGTCAGGTTCTTCTGCGACACCTTCGTGTTCGATAGCGCGCCCATAGGCTACGTTCTCTCGTGGTATTTACATAGGTTACGCTAGGCGGCGTTCGAACCGACTCGTAGGGGTTCTCGTACGTCACCATAGATGTCTCGCCGGACGGTACGGCGAGACTCTCCGCACAGTGACGATACTCCCTATCAGACCGAGGACTTCCAGCGGTGGGCGCCGCCGTCGGAGGCCCTGTCGAAATCGAGATCGTACCGATCGGAGTTCAGGAGGACCTCACCGGGGAGATAGAGATCGTCGTCGACCTTGTTCAGGACGCCGCGTTCGTCCATCGTCGAGAGGACGTCGCCGACGGTCCGTTCCCGACCGGCGACGAGGTTCGCCTCCTCGATGACGGACTCCGTGTCGACCTGCCCTTCGAGTATCGCGAGACGGATCGCCGCCACCCAGGTCGGTTCCCGTTTCAACTCTCGACACATTCCGATAGCCGGTACCGCTCCAACCGAATTAGAGTTTGCGGAGGTGACATCACGTGCGCTGTCCCCCCCACCGACGCCGACACTACTGGTGATCGGTCGTCTCCGCTCGACACTCAGGCCAGATCGAACAACGCTGCGGCCTGTTCCATATCCTTGTCCCCGCGCCCGCTCAGATTGACCAGGATCGTGTCGTGGTCGTCTGCGATCTCCTTTGCGAGCGCGACGGCGTGGCTCGATTCCAGCGCCGGGATGATGCCCTCCTCCTCGGAGAGTTCTCTGAATGCCGCCTTCGCGGCCTCGTCGTCGACCGCGCGGTAGTCACAGCGCCCGACCTCGCGGAACATCGCGTGCTCGGGGCCGACGCCCGGGTAGTCGAGTCCGGCGGACACCGAGTGGACCTCGGTGTCGTCGTGGATAACTCGGGTCTTCATCCCGTGGATGACGTCGTCTTCGCCCTCGGCCAGCGGCGCCGCGTGGCGTTTCGAGCCCGCGCCCTCGCCGCCGCCCTCCGCGCCGTAGAATGCGACCTCGTCGTCGTTGCGGAACGCGTGGAAGAGACCCATCGCGTTGCTGCCGCCGCCGACACAGGCGACCGCCGCGTCCGGAAGCTCGCCCGTGCGCTCTCGGAACTGCTCGCGGGCCTCCTCGCCGATGACGGCCTGGAAGTCCCGGACCATCCGCGGGAAGGGGTCGGGGCCGACGACCGACCCGACGAGGTAGTGCGTGTCGTCGATGTTCTTCGCGAAGTCTTCGAGCGCGGCGTCGACGGCGTCCGAGAGGCCCGCGCCGCCGCGCGTGACTTCGTTGACTTCCGCGCCCATCAGGCGCATCCGGAAGACGTTCATCTGCTGGCGCTCGACGTCTTTCTCGCCCATATAGATCTCCGTGTCGAGGTCGAGCAGCGCGCCGACCATCGCGGTCGCCGTCCCGTGCTGGCCCGCGCCGGTCTCGGCGATGAGCCGCGACTTCCCCGCCTGCTTCGCGAGCAGGGCCTGGCCGAGCGCGTTGTTGATCTTGTGTGCGCCGCCGTGCAGCAGGTCCTCGCGCTTGAAATAGATCTCAGCGCCGTAGCGCTCGCTGAGCCCTTCGGCATGATACAGCGCCGTCGGTCGTCCGGCGTAGTCTCTGAGCAGTTTGTCGAGTTCTGCTTGGAACGCGTCGGTGTCTTTGATATCGTCGTACGCGTTCGCCAACTGTTCGAGCGGTTCCTCCAGCGGCTCGGGGACGTGCCGTCCGCCGTAGCCCTCGAAATCACCTTCTGACATACGGTTTCACCAATTCCTTCCCGGGATATAAACGGTACTCTGGCCGGGGGCGGGCCGCCGGCGGCGCTGGGCGCAGGTGTCGGTCGGGCCAAACCCTTACATCGTCTGCGGAACTCTAGGACTGCGGATACGATCTCGAACGAGTATGAAAAACCGAGCACTCGCCGCGGTCGTCGGCGTCGCCCTCTTTGTGGCGAGCCTCTGGGCGCTCCTCGACCTCGCAAACCTGGTCTCTGTCAGCACCCTGGGGTCACCCGAGGTCCTGCTGATGCTCGTCCCCAGCGGTCTCGCCATCGGGTTCGCCCTGCTGGTGTGGCTGTACTGGTGACGGGTCGCATCGGTCCGTGCGTCCGGAGCGGCCGCGCCCGAATCGCTGCGCCCCCGAATCTCTTTGTGGCTCGCCCGACAGGAAGCGAGCGATGGCAGCGCCCACAATCCGAACGACCCACGTCGGGAGTCTCCCCCGATCCGATCGACTCCGCGCCCTCCTGACTGAGTCCGGGGACCGCGACGAGCAGGCATTCGAGGCGGCCGTCACCGAGTCGATTCGCGCGGTGGTGCGCCGGCAGGCCGAGGTCGGCATCGACGTCGGAAACGACGGCGAACAGAGCCGTATCGCCTACTCGGTGGACGTCACGAACCGACTCTCGGGCTTCGGCGAGGGGACCGTCGAGCGCGCGTGGCCCGCCGACCTCGACGATTTCCCGACGTACGCCGAAGAACTCCTCGGCGACACGGAGAACATCGGCGGGCCGGTCGCCACGGGACCGATCGAGTACGTGGGCGAGGAGGCACTCCAGCAGGATCTCGCGCGGTTCGACGAGGCGGTCGACGCCGAGGGCGTGTCATTCCCCGCGCGGTTCCACACCGCGCCGTCACCCGGTGCAGTCCTCCGATTCACTGAAACCGAGCATCACGACTCTCTCTCGGAGTACATATTCGATCTCGCGGGGGCACTCCAAACCGAGTACGAACTGATCGCCGAGACGGGGGCGATCCTCCAGATCGACGCCCCGGACCTCCTCGCCGGCTTCACGTTGACGTACAAAGACGACTCGGTCGCCGACTTCCGGGACCGGGCGCGAACGCACGTCGAAGCGCTCAACGAGGCCGTCGCCAACGTCCCCGACGAGCAGATCCGACTACACGCCTGCTGGGGGAACTACCCGGGGCCACATCACCACGACGTCGCGCTCGAAGACGTGATCGACGTCTTCTACGAAGCCGACATCGGGGGATTGGTCGTCGAGGGTGCGAACCCACGACACCAACACGAGTACCGAACGTTCGAGGAGCATCCGCTCCCCGACGGCTGGCGGCTGATCCCGGGCGTGATCGACGTGAAGACGAACGTCGTCGAACATCCCGAAGCCGTCGCCGACCGCCTCGAACGATTCGCCGACGCGGTCGGCGATCCCGAGCGGATCGTCGCGGGCGCTGACTGCGGCTTCGAGACGGTCGTCGAGGGCGCGAACGCGGTCCACCCCTCGATCGCCTGGCAGAAACTCGAAGCCCTCGTCGACGGTGCGGAACTGGCGTCCGAGCGGTTGGCCTGACTTCGGCGGCCCGACTGACCAGAAAAAATGACATCTAATGTACTATTCTCCCCATTGCGGTTTCAGTAAATCGGGACGCGAGGCCCCGAACCCCTCGTCACCCCAAGAAGTCGACCACCCAGTTCGCGGCGCTAAGCACGACTAACGCCCCGCCTTCCAGACGCGAGAGGGCCTCGTTCGACCAGAAGAACGCGGTCGCGATGACCGTGAGTCCGAACAGCCACAGCGTCGTGTCGACGGCCGTCCCGACGACCGATAGCGGGCGGACGATCGCTGCCAGACCGAGCACCCCGAGGAGGTTGAAGATGGAACTGCCGACGAGGTTGCCGGCCGAGAGGCCGGCCTGTCCGCGTCGTGCCGCCGCGACCGACGTCGCGAACTCGGGGGCCGACGTGCCGGCGGCGACGATCGTCACGCCGATCACCCACTCGGAGACGCCGGCGAACCGCGCCAGCGCAGCGGCCGAAGAGACGAGAACGTGCGCCGAGACGATGATGCCGGCGAGGCCGGCGACCGCACGGAGGGGATCGAGCCACCAGGACCCACTCGCGTCGCTCGCAGTGCTCTGTTTCAGCTGCTCGCTTCCGGTGCGTACGAGCACTGCGAGGTACCCCCCGAGAAGAACCACGAGAAGCACACCTTCGAGTTGCGAGAGCCGAAGGTCGCTGAGCAACACCAAAGCGAGCCCCGTCGCCCCGATCAACGAGAGGCCGTCCCGACGAACGAGCGCCGTCGAGACCGGCAGGGCGCGGATGAGCGCGACCCCGCCGAGGATGAATCCGAGGTTGAAGATGTTCGATCCGACGACGTTGCCGACAGAGATGTTCGACTTCGACGTGAGCGCCGCGTCGAGCGTGACGGCGAACTCGGGTGCGGAGGTCCCGAATGCGACGACAGTGAGCCCCACCAGCAGGCCCGAGAGACCCAGGCGGCGAGCCACGCCGCCCGCGCCCGCGACGAACTGACCTGCACTGACGGCTAATCCGACGACGGCGACCGCGACGAGGACGGCGTTCGTTGCAGCCGATGCGAGAGCCATCACTGGGAGGTGGTCGGACGGAGGGAAATATCCGTAGGTCTTGCTGCTCGCCGCAACCGTCCCCCGACGACGTGTGATCGTCCATCTCCGCTGTCACAGATGCGCACACAGCAGGACGCTTATTTGACGCAGGAGTGACTATCGGCGTATGTCAGACGAAAAGCGCTGTCCGGACTGTGAGGAACCGCTCACGCAGATGAAACTGCAAGGTTCCAACGCGGTGGGAACGCCGACCATCGTCTCGCAAGAGCCGACAGAGGGGTTCCTCAGCAGCATTCGGTCGGACGAGATCCTCACGCCGGTTCCGTACGTCTGCCCCCAGTGTCGCCGGACGCTGTTCTACGCCGAGGAGTAACCGCCGCAACTCTCAAGCCGAGAGTTCCACACGCCGCGTACTGCACGTCGCGGGCCGAACCGCCACACGCCGCTTACTGCACGTCGGCGTCGTCGAGCGGCCGAACGTCGATCCCGTCGGGGTCCGCACGGACCTGCACCTCGTGGTACTGGAACGACACGTGTGCGCGAGTGTCGTCTCTATCTGCGCTGTCCACGCTCGGGTCGAGAATGCGGTTCAACGCGTCGGGATCGACGACTTCGTGCAGCGGCGGCATCTCGGATATCTCGGAGTCCGTCACCGTGGCGACGGCGTCGACGATCGCCGCACTCGGTCGGCCGTCCTGATCCCACTCGAAGTGGACTGCCTCGTCCTCCGAGATCGACGAGTCGGGTGGCCGTGAATCGTTACTGACCATCAGAAGCACGAGCCCTTGCTACGACACGATCGCGGACAGTCCCAAAACCCGTCGTCTGATCCCCACTGTTGCCCGTCACTACCCGATCAACAACAGTATTGCACATAATTGTTTGTGTATCTCTCAAAGTTTCACAGCGGATTTCGCGTGTGGCGTACCCCGTTTTCGTCAGTTCGACGGCGTGTCGGTGGCCGTCTGTGTCGTCACCTGATCTTTGGCTTGCTGGAACGTCTCTGCCGGCAGCAGGCCGTTCACCATCTCGAACGAGAGCGCGTCGATGAGTGCCGTCGCGGGGCCGGAGACGAGGAGGACGCTGAACTGCTCGATCGAGTCTTCGATCGTCAGTCCCGATTCAGCGGCCTGCTCTTCGAAGGAACTCACCGCCGCCGAGCGGAGTTCGGACTGTGCCGTGCGGAACTGCTCCTGTGCCTCCGTCTGAGAGATGTTGCCCGATTCGAGCTGCGATCGGATCTCGTCTTCCCGCTGCTGCAGTTGTTCTTGGTCCGGCTGGACCGCGACGGTAACCGTCGCACCGTTCGACCCGGTGGTCTCGGTCGTCTCGCCGTCTGTCTGCTGCGCGTTACACCCCGCCAGAGAGAGCGCGGCACCGGTTCCTGCGATTTCGAGGAATCGGCGGCGGCCAGTGTCGAATTCCATTCCCCTAGATGTTTGCGGAGATTCTGATAACCGTGGCGAAGTCCCACCGGCGACGCGGGAGCGTGAACGAATCACACTCTCGGGTCACCTTTCACTCGCTAGTTGGGCGTCGTCACTCCCTCCTCGGGGCCACCGGCAGACAAGTGGTCGAACTCACCCGTCGGAATCGTGCCGTCGGTCCAGGCCAGCCGATCCTCCGTCTCGACGTCGAGTCCGTCGTACGCGCCGAAGCGCTCGGACTCGGCGTCGACGAACGCGGCCAGTTCGCCGCTTTCGGCGGTTGCGGCGTCGACGTAGGTGTTCGCGAACGTCAGGTGGGTCGTCTCTTGGCCGAACCGCCACGCTTTGAGCTGGCCGGTGATGTCGTCCGCTCGGAAGCCCCGCCTCGTCGACCCGTCCGTCGCCTCCGGGAAGCACCACAGCGCGTGGGGGGCGTCGACGGTGCTGAACATCGACGCGACGTACTCGTTGCCGTCGGCGTACTGGCTCGTCTCCGACGTCGTCGCGTCGATGATCGCCTTTGCGTAGTCGATGCCGTCGCCCTCCAGCATTGGCGACACCGACAGAAACGCGTCCGACGAGGCGGCGTAGCCGTAGTCCGTGCCGTAGAGGTCGAATCCCTTGTAGCGCTCCGGCTCCGGCCAGGGCGTCGCTGTCGCCGTCGTCGGTGTGCGCGTCGTCGCTGAAGTCGCCGACGAGTCGTCACTGGTGATCCGCTCGCCGACGGCCTCCGGGTCGAACGATCCGAGGGCCAACTCCATCACGTGGTCGATCTGGACTGTCGCCACGATGTCGGCGGCGTCGACGAACTCGCCGGAGACGGGCTGCAGCATCTGCCCTTCGAGTCGATCGTAGGCGTTTGGGTGGATGGCGTCCCGATACGAACGAATCGCTGCCACGTCGAAGTATCGCACGCCGTACCCATCCGGCAGCGGAGTCGTCGTCGGGTCCGGCAGCCACTGTCTGAACTCCTTCCGAGCCTCACCGGACTGCGTCGCTGCCGGGGTCGACGTCGTGGTCGCGGCCTCGTCAGGACTCGTTTCCGTGGATGTCGGCTGTCCGCCGAGACATCCGGCAGTCGACGCGAGCGTCCCGCTACCGAGTGCGACTCCGAGGGTCTTGAGGAGGGTGCGTCGTGATCGGGGCACACCTGTGCTCGTCGGAGAACCGGAATAAGCTTTGTTCAGTCCGCTCACAGGAACGACGGGGCGCTACGCGGTTGTTAGACGACGGACCAGACGCTCGCGGTCCCTGGTCACGACGGAGGAATACGAATGGACTCGCCGGGATTTGAACCCGGGGCCTCTCCCATGCCAAGGGAGTGATCTACCCCTGATCTACGAGCCCTCGAACGCATCTTTCCGTATTCCGCTTTCGTTCTTAAGGGCTTCGACTTGCGGGGCATCGACGCCGGGTCGCAATCCTTTTGTCGCCGACACGGATGAGTTCAGACGGGAACAGCACGGCCGCAAATCTGACTCGCCGCGCTCGTCGCGGCTTGGGATTGCGGAAGTGCGACGCTGCCGACATCGTCGGCACGTCACATCGCGTATTCTGCGGTCTGTGCCGTTCCAACCAGATAACAATGGCACGAATGCACACCCGCCGCCGTGGCTCGTCCGGTTCGGACAAGCCGGTGGCAGACGAACCCCCGGAGTGGAGTGACGTCGACGCCGAAGACGTCGAAGCGCGCGTCGTCGAACTTGCAGAGCAGGGTCACGAACCCAGCCAGATCGGTCTCAAACTCCGCGACGAAGGCGTCAAGGGCGTTCCGATCCCCGACGTCAAGCTCGCGACCGGCAAGAAGGTCACTACGATCCTCGACGAGAACGACGCGGCCCCGGAGCTCCCCGAGGACCTCCGGAACCTGATGGAGCGCGCCGTGCGCCTCCGTCGCCACGTCAACGAGAACCAGCAGGACATGCAGAACAAGCGTGCCCTGCAGAACACCGAGTCCAAGATCCGTCGGCTCGTCGACTACTACCGTGGCGACGCGCTCGACGAGGACTTCACGTACACCTTCGACGTCGCCGTCGAACTCCTCGAAGAGTAACCCACACACACCGCACCGATGGCCTCCCGATCCGACGCCGGCACGTCCGCGGACGCCCCCACCGAGAGCGTGGCGTCTGCGCTGTCGGCGGCGGCGTTCGTCCGCGTCGTCTGTCACGCCGACGGCGACGCGCTCGCGGCCGCTGGCCTCCTCGCTCGCGGCCTCCGAAGCGCCGACGTACCGTTCCAGGTGCGCGTGGCGTCGCTCGACGCCGCCGCGCCGACAGCAGACGACGGCGTCTTCGTCGCTGTCGGGACGGAACACCCCGACGCGGACGTGACGATTATGCCGGCCGATGGTCCCGTCAGTCGCCGCGCGTACGACGTCGCACTCGCGCTCGGTCGTGACGACGGCGCCCGCGACGACGCGGTCGCGTCCGACGTGACGCTGGCGCTTGCCGGCGTCGCTGCCGCCGGGGCGCATCCCGGCTCGGTCGCCGGATCGCTCGTCGAGGCCGCCGACGGAATGGGCGCGATCGAGCGACGCCCCGGCGTGGCGATCCCCGTCGACGACGTCGTCGACGGCCTGACCCACTCGGCGCTGCTCCGCGCGCCGTTCTCCGGCGACGCGGACGCCGTCGAATCGGCGCTCGCCTCGCTGGCGGATCCGGCAGCGCCCGACGCAGAGACGCGGCGGTCGATCGCCTCGCTCGTCGCATTTGCGGTCGCGGGCGACGACGCCGCGACGCCGCGAGCCGCGACAGCAGTCGAACGGCCGCTTCGCCCGTACGCGACGCCCGACGGCCCGATGGCGACGCTCGGCGGCTTCGCCGACGTGTTGCACGCCGTCGCCGTCGAGCGCCCCGGGACCGGCGTCGCGCTCGCCCTCGGACACGGCGGCCGCGAGGCCGCGCTCGACGCGTGGCGCACGCACGGCACAGCCGTTCACCGAGCGATCGACGACGGCCACACCGGCCGCTACGACGGCGTGTTCGTCGTCCGCGGCGACGTCGGCAGCGATCCCGACGCCCGCGACGACAGCACGACGCCGGGCCGACTGGCGACGGTCGCGCGACTCGTTCGCGACTTCCGGTCGCCGGAGCCGCTCGTCGTCGCGCTCGACGACGGGGTGGCCGCGCTGTCGGCTCGTGAGACGGGTGCCGCGGACGCTGCTGCGGCGCTCGCGTCGGAGTTCACCTCGGCGGACGCGGCGTGGACCGGCGACGCGACGCGCGCGACCGCTCGTTTCGACGCGGACGCGGCAGACGCAGACGTTATCGCCGCGATCAGGGAGGCAGTGCGATGAGTAGCGACGTGGACCGCTCCACGGGGGAGGCACCGAGATGACGAACGCAAACGATTCGGACGCGGCGCGCGAGTGTGCGTCGCGGACGGCCCGCCTGCGGACGACGCACGCCGACGCCGAGACGGTGGCGGCGGCGATCCGTCCGGACAACACCGACTCGATGGAGGTGGTCGTCGAGGGCGAGACGCTCGTGACGACGATCACCCGCGAGACGACCGGCGGGCTGCAGTCCACGGTGGACGACACCGTGGTCAACCTGACGGTGGCAGACGCCATCGTCGACACGACCCAGACATACTATGAGTGAACGATCAGTTTCGAAGCAGAAGCGCGGAAAGCGATGGTACACCCTCATCGCGCCGGAGCAGTTCGACCGCACCGAACTCGGCTCGACCTTCGCGGACGAGCCCGAGAAGGTCTACGGACGGACCGTCGAGGTGACCCTCGGCGACATCACCGGCGATCAGGGTGAAAACAACACGAAGCTCACCTTCAAGGTGAACGACGTCTCCAGCGACGCGGCCTACACCGAGTTCATCAAGCACGAACTCGCACGCGACTACGTTCGCAGCCTCGTTCGCCGCGGCGCCTCGAAGGTCGACGTCGCGATCACGGTGCTGACGACGGACGACTACCGCGTCCAGCTCCAGCCCGTCGCCTTCACGACGAAGAAGGCCGACCGCAGCCAGGAGAAGGCGATTCGGCGCGTGATGATCGACCTCGTCGAGGAAGCCGCCTCCGAACGGACCTTCGCCGAACTCATCGACAGCGTCATCGAAGGACGGCTGTCCTCTGCGATCTACGGCGACGCGAAGACCATCTACCCGCTCCGCCGGGTCGAGGTCCAGAAGCTCACCCTCGAAGCGCGACCCGAAGAGGTCGCCGCCGAGGAAGAGGCCGCCGTCGACGTCGACGAAGAAGACGTCGCAGTCGACGAGTAACGCGGTTTTCAGGCGACTTTCCGTTTCTTTTTCGCCCGCGAGCCGCCGGCTCGCGCGTCGGTCACGGCCTCGGAAAACCTCCCAGATGCCTACTCTTCGACGGTGATGGTCCCGACCATCCCCGCCTGCTCGTGTGGGATGCAGAAGTACAGGTACTCGCCGGGCACCTCGAACGTGTGGGACCACGCCTCGCCGCTGTCGATGACGCCGCCGAACTCCTCGCGGAACCCTTTCTCGGCCGCCTTCGTCGTCTCGTAGTCTCCGCTGGCGAAGAACTCGGCGTCCTCGGGAATCCGGTCGTCGTAGGCGGTGACCGTGTGCCCGCGCGAACTCGTGTTTTGCCAGACGACGGTGTCGCCGGGCGAGATGGTGAACGTCGGCGGGTCGAACGCGACCGCGGTCATTCCGATGTCGTACTCGCCCGCTGCGCCCGCAGCACATCCCGCGAGGCTCGTCGCCGCTGCCGCGCCGAGTCCGGCGAGCACGCGCCGACGGGAGACGCCCTCGTCCCCCGGCGCTCTCGTTCCTCTCATACTCCGGTTTCAGGGAGCGAGCGCTAAATGTGGCCCGGTCCGGACGGATGTGGCCGCAACCGCGCGGACGTTCCTGTCTCCGAACGGATACGACCGGATCCGGATGTAAAGAGGTAAACCGATCCTCCGAGTCGGCCGAGGTATGAAGCCGCGGTTCGTCGGTCGACTGGGCCTCGCCGACGCGGTGACGGTCTCGAACGCCGCGCTCGGGTTCGTCGCCGCCGTCGCGACGACAGTCGACGTCGAACTCGCGGCCCGGATTCTCTTGCTCGCTGCCATCGCCGACGCACTGGACGGCGTCGTCGCCCGTCGCCGCGGCGGGACGGCAGTCGGCCCGTATCTCGACTCGCTGGCAGACGTCGCGTCCTTCGGCGTCGCGCCCGCGCTCTTGGTCGCGATGACGGTGGCGGGGTCGTGGGGGCTCGGCGAGCCAAGGGGGCTCCTCGCGCTCGTCGGAACGGCGCTCTTCGTCGCGGCCGCGGTGACGCGGCTGGGACTCTACACCGCCTACGACAGCGACGCAGCAGAGACCGAAGGCGTCCAGACGACGCTCGCGGCGACGATTCTCGGAGCGACCGTCCTCGCCGGGTTCACGAGTCCGATCGTGCTCGTGCCGATGGTCTATCTGCTCGCGGCGCTGATGCTCGCGCCGATCACGTATCCCGACCTGCACGCGCAGGATGCGCTCGTGATGGGCGTCGTGCAGGCGGCAGCGATTCTGCTCTGTGGGCCGACGGGGCGGCGATTCGTCGGGTCCCTCGGCGAGGGGTTCGCCTATGGATTACTGTTCCTCTCGCTCGCCTACTTGGTGCTCGGGCCGCGGTTCTACTGGCGGCGTGACTGACCCTGCGACAGTCGGCGACTCGGTTCGAGTCGGTTCACATCCCCATATCGTCGGCGTCGTCGGGGACCGGAAGGTCGTGCGGCGAGACGCCGAGTAGCTCTGCGGCGTGATCGAGCGCCATATCGAACCCGTAGTAGCGTTCGAGTTCGTCGCCGTCCGCGCTGGGACGGACTTTCAGCATCGCGTAGCCCTCGATGTTCTGTGCGATCGCGGCCGTCTTGCCACCGGATTCGAACGTCAGCACTCGCTCGGTCTCGGTCTCGCGGTAGCGCGCGGTGATGCCGTTCGCCGTCGCCTCCGTAGTCGACATACCCGCCCTTGGGAGGCGGGGGAGTCGAACCTACCGGTTCGGGTCCGCCTGTCCGTGGACGGACGGTCCAGACGAGAGGGAAGTGCCTTGGTGGGTGGTGAATCCGGTAGCTTGGAAACGAAAGTGTCGTGTGCGCGCGAACCGATCTGCCGACGATGTCGAGGTGGCTCCAGAGCGGGCGACGACGAGACCTGTGTGCGCTGCTCTACGAAGCGGGGACGCTCCGCGGACAGAAACTGAAGACGACGCTCGAACGACACTACGACGTGCGGCTCGATCCGCAGTCGTTCTACGGGACGCTCGACGCGCTCGTCGATCGAGGGCTCATCGAGCGCGAAACGCAGGGGATTCACGACGTCTATCGTCTCACCGACGCCGGCGTCGAGGGCGTCGAATCGCACTTCGCCTGGCTCTCGGCCCGGGTCGACGGGCATTCGGACACGGCTCGCAACTGTGACTCCGGGGAGTGATTTTATCACAGCCGTCGTCCGAGTAGCTATCAGATGTCCGGCGATAGTTCAGTCTCCAGCGGCTCTCAGGTTCTCGACGGAATGCTCGGTGGGGGATACCCGACGAATCGATCGACACTTCTCACTGGTGGTCCCGGAAGCGGCAAATCGACGCTCTCGATGCAGTTTCTCCAGGCTGGCCTCGACGCCGGCGAGGACTGCCTCTTCATCAGTACCGAACAGACCATCGGCGAACTGCGCCAGTCCTTCGCGGACTTCGAGTTCGACCTCCACCACGAGAACCTCTCGATCACGTCGATTCACGCCGGCGCGGGCCGGACGATCGAGGGCGGAGAAGACGATCTGACGCTGCAGACGCTGACCGAAGACGAGGACGGCGAGATCCTCTCACAGGGGTTCAATCCACCGTTCACCGGCGAGTACATCCGGCAGTATCTCGAACGGTTCGCGCCGGTCGACCGCGTCGTCCTCGACAGCGTCTCCGGGCTCTCGGTCATCACCGACAGCCCCCAGCGCTTCCGGCGCTCCGTGCTGGATCTGATCCGCTTTTTCTCCGACGAGTTCCAGGCGACGAGCCTGTTCACCGCCGAGCGCACCGGCGACAACGAGGCGACGAACGCGCTCCGATTCACCACGCACGGCGTCGTCGAACTCACTCAGCGGAACGTCGAGGACGACCCGCATCACTTCCTCCGCATCGCGAAGATGCGCGGTGTCGACTACGACCGCCGGGAGATGGAAGTCGAGTTCGGGTCGGCGGGTCTGCGAATCGCGCCGAAGCGCCGGTCGCAACCGCCCGAGCTGAAAGATCACAGGCACCGCCCGATCGGCATCGGCGGCCTCGACGCACTCGCCGGCGGCGGCCTCGTCCGCGGGACCGGCGTCCTGCTCGAACACGACGGGCGTGCGAACCTGACGGCGCTCTTCAGCGTGCTCCTGAAGCACGGCCTCGAAACCGACGACCGAGTCGTTCTCGTACCGACGATCGAACTCCGGGAGAACCGGACCGCCCAGTTGCTCGACGGGCAGGGCTACGACATCGAGAACGTACTCGAGACGGGACGGCTCGCAGTCGTCGACCTCGTCGGCACGTGGAACGACGACCGGCCGAACGTCTTCACACCCGAGCACGACCACGAGACGGTGATGAACCTCCTCGCCCGACTCTACGACGACGTCGAGGGGACGATCTACTCGCTCGTGAACGCCGACGCGATGGTCCACACTCTCGGCCCGGCGGACGCGCGACGGGTCCGCTACTTCGAGGAGTCCGAACTCCTCGATCCCGACAGTGCGCTGTGTCACGTGCTGAATCCGAACACCGTCGAGGACCGCATCGCCGCCTTCTACCGCGACTCCGCGGAACAGACACTGGATACGTGGGTCGGCGACGCTGGCCTGCAGTACATCGCGCTCCGGAAGTCACCGTGCGGCTTCGTCGGCACCACGTCGCTCGTCGAGTACGTCGAGGAGCCACCGTACGTCCGTGTGCAACACCCGCCGCAGACGCGTGAGAACCCCTACGCCGAGGCGAATCCGTACGCTGCCGGTGACGACCGGATGGAGTAACGGCGGCATACCGTTCGGTAAATCCGAATCTATTCTCACCGCCCACCGAACAGTGGTCAATTCGCTTACAGTAGCTCGTAAGAGGGCCGAACAGCCTGCTCGCGTGCGACTCGTCCACAGAGTCCTCTGTTTCTCTCGTATCGCACAATACTCCGATCGACCCCACGAAGCTTTTTATGCCGCCCTCCGTAGGAGTTGACACTCCGAATGTCTCAGCAGGATGAACGCCCCCGAGTCGACCAAGCCGACCTCCAGTGGTGTCACGAGTCGGTCCAAGGGGTTTCTCGCACCTTCGCGCTCACGGTGGACGTGCTCGATGAACCGATGTCCTCGTACATCTGTCTCGGGTACCTCGTCTGCCGGATCGCAGACACCGTCGAAGACGCCTCGCACATCCCACCGGCCGAACAGGCGACGCTGCTCCGCACGTACGACGCCGTCCTCGACCCCGAGGACGAGACGACGGCGGAGTCGTTCGTCGATTCCGTCGAGCCCCACCTCCCCGAGGAGGACGCGATGACCGACGACTGGGCAGTCGTTCGCGACTCCCCCCGCGTCCTCCGCACGTTCCAGAGCCTCCCCGAAGACGTCCAGCGGGCGATCGTCCCGCCGGCGAGAGAACTCGTCCAGGGGATGGTCGAGTTCGTCGAGCGCTACGAGGACGACGGCGGCCTCCGCATCCAGACTCGCAGCGAACTCGAAGAGTACTGTTACTACGCCGCCGGCACCGTCGGGAACCTCATCACGAACCTCGTGACGCGGCACGACGTCGCCGCCGACCGCCGCCGTCGGCTGTACGACACCGCCGAGGAGTTCGGTCTGCTCCTCCAGCTCGTCAACATCTCGAAAGACGTCTACGACGACTACACGGCCGAGGACAACGTCTACCTCCCGGCGGAGTGGCTCCAGGACGCCGGCGTCCCCCAGGAGGAGGTCTTAGACGACGAGCACGAGGCGAGCGCGGCGTCAGTCGTCCGCCGAACCGCCGAGTTCGCGGGTTCGTTCCTAGACGACGCTCAGACGTACCTCGAAACGGTGCCGCTCCGCGACGGCAACACTCTCGAAGCGTGGGCCATTCCGTTCTTGCTCGCCGTCGGTACCCTCAGAGAACTCCTCGCGCGTCCCGAAGACGCGCTCTCGGCGACCGGCGTGAAGATCTCCAGACAGGAGGTTCTCGCCGTCGTCACCGAGATGAGCAGTGGAGGGGACCGCGAGGCACTCGGCGAACTTCGCGAGGACATCTCGGCGGGTCCGTACCACCGCACGCCGTCGAGCGCCGACTGACGGAGCGACCCCGTCAGATACAGTCGCCTGCTCGCCGCGGTCACGATCACGCGTCGCAACCGGCGAAGACCGCGGGGTTTCGAGCGCGGCCGGCGCCGGCTGAGGCAAATATCGTCGTATGTTTTGGGAGGGTTTTTAGTCGTCGGATCGAAACCCACGCCTATGGGTACCGAAGAAGCACACGACGACCACGGACACCACCTCCCTGCGGTCGAGGACTGGCCCCGTGGGTTTGGTGAAGCGAGCTGGTGGCCGTTCGTCACCGCGGTCGGAGGAGCAGGCGTCTACGTCGCGGCCGCGCTGTACATCCTCGGTCGCGGCGACGGCGCTATCGTCAGCCCGCTCGCCGGCCCGATGGCGCTCGTCGCGACGGTCGGCGTGTTCCTCGTTGGACTGTACGGCTGGGTGTATCACGCGTTCGTGGTGAAGTTCTGGTCACGCGAAGCGAGTTCACAGAGCGCGAACAAACTCCGCTGGGGAATGCTCGCGTTCCTCGGCTCCGAACTGGCGACGTTCGGCGCGCTGTTCGGATACTACTTCTACATCCGCGCCGGCGACTGGGCGTCGATCTTCACGGGCGTCCCGAACCTGACAGGATCGCTCATCCTGATCAACACGACGATCCTGGTCGTCTCGTCGATCACGCTGCACTACGCACACGTCGCGATCCGGAACGGCGACCGGCAGAACTTCCTCATCGGCCTCGCGATGACGCTGCTCTTGGGCGTGATCTTCATCGGCGGCCAGATCTACGAGTACTACGAGTTCATCGTCCACGCGGACTTCACCCTCACGTCCGGGTTCTTCGCGTCGGCGTTCTTCGGCCTCACCGGACTTCACGGACTCCACGTCAGCCTCGGCGCGGTCCTCCTCGGGATCGTCTTCGTCCGCGCGCTGATGGGTCAGTACTCCGCTGAACGCCACGTGTCGGTCAGTACGGCCTCGATGTACTGGCACTTCGTCGACGTCGTCTGGATCTTCCTCGTCGTCGTCCTGTACGTCGGCGCGGAAGTCGGCGTCTGATCGAACGGTCGTCCGGACGCGTCGGACGCTCCGTCTCGGGCCCGGATGGGCCCGACACTTTTTGTGGCGATGCACTGACGTACAGCCGTGACGAACAGTCGCGTCGCCGACACACTGATGCGCTACGCCGCACACGCCGGACCAGCGGGCGCGCTCGTCGCGATTACTGCGATCCTCGCGGCCACGTGGCGGTCCGCGACCTTCTCTTGGGCGGGAAGTGCGCTCTCGGATCTCGGAACCGCGTCCGGGACAGCACTACTGTTCAACGGCGGCCTCATCGCCGGCGGCGCCGTCGGTATCGCGTACGCACTCGCGCTCCGGCGCTCCTCGATCGCGGTCGCGAGTAGCTACGCGCTGTCGATCGTCTCGATGAGTCTCGTTCTTCCTGCTCGCGACGGCGACGGTGTCCGTGGACGGGTGGTTGCGGCGGGCGACCACGGCCGGCCGACTCGGCCTCGCGCTCGCTGTGAGCCACCTGCTCGGCTGGCTCGTCTGGCTTCTCGGCATCCGCCCGGGTCCGGGCCTGGCGCTCCCAGAACTGGGCGGCGTCGTGATGTTCGGCGGCTGGGTCGTCTTTCTCGCCCCGCCCGTCCGAAGCGGAGGCTAACGGAACCTCACTGCCGACCCCGAAACCGGATCAGTTTTCACACCTGTCGATCGAGTGTCGGGTATGACCGAGGAAGAGACGGACGAACCGACGGTCCCGATCGTCTGTGAGGAGTGCGGAACGACGTCGCGGGTGGCGCTCTCGCAACTCCGAACGTCCCTGGAGAAACACAACGAGCACCGGCACGACGGCGAGGAGATCGCGCAGGTAGATCCGGTGATCGCCGACGAACTGGCCAACGCCGTCGCTGACGACCTCGGGTTGCTGGACGAGGAGTAAGCGAGCGTCGGGGCTCGATGGCCGTCGAGCGGCGCGGCTCAGGACGGATGGAACGACGACGTTCCGAGCAGGCCGATGACCAGTCGACCGCCGGATCGTCGTTCGAACAAACCAAGGCGCTGACAGCGCCAGATGGTGATTCAGCAGCATCGATAAAAAGAGTACCGCCGAACCGACCGCATTCCACCGCCTGGACGGACATTCACGCTGTTTATACGCGCCGCCCGCCCAGACGAGGTATGCTCACCTTCATCGGCCTCGGACTGTACGACGAGCGCTCGATCACCGTCGAGGGCCGAGAGGCGCTCGCCGACGCCGACCGGGCGGTCGCCGAGTTCTACACGAGCCACCTCGTGGGGGCGACTGTCGGCGAACTGTCGGCCTACCACGATATCGACATCGACGTCCGGGACCGCGCGGGCGTCGAGCAACATCCCGAAGGCGTTCTCGACGCTGCCGAAGACGAACACGTCGCGTTCCTCACCGCCGGCGACACGATGATCTCGACGACGCACGTCGACCTGCGACTCCGCGCGATCGAGCGCGGTATCGACACCCGCGTGATCCACGGCGTTACCGCACAGACGGCCGCGAGCGGACTCACAGGACTCCAGAACTACCGCTTCGGAAAGGCCGTCACGCTGCCGTTCCCGTACGCGCACGGCGCCGACGGCGTCCCCCAGAGCGTCGTCGACTCGATCGAGGCGAACCGCGAGCGCGGCCTCCACACCGTGGTCTATCTCGACATCAAGGCCGAGCGCGAGGAGTACATGACCGCCGACGTCGCCGCGGAGATGCTCGCTGCGGACTGGCAGGACGTGCTCGGCGTCGTCGTCGCTCGCGCCGGGAGCCCAGAGCCGACGGTCGTCGCCGACCGACTCTCGGAGCTGGCCACGGAGGATTTCGGCGACCCGCTTCACCTGCTCGTGATCCCCGGCGACCTCCACCACGTCGAGTCCGACGCGCTCGCGACGCTCGGCGGGGCGCCGGCCGACGTGCTCGAAGCAAACGAAGTGTAGCGGGCCCGACTCTTCTGAGTTCGCTCGCCGATCAGGCCCCTGACCGCTCCAGTCCGAGTTCGGATTCGAGGTCGTACTCGTCGCCGGTCAGCATAAACAGGACGTCCTCGATGACCGTCAGGAGTTCCGGGAGTTCGCGGACGACCAGATAGGTGATTCCGACGAGGACGACGACCGCGAGGACCTGGCTGATGATCCGATCGGAGATGAAAAACGAGACCATATACGGGTCCGACGAACCGAACAGGAACATAATCTCGTCGACGAACCACTGCATGTACTGCTTGCCGAAGGCGATCGTGATGAACGTCGTCCGCAGGAGGTTCAGCGCGTAGATGATCGGCACGGCGATGGCCATCGCGCGAAGCTTTCGGCGCAACGGGGCCTTCACCGCGGCGATCAGGCCGGCGAAGATGGCGATGCTCCCGAGCCCCGTACACGCGAGGACGACCGCCACAGTCAGCCGATGGGAGCCGTCGAAGAACAGGAACGTGTTCAGATAGCCCTGTTCGCCGACGATCATCTCGGGGTGGTAGCCGAGCGCGTTCACGAGAAAGCCGGTCTGTGCGGCGACGGTCTCCATCAGGACGCCGCGCGGGGCCGGGACCGCGACACCGAGCAGCGAGAACGCGGGGATCGTCTCGAAGGGCAGGTAGATCAGCCCCATCACTGCGACCGCTCGCGAGAGCACGTACAGCGAGTCGCGGCCGTTCCACAGCAGGTAGCCGGCGTACAGCGACGCCGGGACGGCCGCGACCGCGAGCACGCCCTCGACGTAGCTCTTGTGGACGAACGCGAAGTGTGGCACCAACTGGAGCCAGAAGACGGCGAAGCCGACCCACGCGGCGACGGTCGCATAGCGCGCGAGCCGCTGATTTCGGTCTTCCGAGAGCACTCCGACGGCGAACGTCAGGATCACGACCCACGCGAGCGCGTCGGAGAGCAACCCGGGCATATGGGGTTGAACGGATCTGACGAATAAATCCCTTGTCGTTCCGTGTGGCGATTGCGTCCGACCGACGCTTCGGCTTAGGGTTCGAGAATCTCGATCTCGTGGCCGTCCTGATCCGTCGTGAACGCGTAGCGGTCCTCACAGGAGGCGGGGTCGCGGTAGTCCTCGGCCCCGCGCTCCATCAGCGTGTCCCAGTAGCCGTGGAGGTCGTCCGCGCGCACGCAGAGGTGGCCCCAGGCGTCGCCCATCGTGTACGACCGCCCGTCGTAGTTGTACGTGAGTTCGACCGACATCGCGGCGTCGGCGGCGCCCTCGGGCTTCATAAAGTAGTTCGCGAAGGTATCCGACTCCCAGCGACCAGTGTGCTCGTACTCGAATTTCCGCGTCCAGAAGCCGAGCGCCTCGTCGGCGTCCTCGACGCGGATCATCGTGTGGTCGAGACTCCACTTCGCGCCCTGATCGGGATCGCGCTGGACGATTTCGACTTCGTGGCCGTCGGGGTCCTTCACGAACGCGTAGCGGCCACCACAGGACTCGGGGTCGCGGTAGTCCTCGACGCCCTCGTCCATCAGCTGTTCGTAGTGGGCTTCGAGTTCGCCCTCGGGGACGCGAACGGCGATGTGGCCCCAGGCGTCGCCCATCTCGTAGGTCCGGTCGTCGTGGTTGTAGGTGAGTTCGAGCATCGCACCTTCCTCGTGCATCTCCTCGGGGCCGAGGTAGACGTTGGTGAAGGTGTCGGCCTCCCAGCGACCCTTCTCCTCGTAGTTCAGGTGCGTCGTGTACCAATCGAGAGACTCCTCGAGGTCTTCGACGCGCATCATCACGTGGTCGAGTACTCCGGACATACGCGAACGAACGGACGCCGCGGGCAAAAAGGGTGCTGAAGCGGCCCCCAGCGGGCTCGGGGACGTCGATTCGACAGAGCCCGCCCCGTTCACGAGGCGTCGAACTGCCGCCGCAGTCGCGCCTGGACCCGCGACCAGTAACACCACCACACGACGACGAGGAGCGCCGCCGTGCCGGTCGGCCACGCGGTCCGCGTCGGCTGGACGGAGAACCCCCACGCGAGTCGGAGTTGCGCGATCGCGGCCACGACGAGGAGGCCCGCAGTGACCCGCGGGTCCTCGTGACCGGTCCGCCAGCCGATCACGGCGCTCACGAGCGCGAGCGCGTACAACACGACCGACAGCGGCCACGCGAGGATGTACTCCGGCAGGCCTTGCGTGTACACGAACAGGAAGTCGGGCAGCGTCGTCACCGAGAGGGGGTTCGTGTTGAACAGCCCCCACGCGAAGAGGAACGTGGCGTCGCGGCCGCTGAAGACCTGCACCGACCACGGGACGAAGAGGAGCGCGAGGAGGACGGCGACGGTTCGTGCGGTGGTGCGAGACACGGCTCTACTCCGTACCGTATCCGCAAGAAGGACACGGTCAGCGTCCGCCTACGGGGTTGGACAGGCACTCTCGTTGTCGACTGTTCGGGGCGGACGCTCGACGGAGTTCGAACCGTACGTGAAGTCGTAGACGATGCGCTCCTCGATCGATGGCCGCCCGAATCCACTACGATCGCGGTGGACGACGACGCGGCGCGGCAGGTGCGTCTCCGGTGAGAGATACAGCATCGCGCGGAGTTCGTCCGCGTTCCGGTTCAACTGCTCGACGTCCCCCTCGCCGGGGATCGAGAGCGAAACCGAGGCGAGTTTCGACTGGTCGGGCACGACCTCGACGACGCGCACTGCTTCTCCGCCGACGGTGCTCGTACCCCGATCGTACACGCGAGAGAACTCGAACAGTTGCCGCTGACCGCCGAGGATCGTGCGAGTCGTCCACGACTGGTTCTGTGGGAGTTCCGTCGCATAGGAGACGTTCGCGACGTTGACGTACCGCGAGTACGGACACGGCGTGTAGCGCGTCCGTCCCTGCAGAAATCGTGTCTCATGGTCGTCTGCGAGTCCGATCTCGGTCCGATACCTGCGCTCGGAGCGGTTGAATCCGCCGTGGCCCCAGTAGCTCGCTTGCTTCTCTTCGCCGCCGCGTTCGACGGTGACGCTCCCACCGACGGTAAACGAGTAGGCGGGTACCTCCGCCGTCGCGTTCGCCGTCTGATGGGCCAACCGTTCGGCTGTCGGATCGCTGGGTGGTCGAGAGTCGAATATGCCAGCGACGTACGCCCCACCGAGGAGCGCGGTGACGATCCCGAGGATAGCCAGTGACTGCTTCGTGGAGGGCACGCCAGGCAGTCTCCCAGCGGACGAAAAAAGCGTTACTTCCGGGCGACGACGCGCAGGACGTCCTCGTCCTGCAGTTCGTGGTCGCGGCCGACCTGTTGTTCGTCGTGCTTCGCGCTCGGACCGGTGACGCGGGCGAAGCGGAACCGTTCGTCGAGGGTGCCCCCGAGTTTTCTGAGCGCGTCGTCGACGGTGTTCTCGCCTTTCATCAGGACGAGCGGTTCGTCGTAGTCGACGCCGCGACCGGGCTTGTCCATATACACTCTGATCAGGCCGAGCGCCTCCCAGACCTTCTCTTTGAGGGCGTCGAGCCCCTTCTCGGCCTCGGCGCTGATGAAGATCGCTTCCTCGGGGTCGACGCCGACGTCCCGGAGGTTCTCCTCGACCGTCGGCAGGTAGTCGCGGTCGATGAGGTCCGCCTTGTTGACGGCGACGATCGAGGGCAGGTAGACGCGGTTGTCCATGATGCCGTCGATGAGTTCGTCGATCGTGATGTCGCCGCGGACGGTCACGTCGGCGTTGACGTAGCCGTGCTCGCGGAGGACGCTCGCGATCGTGTCGTCGTCGAGCGAGACGTCGTCGGAAGTCGTCACCTGAATGCCGCCCTTCCCGCGCTTGGAGATCGTGATGTTCGGCTTCGACGTGTCCAGGCGGATCTTGTTGTCGTAGAGTTCCCGCTGGAGGCGCTCGTAGCGCTCGATCTCGAACACCGAGAGCATAAAGACCACGAGGTCGGCGGTGCGGACGACAGAGAGCACTTCCTTCCCGCCGCCGCGCCCGCCGGCGGCCCCCTCGATGAGGCCCGGGACGTCGAGGATCTGGATGTTCGCGCCGTTGTGCTTCAGCATCCCGGGGTTGACGTCGAGCGTCGTGAACTCGTACTCGCCGACCTCGCTGTCGGCGTTCGTGAGCGCGTTGATCAGCGTGGACTTGCCGACGCTCGGAAAGCCGACGAGCGCGACGGTCGCGTCGCCGGTCTTCTCGACCGCGTAGCCGTGACCGCCGCCGCTGGAGGACCGATTTTCGAGTTTCTCTTTCTTCTCCGCGAGCTTCGCCTTCAGCCGGCCGATGTGCTCTTCGGTGGCTTTGTTGTAGGGCGTGTTCGCGATCTCCTCGCGGAGTTCGTCGATCTCTTCCTCCAGTCCCATCGGTTATGAATCTACGATCTGCGTCGAAAAAGGTGTTCTTTCCGAATTACGGCTCGGTCCCGTCGACTCCCTGGCACAAATCGAAGCCCTTTGTACCTCTCGGGACGTAGAGCCGATAATGGACGCTGAACCGGGACTTTCGGAGCAGTATCGGATGGCGAGCCCGTGGCCGCTGTTCATCGCGCTCGGGGTTCCGATTGCGGAACTCGGGATCCTCTTCGGGCTGTTTCCGCTCTCTGTCGGGGGATTGCTCCTGTTCGGCGGGAGCGTGGCTGGGATGGCCACAGAATCGAGTTACGCGCGGACGCCGTGGCGCGCGATGGTCGTCGTCGCGATCCCGCTCGCGGCGCTGGGGTTGGGATTCATCTACACCAGCATCAACCTCCCCGACCGCGGGTTCGCGATCATCGCCGCTGCCGTGATCCTCGTCGCTGGCGGTCTCGCGGGGTCGCTCTTCGCACAGGACACTGAGGAACCGGCGTACTAGTCGACCGACGCGCCGAACCGCTGGGACCGGCCGCGGCGAGACCCCGGCGCTGAGGTGGGCTCGGACCGCACGGAATCAATAACCTATTTTATTCTCCACCGGAAGAACCACCTATGGCGAACAAGATCTTCGATCGGGATACCCTGCTCGACCTGACGGTCAATATGGTCCCGCTGTTCATCATGGCGTTCTTCATCGTCGCTTTCGCCGTGGTCACACCGTTCGGGGTCGACCCGCTCGCGTCATCGCTTCAGTTCGGACTAGTAGCCGTTCCGTTCGTGCTGCTAGCGATTCTGACGTACTTTGCCGGGCGTGCCGTCGCCGGGAGTGAAATGACGGGCGAACTCTATCTGCCCGGCCAGGCAGGCGTCGAGGGTGCCAAACCGCTCGGTGAAGACGGCGAACTGATGAATCAATTCGACGAAGACGAAGAGCCCGAAGCGGCCGTCGAAGGCGAGGCCGACACCGACGACGCTGCGAGCGAAGACGAAGCCTAACGCGCTTCGAATCGACTTCTTCCCCTTTGCTGGACCGGTCGATCAGCGCCTGCGGTGTGAGTCGATTCGGAGGCACCATCACGGCGTCCCGAACCTTTCATTACCTTCCGTTACTCAGACACCCCTATGGAGGTCAACGGACAGTTAGCACTGACGGTTCTAATGGGGATCCTCCTCGTTGCCGTCGCCGCGTGGATCGCGCGGGTCGAAAACTGGCGCTCGTACAGCCCGATCGCTGGGGGCGGCGGGTACGGGCAGCAGGATAGCTACGTTTCCGAAGAGAAACCGTCTGGTATCATTCGCTGGTTAACGACAGTCGATCACAAGGACATCGGAATCCTGTACGGTGCGTACGGGCTCACGGCGTTCGCCGTGGGCGGCCTGATGGTCGTTCTGATGCGGGTCGAACTCTTCGACCCCGGGATGTCGCTCATCTCGAACACGTTCTACAACTCGCTGCTGACGAGTCACGGCATCACGATGCTGTTCCTGTTCGGGACGCCCATTCTGGCGGCGTTCTCGAACTATCTGGTGCCGCTTCTGATCGGCGCAGACGATATGGCGTTCCCGCGGATCAACGCCATCGCGTTCTGGCTGCTGCCGCCGGCGGCACTGCTCATCTGGGCGGGCTTCTTCCCGCTTCCGGACGTGCTCCCGGCACAGACTGCTTGGACGATGTACACGCCGCTGTCGGCGGGCGTCGGAGCCGGTAATCAAGCGAACGCCGGCGTCGACCTGATGCTGCTCGGCCTGCACCTCTCGGGCGTCTCGGCGACAATGGGTGCGATCAACTTCATCGCGACCATCTTCACCGAGCGCGGCGACGAGGTCTCGTGGGCGAACCTCGACATCTTCTCGTGGACGATCCTCACGCAGTCGGGGCTCATCCTGTTCGCGTTCCCGCTTCTCGGCAGCGCGCTCGTGATGCTGCTTTTCGACCGGAACTTCGGCACGACGTTCTTCTCCGGTGAGGGCGGCGCGATCCTCTGGCAGCACCTGTTCTGGTTCTTCGGACACCCGGAGGTCTACATCCTGGTGCTCCCGCCGATGGGGATCGTGAGCTACGTGATCCCGCGGTTCTCGGGACGCCGCCTCTTCGGGTTCAAGTTCGTCGTGTACTCCACGCTCGCGATCGGGGTGCTCTCCTTCGGCGTCTGGGCGCACCACATGTTCGCGACGGGCATCGACCCGCGACTTCGGGCCTCGTTCATGGCCGTCTCGTTGGCCATCGCGATTCCGAGCGCGGTGAAGACGTTCAACTGGATCACGACGATGTGGAACGGCCGGATCCGTCTGACGACGCCGATGCTGTTCTCGGTCGGCTTCGTCGCTAACTTCATCATCGGCGGCGTCACGGGCGTCTTCCTGGCGTCTATCCCGGTCGACTTAGTCCTCCACGACACCTACTACGTCGTGGGGCACTTCCACTACGTCATTATGGGTGCGATCGGCTTTGCGGTGTTCTCGGGACTGTACTACTGGTTCCCGCTGTACACCGATCGGATGTACCAGAAGACGCTCGCTAAGGCGCACTTCTGGCTCACGATGGTCGGGACGAACCTGACGTTCTTCGCGATGATCCTGCTCGGTTACGGCGGGATGCCGCGCCGCTACGCGACGTACCTGCCGCAGTTCGCGACGATGCACCAGCTCGCGACTGTCGGTGCGCTGCTGCTGCTGGCCGGACAGGTCATCTTCGTCTGGAACTTCGTCCAGTCGTGGCTCGAAGGGCCGAAAGTCGAGGACGGTGACCCGTGGAACCTTCGGGAATCCGGCCTCTACACGGCCGAGTGGGACTGGTACGACAAGAAACAGCAGACGGCGATTGCTGACGGCGGAGAAGAGAGCGACGAGACAGCGCTGACCGACGGCGGTCAGCCCGAAGGCGACGCGGACGACCGCGACGACGCCTAAACCGCTCGATCACTTCTTCACGTTTTTATTTTCGAATAGCGGCCGCGCTGTCGATCGGTCGTCGACAGGTGTCGCGGCCAGCGCGCTACGGGACGTACGACTCTGCCTGTGGACTCGCAGTCCGAGAAAGGAGACTCGACCGGCGTGTCTGTTAGACGGCGAGGAAGAGTCCGGTCGCGAACATCAGTACGGCGATTGCACCGAGGACGACTCCGAGGAGGTCCCTATCGCTCATATCGTCTCTTCGGTGCGCGCGGTCAAAGGTGCGTCGGTTGGCTGGCAACGATCGTGAACGGGTGGCTTAACCGCCCGCGTCGCCGAGGGAAACGCGTGAGCGAGACCGACATCTCGAACCAGCCTGGCGACGACGGCCGCGAAGGCGACGCCGGTGGGCGCAGCGGGAGTCGATTCGTCCTCGGACTGTACGCCGCGCTCGTCGCCGTGGGAGCCGCAGTCGGATTTCTGACCGCGACGTTCGTCGAGGGGCTTCAACAGCCAATGTTTCTCTTCGTCGTCCCGTTTCCGGCGACGCCGCTCGGCTTCGCGGCCTTCGGCGGACTGACCCTCGCGCTCGTCCTCGGTGTCCCCCTCGCGCTCGTCATCTACGTCTCCCGCGAGATCGACAGCGAGGGCTAATCAGGGCGCTGTCCGCGCCCGTCGACAGCGACGCGCTGGGAGCTTCCCGCCCCGCGACCCTTTTTATCCCAGGCGGCTGTAGTCCCACCGACGATGGACGTAGACGAACACGCCGAGGAGCTCGCCTCCGCCCTCGGGGTTGACAAAGCGGAGGTCAAATCCGACCTGGAGAATCTCGTATCGTACAGCGTCCCGATTGAGGAAGCCAAACAGAGCATCCGCCGGAAACACGGCGGCGACGACGGCGGCGGTGCGACCCCGACGACGAAAGACGTCGCCGACGTCACGACCGAGGACGGCAACGTCACCGTGACGGTGCGCGTGCTCTCGGTCGGTCGGCGCTCGATCCAGTATCAGGGCGAAGAGCAAGTCATCCGCGAGGGGGAGTTTGCGGATGCGACGGGGAAACTCTCCTATACGGCCTGGGAGGACTTCGGCTTCGAGCCCGGCGATTCGATCACCGTCGGCAACGCGGGAGTCCGCGAGTGGGACGGCGAACCGGAACTGAACATCGGCCAATCGTCGACCGTCGCGGTCGAGACGACACCGGTCGAAGTGCCCTACGAGACCGGCGGCGACACCGCCCTCGTCGACCTCCGATCGGGCGACCGCGGCCGCAACGTCGAGGTTCGCGTGCTCGAATCCGAGGAGCGCGTCATCGACGGACGGAGCGGAGAGACGACTATCCGTTCGGGCGTCGTCGCCGACGAGACCGGGCGACTGCCATTCACCGACTGGCAGGCCCGCTCGGAACTCCGCGAGGGTCACGCCTTCCGCTTCGAGGACGTGTACGTTCGGGAGTTCCGCGGCGTCCCGCAGGTGAACCTCTCTGAGTTCACGACAATCACCCCGCTGGCGCGCGAGGTCGAAGTCGACGACGAGGCGCCGCGGATGCACGTCGCCGAGGCGGTCGCCTCCGGCGGCCTGTTCGACGTCGAACTCGTCGGCAACGTCCTCGAAGTCCGCGACGGCTCGGGACTCATCGAGCGCTGTCCGGACTGCGGACGCGTGCTCCAGAACGGCCAGTGTCGGGTCCACGGCGACGTCGACGGCGAAGACGACATGCGCGTGAAAGCGATCGTCGACGACGGAACCGGGACGGTGACGGTGATCCTCGATCGCGAACTTACCGAGGACCTCTACGGCGGCACGATGGAAGACGCTATGGCGGCCGCCCGCGACGCGATGGACAAGGAAGTCGTCGCCGACGAGATCAGAGAGACCGTCGTCGGTCACGAGTTCCGCGTCCGAGGGAACCTTTCGGTCGACGATTACGGCGCGAGCGTCGAGGCGAGCGAGTTCGAGCGCGCGACGGAGGACCCGGCCGCGCGTGCGACTGCGCTGTTGACGGAGGTGCGGCCGTGAGCGACGCCGAGAACCGCCGCGAGGTGGCCCGACGCCTCTTCGCCGCGGAGTTCGACGACGCGACGCTCTCGTACTCCGAGGGCGAGGAGGAGCGCGCGCCCAACTACGTCGTGACGCCCACCGGCGCGCGGATCAATCGTCTGTTCGCCGTCGGCGCGCTCACCGAGGTCGAACAGGTCAACGACGACATCGTCCGCGGCCGGATCGCCGATCCGACGGGCGTGTTCGTCACCTACGCGGGCCAGTATCAGCCGGACGCGATGGGCTTTCTCGACCGCGCCGCGCCGCCGTGCTTCGTCTCGCTCACCGGGAAAGCGCGGACGTACCAGCCCGACGACTCCGATCGAATCTTCACCTCGGTCCGCCCCGAGAGCCTCAACGAGGTCGACGCGGACACGCGCGACCGCTGGGTCGTCGCTGCCGCAGAGGCGACGCTCGAACGCGTCGCGACGACCGCGGCCGCGCTGGCGATGGACGCCCGCGGCGAGGACCTGCGCGCGGCGCTCGAATCGCGTGGCGTCGACGCCGCGCTCGCCCAAGGCGTCGCGCTCGCGGTCGATCACTACGAACCGACCGAACACTACCTCGAAGCCGTGCGGACGATGGCCGTACAGGCGCTCGAACTGGTCGCCGACGAACGCGACTCCGTCGAGACGCCGTCGGTCGCCCCCGACGAAGCCGGACCGGACGAACTCGGCCCGCTGCCGACCGTCGCGGCCGCGTCGGCCGCACCGGGAGACACTGCTGCGTCGGTCACGGCGGAGTCGGCTGCAGCGACCGATACTGAGGCCGCAGCCGACTCCGTTGCTTCCGACGCGACCGAGTCGTCCGCGCCAGAATCCGCGGACGCGACGCCGGCGGACACGGCGCCAACGGACACGGCATCGGAGGAAGGCGCCGAAGCCACCGACACGGGCGCCGCCGCTCCCAACGCGGAGCCCACTACGGCCGACACAGAGACCACCGGGACCGCGACCGACGCCTCGGAGACAACGACCTCGACGGATGCGGCGGACGCTGGCGAGGCGACCGACGCAGCCGACGCGGTCGACAGGGACGCCGGAACCGCAGACGCTGACCTCGGCGGCACGGCTGCCGACACGCAGGCGACGCCGGGCGCAGGGTCGACCGAAACGGACGATCTCGGCGGAACGGACGATCTCGGCGACTTCGGCGCCGATGCCAGAGATGCTGATCTCGCTGACGAAGCGACGAGCGAGAGCGAGTCCGACTTCGAGACCGATTCGGATCTCGGTTCGGATACCGACGCGGACCCCGGTGCCGACGCCGGCCTCGACGAGGGCGAGATGTACGAACTCGACGAGGACGAGCGCGCAGAGATCGAAGCCGAGTTCGGCACCGAGTTCTCGACCGGCAACGAGGTCGACGAGCCCGGCGAAGCGGGCATCGACGTGCCGGACGTCGACGAGCTGGAATCGGAAGGCAGTCCGGCCGAGGAGGCGGCAGCGACGGCCGACGACACCGCATCGGACACAGGCGATTCGCTCACGGCAGATGCGGACGACAAAGCCCCTACAGAGCCCGCTGCGGAGTCCACTCCAGACTCACCGCCGGAGCAGCCGTCCGCCGAACCGGACGCGACTCCCGCGGCTGACGCCGACGACGCCGCACAGGAATCGGCCGCTGACGTCGACCTCGAAGGCGCCGCGGTGTCCGTGATGGCCGATCTCGACGACGGCGACGGGGCCGACCGCGAGGCCGTCGTCGCGACGGTCGTCGAGGAGTACGGCGTCGACCCAGACGACGTCGAAGACGCCATCCAGGAGGCGCTGATGAGCGGCCAGTGCTACGAGCCCGCCGAAGGGAGCCTGAAGGCGATCTGAGCCGTGCCGCGTGATTCCGGGGCGTCCGACGACGCCGACGCGGCCGCCGGCTCACTCGCCCCGACAGGAACGTCTGCGGACGGCTCCGCCGGCGGCACAGCGCAGCGGTCGCTCGTCGAGCCCGTCCCGGGAGCCCCGGCCGCTGTCGCCCGCCTAGGTGAGGAAACGGCGCTCGTCGTCGCCGACTACCACGCAGGCATCGAGGCCGGCCTCCGCTACGAGCGCGGCGTCGAACTCGACAGCAACGCGGCCGTCCGCCGCGTGCGCCTGCTCGGCCTCCTCGACCGAGTCGATCCGGATCGGCTCGTCGTCCTCGGGGATCTGAGCCACCGGATCGGGAACCCCGAGGGCGAGGAGGCCGACGAACTCGACGAACTGCTGGCGGCGGTACTCGATCGCGTGCCCGTGACGCTCGTCCGCGGGAACCACGACGGCGGCGTCGCAGAGCGCTTCGGTTCGGACAGCGGCGCGGGTGAGGCACCGAGCGACCACGCGAACCGACTCTCCGTCAGCGAAAGCGGCGGCGTTCGTCTCGGTCGCGTCGGCTTCGTCCACGGCCACACCTGGCCGTCCCGCGAGGTCGTCGAGAGCGACGTGGTCTGTATGGGCCACGAACACCCCGCTGTCCGGCTCGAAGACACCGTCGGCGGCGGGCGCAAAGAGCGCGCGTGGCTCCGCGGGCCGCTCCGGCCCGAGCCGTTCGCCGAGCAGTTGAATCTCGCTGTCGAAGACCTCGACTGGCACGACCCCGAACTCGTGATCGTGCCCGCATTCAACGACCGATCGGGCGGGACGTGGGTGAACGTCGACGGCCAGGGCTTTCTCGCGCCGTTCCTACCCGAGGCGCTCGTCGACGCCGACACCGACGCGTATCTCCTCGACGGCACACGGCTGGGGCCGTTCCGATCGGTGTAGGTGTCGGCAGGCTGGGCCGGACGCGCCGCGCCCTACACTGCGCCCACGAGTACACCCAGCGCGAAGAGGGCCGCTCCCGCGACTGCCGCGACGACGACGAGGTTCCACTCCTCGGGGCCGCCAGCCCGCTCGGGCTCGACGAGCGCGTAGCCGGCGCCAGCAACGAGGGCCGCGCTGCCGACGGTTCCGGCGACCGATCCCGGTTGTGACGCGCTGGCCGTCGGTGCGAACGTCGCTATCGAGAGCAGGCCGTACGTGAAGAGGGCGAGCCAGAACGCTCGTCGGGGATCCATACGACACCTGTCCCTCTCGGAGACAAAAACCGTCGTGGGTCGAACGCCGACGCCGACGGCCGGCGTGGCGCTTCGTAACTAGCTGTTTGCCACTATCACTGGCTGGTCAGCACCTCCTCAAAGGCTGGTCGGCACCTCGCCACGGGCTAGCCGGCGCCTCGTTTTTCCGTCTTCGGCGGCAATGCTATGTATGCGAATGTCAAGCAAGGTGCTGCTCGCCGGCGTGCTGGTGTTCGTGATTCCACTTCCCGGAACGTTCCTCCTCGGTGGTCTCGTTCTCGCGCTCGGTGGAGGACTTCGGTTGCTCGGCGCGTGAACAGGTCTCTCCTGGGCGGGTCGGCGTCCGAACGCTGCCCTTAATCCGGTCGCGCCGGTAGTGAACGCGATGGCTGACGGCACGTCAGCGCAGGGAATGGACGCGTTCACGGCGCTCGGCGAGTCGGTTCGAAGGGCGCTCTCCGAGCGCGGATTCACGACGCCGACAGAGCCACAGCGCAGAGCGATCCCGCCGCTGGCCTCGGGGGAGAACGCGCTCGTGATCGCCCCAACCGGGACTGGGAAGACCGAGACGGCGATGCTGCCCGTCTTCGACGCGATCGTTCGCTCCGACTCCGAGGAGCGTGAGGGGCTCTCAGCGCTGTATATCACTCCGTTGCGGGCGCTCAACCGGGATATGCGGCAACGGCTGGAGTGGTGGGGCGAGACCCTGGGTGTAGAGATCGACGTCAGACACGGCGATACGACGCAGTATCAGCGGCAGAAGCAGGCCGACGACCCGCCGGACGTCCTCGTCACGACGCCCGAGACGCTCCAGGCGATGCTGACGGGCAAGAAGCTCCGCCGGGCGCTCTCGGACGTTCGTCACGTCGTCGTCGACGAGGTCCACGAACTCGCCTCCGCGAAGCGGGGCGCGCAGTTGACCGTCGGTCTCGAACGTTTACGAGAGCTTGCGGGGCCGTTCCAGCGGATCGGCCTCTCGGCGACTGTCGGGTCGCCCGCGGAGGTGGGGAAGTTCCTCACCGGCGATCGGGGCTTCGAGATCGTCGAGGTCGACGTCGGCAGCGATGTCTCTTTCACCGTCACACACCCCGAGGTGACACCCGAGGACGAGCAGTTGGCGGGCCAGCTCGCGACCGACGCCGAGATCGCGAGCCACGTCCGCGTGATTCGCGACATCGTCCGCGACAACGAGTCGACGCTGGTGTTCGTCAACACGCGGCAGACGGCGGAGGCGCTCGGCTCGCGGTTCAAGAAGCTCGACGAGCCGATCGAGGTCCACCACGGCTCCCTCTCGAAGGACGTCCGCATCGACGTCGAAGACCGCTTCAAGGCCGGCGACCTCGACGCGCTCGTCTGCACGTCGTCGATGGAACTCGGCATCGACGTCGGGCGCGTCGATCACGTCGTCCAGTACGGGAGCCCGAGAGAAGTCTCGCGACTGCTTCAGCGCGTCGGCCGCGCCGGCCACCGCCGCGACGAGGTCTCACGCGGAACGCTCGTCACCGCCGAACCGGACGACACGCTCGAAGCACTCGCGATCGCCCGGCGCGCGGAGGCCGGCGCGGTCGAACCCGCGCGGATCCACCACGCCAGCCTCGACACCGTCGCGAACCAGATCGTCGGCGTCGTGATGGACGAGGGCGAGGTTTCGGCCCGTCGCGCCTACGAGCTCGTGACCGCCGCGTATCCGTTCTCGGACCTCGACGAGGAGACCTTCCGAGAGGTCGTGCGCGAACTCTCGAAGAATCGACTGCTCTGGCTCGAGGAGGACGCCGACCGCCTGGAGAAATCCGGCGGGACCTGGCAGTACTTCTACGCCAACCTCTCGATGATCCCAGACGAGGAGACCTACGAGGTCCACGACATCTCCTCGCGCGGCCAGATCGGGACGCTCGACGAGCGCTTCGTCGTCAACTTCGCCGAGCCGGGGGCCGCGTTCGTCCAGCGCGGCGAGATGTGGCGCATCAACGATATCGACGACGACGAGGCGCGAGTGAACGTCACGCCGATCGAAGATCCCAGCGGCGAGGTGCCCTCCTGGACCGGCTCCGAGATTCCGGTCCCGGCCCGCGTCGCGAACGAGGTGGGCGAGATTCGCGACGTCGCGGCCGGGCAGTTCGAGCGCGGCGCGTCGCGAGAGGCCGTCGCCCGCGATCTGAGCGCTCGGTACCCGACCGACGTCGACACGCTCGCGGCCGCGCTCGACCCGATCGAGCGGCAGGTCGAGACGGGCCATCCGATCCCGACCGCCGACCGGCTCGTCGTCGAAGGGCAAGCCCGGACCGTCGTCGTGAACAGTTGCTACGGGCACCGGGTGAACGAGACGCTCGGGCGGCTGCTCGCGGCGCTCGTCGGCCAGCGAACCGGCTCCTCCGTGGGAATGGAGGTCAGCCCGTATCGGATCGAACTCGAAGTGCCGACGCGTGCGTCCCTCCGCGACGTCACCGAGGTGGTGGAGACGACCGATCCGAGCCACGTCGAAGCCGTCCTCGAACTCGCGCTGAAGAACTCCGACGCGCTGAAGTTCACGCTGGCGCAGGTCGCCGCGAAGTTCGGCGCGCTCAAGCGCTATCAGGGCCGCGAACGCTTCGGCGCGGATCGGCTGCTGGCCGCGCTCGAAGACACGCCGGTCTACGACGAGGCCGTCAGGGAGGTCTTCCACGTCGACCTCGCTGTCGACGAAACCGCGGATCTGCTCGATCGACTCCGCGACGACGAGACGAACGTCCGACTGGAGACGGCCCGCGAGCGTACCCCGATCGGGACCGGTGGCCGGTCCAGCGGGCGCGAGCTCCTCGTTCCGGAGAACGCCGACGCGAGCGTGATCGAGGCCGTGAAAGAACGCATCCGGAACGACCGCGTGCGCCTGCTCTGTCTGCACTGTGCGGACTGGGAGCGGAAGACGAAGGTGCGTCGCGTTCGCGACCAGCCCGAGTGCCCCGAGTGCGGGGCGACCCGCATCGCGTGTCTGAACCCCTGGGACGAGGAGACCGTCACTGCGGTCCGCGCGGACGCCGACGACCGCGACGACGAGGCCGAGCGTCTCGTGCAGCGCGCGTATCGCTCGGCGAGCCTCGTTCAGAGCCACGGCAAACAGGCCGTCATCGCGCTGGCGGCCCGCGGCGTGGGGCCACAGACCGCCGCCAGAATCATCGGGAAGCTACGGGAAGACGAGGCCGACTTCTACCGCGACATCCTCGAACAGGAGCGCCAGTACGCCCGGACGCAGTCCTTCTGGGACTGATCTCGGTCGCGGAATGCGTCGAAAGAGTCAAAAAAGTCGAACGCGGTCGCCCGCGACCGCTCACGCCGACGGCTCGACGGCGTCGAGCGCCCCCTCGAAGTCCTCGCGTGTCAGGCGCACCTCGTCGGCGTGTTCGTTCGCGCGCTCGCCCTCGTAGGCGTCGGCGACGCGCTCGATCGCCCGCATCGACGCCTCGCGGACGACGGCGGCAACGTCAGCGCCGGAGTAGCCGTCGGTCATCGCCGCCAGTTCGTCGCGGTCGATGTCGTCCGCGAGCGGTTTTCCGTCGAGGTGGACGTCGAGGATCTCACGGCGGGCCGCCTCGTCCGGGGCGGGGACGTGCACGTGCGATTCCAAGCGGCCGGGTCGGAGCAGTGCGGGATCGAGCGCGCCCTTCCGGTTCGTCGCCGCGAGTACGACGAGGTTCGGCTGATCGGCGAGTCGGTCGAGTTCGGTGAGTAGCTGAGAGACGACGCGCTCGCCGACGCCGGAGTCGCCGCCCGCCGCGTCGCGGTTCGTCGCGACGGCGTCGATCTCGTCGAAGAAGACGATCGAGGGCGCGGCCTGTCTGGCGCGCTCGAACACCTCGCGCACCGCTTTCTCGGACTCGCCGACGTAGCGATCCAGGAGTTCCGGGCCGGCCACTTGGACGAAGTTCACGCCGCTCTCGCCCGCGATTGCCCGCGCGAGGAGCGTCTTTCCAGTTCCAGGGGGGCCGTGCAGCAGCACCCCCGTCGGCGGGTCCGCCTTCGCGGCGTCGAACAGCGGGCCGTACGTCAGCGGCCACGTCACGGCGCGTTCGAGCGTCCGCTTCGCATCGTCGAGCCCACCGACGTCCGCGAACGTCGTCGTCGGCGACTCCGCGACGTACTCGCGCATCGCCGAGGGTTCGACCGCCGCCATCGCGGCCTCGACGTCGGCGCGAGTCACCTGGAGGTCCGCGATGGGTGCGTTCACGTCCTCGCGACGCCCGCGACGCAGCGCGGTCATCGCGGCCTCCGTCGTCAGCGATTCGAGGTCGGCGCCGACGAAGCCGTGCGTCCGGGCGGCGAGGCGGTCGACGTCGACGTCGTCGGCCAGTGGCATCCGTCGGGTGTGGACTTCGAGGATCTCGCGGCGCCCCTGTTCGTTGGGGACGCCGATCTCGATCTCGCGGTCGAAGCGCCCGCCGCGCCGCAGCGCGGGATCGAGCGTGTCCACGCGGTTCGTCGCGCCGATCACGACGACGTCGCCGCGGGCGTCGAGGCCGTCCATCAGCGAGAGCAGTTGTCCGACGACGCGGTTCTCGACGTCGCCGCCGTCGTCGCGCTTGCCCGCGATCGAGTCGATCTCGTCGAAGAAGACGATCGCCGGCGCGTTCTCGCGGGCCTGGGCGAACTTCTCGCGGAGTTTCTCCTCGGATTCGCCCTTGTACTTCGACATAATCTCCGGGCCGGAGACGTCGATAAACGTCGCGTCGACCTCGCTGGCGACCGCCTTCGCGATCAGCGTCTTGCCGGTCCCGGGCGGGCCGTGCAACAGTACGCCTTTCGGCGGGTCGATCCCCAGATGCGCGAACACCTCCGGCTCCGAGAGCGGGAGTTCGATCATCTCCCTGACGAGGTCGAGTTCCTCGTCGAGACCGCCGATGTCCTCGTAGGTGACTGTCGGCGTCGACCCCGACCCGCTCGTGCGACCGCGCTGGTCGTCGCCGGCGGCGGTCGGTGTGCCGCTGGCCGAATCGCTCCCCGAGATCGAGGAGACGACGCGACTCAGCCTGCCTTCGCGCGTCAGTCGGAGTTTCGTCGCGTCCGTGACGCGGACCATCCCGTCCGGCGTCGTCTCGCTCACGACGAACGGGTCGTCGCTCAGCGACTCGAAGTGGATCTGACCGCCGGGTTTGATCGGCCGGTCGCGGATCGCGCGCTTTATCAGTTCGACCGCGCGCTCGTCGTCCTCGAAGGCGACGTCGCCCGGCATCGACAGCGTCACCGAGACGGCGCCCTCGACGTCGACTTTCCGGACGCGAACGGTCTCGTCGATCTTCGCCCCGGCGTTCGCTCGGGTGTCGGCGTCGACGAGGACGACGTGGTCGGGCACGTCCCCGCCGGCCGGCCACACTTTCGCCACCGTCTCTCGCTCGCCTGCGACCACGACGGTGTCGCCGCTGAGGACGCCCAGTCGGCGCCGCGCCGGTTCCGGCAGCCGGGCGATACCTCGGCCGGCGTCTCGCTTTTCGGCCCCGCGAACGGTCAGTTCGAGGCCCTCGTCCGCGCTCATACCTCTGCTTCGGCGCGCCCGCTCTTTTGTCTTGCCCGGGGTCGCCCGACGCCGCGGGGGAAGGGTTTTGAATCGTGGCATCCTCTCGCACGATATGGTGTCGACCGTCGAGCGGGACGGGCAGACGTGGTATCAGTGCGACGAGTGCGGACTGTTGCTCGACGACGAGACAGACGCCAAGGCTCACGAGGAGAACTGCGACGCGGAGGAACCGTCGTATCTACAGTAAGCGGGGAGTGCTGGAGACGGTGAGCGACTCCGCCGAGCGGTGCGCCCCGAGCACACGCGCCGCGTCGTGACCGCGATCACTGAAACACCAGCCAGCCGGCGGTCGCCACGACGGCCGCGAGGATCGCGAGGATGATGAGCGTCAGGAACACCTCGCCGACCGTCGTGATCACACCGAGGCCGACGACGAGCGCGACGACCGTGAGCGCGCCGAACGCCAGGCCCTCCCGGGGTGCGACGTCGGCTTCCGAGACGAGACGCTGGGCCTCGTCGGCCGCCGAGCGCGCTCGTTGTTCCCACTCCGAGCGGCTAGATTGACGACGCCCGCCGGTGGTGGCGGGTCCGGTCGCCTTCCGGTTCCCACCGCCGCCTGACGCGCTGTTTCCGGTTTCGGTCGTCGCACTCGTCGTCGACCGCGACGTCTGCCCGTCGGTCGTCGGCCCTCCCGACACCCCGTCTGTGCGTCCTTCGGCCGTGCCTGTGCTGGTCGTCGACGCTGCGCCGGTCGTCGATACTGCATCATCCGCCCCGCTCGAAGCCGCCGACGCTTCCGGGTCCTGCGCCGTCCGCGCCTCCGCGCTCTCGACGCTCCGACGTGCGCTGTCGTCACCGCTCGGAGACCGCTGGCTGCTCGGAGAACGCCGGCCGCTCGAACCCCCAGCCGAGTTGGCTTCGACGACGACGTTCACGTACTCCATCTCGGCGCCGTAGCCCGAGACGATCTTGAGCCGCCCGCTGACCTGTTCTCGGTCCGCGGCGACGCCGACCGGGATCCGGATCGTCTCCTCACCCTCGACGTAGTGGTTCACGGCGTCGATCCGCGCGACTTCCGAGAGAGCGTCGTCGAGGTGGATGTGGACGTGCACGGGGCCACCGGCGTTCCGGAGATAGATGTGAAACGGCCCGCTGACGGTGTGTGCGTCCGGCGCGTCGATCGCGTGGACTGCCTCCCCGTTCAGTTCCACCTGGAGCGACTCTGACACGTCCACACCGTCGTAGCGAACGTGTAAAAGCGTTCAGGTGACTCGGGGCGGAGGTCACAGTACTGCGATCACCGTCCGCTCTGCGGGGCCGCCGCTCTGACAGAGTTTTATTGCCCAGTGACAGGAATGGGAAGACGATGGCGACGATCGAGGTCCAGGGGTTGACGAAAGCGTACGGCGACACGCTGGCCAACGACGACCTCGAATTTTCGATCGAGCGCGGGGAGATATTCGGCTATCTCGGTCCCAACGGCTCCGGGAAGTCGACGACGATCCGGCAACTGATGGGATTTCAATCGCCGACCGCTGGCACCGCGACCCTGTTCGGCGCCGACATTCGGGACCAGGACGCGCTGCGCGAGGTGAAGTCCCGAATCGGCTTCCTTCCCGGGGAGCCAGCGTTCAACGGCTCGGTCACGGGCGAAGTGTTCCTCGACTACCAGGCGCGACTGAAGGGCGACTCACGGCGCGCGGAACTGCTCGAACTGTTCACGCCGCCGCTGGACCGGAAGATCCGCGAGTACTCGACGGGGAACAAACAGATGCTGGGGCTCGTCCAGGCGTTTATGCACGACCCCGATCTGGTGATAATGGACGAGCCCACGTCGGGGCTGGACCCGCTCAAACAGGAGGCGTTCAACCGCTTCCTCCGCCGGGAGCGCGACGACGGGCTGACGGTCTTCTTCTCCTCGCACGTCCTCGGCGAGGTCCGTCGCGTCTGCGACCGGGTCGGAATCATCCGAGAGGGTCGCCTCGTCACTGTCGAGACCGTCGACGACCTCCTCCAGCGCGGGGGCAAACGGGTCCGCGTGCACACCGATCCGCCGCTGACGAAAGCCGACCTCGGCCTGGACGGCGTCGTCGACTTCGAGGCAGAGGGTCGACAGGCGCAGTTCACTTTCACCGGCGACTACGACGAACTGTTCGAGGCGCTCTCGCAGCACCGCATCGTCGACGTCGAGATCGACGAACCGCCGATCGAAGAGGTGTTTATGCACTACTACGGCGGGCCGCAGCGAACGGAGGAACGCAACGATGCGACTTGACACGGCCCGTTACGAGGCCAGACAACGCGTCCGGGGGTCGCTCGCGCTGGCAGCGCTGCTCGGCGCGTTCTCGATCCTTATCGTCTATCTCTACCCCTCGATCGCCGAGGCGGGCGCCGACATCGACGCGCTGATCGAGGCGTTCCCCGAGTCGTTTCAGGAGGGACTCGGCGTCGAGGCCTACTCGACCATCGAGGGCTTCATCGCCGCGGAGCTGTATCAGTTCATCTGGATCCTCCTGCTCGGCCTCTATATGGCGTACGCCGCGGGCGGCACGTTCGCCGGCGACATCGAGTCGAAACGGCTCTATCTCGTCCTCGCGACGCCGGTGTCGCGAACGCGGGTCGTCGTAGAGAAGACGATCGCGCTCTTGACGCCGCTTTTGGTCCTCAATCTCGTGATCCCGCTCGTCGTCTTCGCCAGCACCGTCGCGATCGACTACCCGCTGGATCCGGTCTACCTGCTCGCGGTGCACGTGCTCTCGATTCCGTACCACCTCGTCTGTCTCGGCATCGGTCAACTGCTCTCGGTCACGTTCAGCCGCGGCAACACCGCACAGCTGGGCGGCATCGCGACGGTCTTCCTGCTCTTTCTCCTCGACTCGGTCACGGTCGGCACCGAACTCGAGTGGCTCGGCGACGTCAGCCCGACGCGGTACATCGACCCGACGGAGATCCTGCTCCACGAGAACATCTACGTCGGTGACTCGCTCCTGCTTTTCGCTGTCACGCTCCTCCTGCTGTTTCTCAGCGTCGTTCGCTTCCACGACCGCGATCTCTGACTGTCGTCGTCTGAGCTGTGGGCCCTGACGACACATTTTAAATGGAACCGCGTAGTCTGTCTGTACGTTGACAACGTTTCGAGCCCCCCTCGGATTGGTCCTCCTGCTCGTCGTGGTGGCGGCGGTTCCGGTTCCGATCACCGCCATCGAGAACGTCACGGGTTCGCCGGACGTGTCCGTCCAGAGCCCCGACAACGAGTTTGTCCCGGGTCAGGAGGCGTCGCTTCCGGTCTACGTCTCGAACGAAGGGAGCCTGCAGTCGTCCGGCCCGGCCGAGTACGTCGCGCGCGTGACGACTGCCAGAGCGCTGACGCTGCAGGTGCGGAGCGGAGACACCCCGATCGAAGTGAACACGGCCCGATATCCGGTCGGCAACGTCCCCGAGGGGACGGCCGGGCCGATTCCGGTCTCGATTACGGTCCCGGAGGACACGCCGCCGGGTACGTATCGGCTCCCGGTACGCGTCCGTTACAGCTACGCGCCGAAGGTCGAGTACGGGTCCGGGACTGACGGCCCCGAGTACCGATACGTCGACCTCGCGCGGACGCTCTCGCTCTCGGTCGTCGTCGAGGACCGCCCGCAGTTCCAGGTCGTCAACGTGTCCTCGACGGCCCGGGTCGGCAGTTACGGCCCGCTCTCGATGACGGTCCGGAACACGGGCACCGAAGCCGCCCGCGACGCCACCCTTCAACTCCGTTCGCCGGACGACGAGGTCACGTTCGGCACCGGCGCTGCGAAATCCGAAGCGTACTCCGGGGTGTGGGGCCCCGGCGAGAACCGGACGTTCCAGTTCCGGGCGCGGTTCGCCACCGACGCCCAGCAGCGCGAGTACCCGCTCAGGGCCTCCGTCTCCTACACCGATCCCGATGGCATCCAGCGCACGTCGCCGCCGTTGACGGCGGGCGTCACGCCGCGTGAGGAAGTCACATTCGCCGTGGAGAACCTCACGAGCACGCTGTACGTCGGTGAGCCCGGGACGATCAGCGGGTCAGTCAGGAACACCGGTCCGGTCCCCGTCGACAACGCCGTGCTCGTCTATCGCTCGTCGAACCCGAACGTCGTGCCGGTCGACAGCGAATCCGCGCTCGGCCGCCTCGAACCGGGCGAACGGAGCGACTTCAGGTTCGAGGTCGACGTCGCGGCGGACGCGACCGCGACCGACCGGCAGTTGAATCTCTCCGTGCGGTATCGCGACGCGCAGAACAACCGCCAGGTGAGCGACGAACTCGAACCAACGGTGCCGGTGTTGCCGGAACGCGACTGGCTGGCGGTCACGCCACAAAACGCCACGTTCGGCATCGACACGGACAATCGGCTGACGGTCCGCGTCCGCAACACGGAACATATGACCCTCTCCGACGTTCGTGCCCGGCTCGAAACCGAACCGCCGTTCTCCTCGGAGGCGCGGACGGCGTACGTCCAGCGGCTCGACCCCGGCGATACAGAGACGCTCGCGTTTGCGGTCACGGTCTCCGAAGACGCGGTGCCGACGCGCTCGTCGGTCTCGGTGAACGTCACGGCCGAGCGCCCCGACGGAAAAGAGATCGTCCTCGACTCCTACGTGGTTCCGGTGACCGTCGTCGAAGAGACCAGCGCGAGCGATACGACGCTTCTCGCGGCCGGCGTGCTCATCGTCGTACTTATCCTCGGCGTCGGCTGGTGGTGGCTCAACAGGCGCTAGGCGGCGGCAGAAGCGGGTGTCGACGAGAGCGGAATCCGCTACTCTTCGTCGCGCATATCCGGCGGCAGCAGATTCGGGATGCCGTCCTCGATGGGGTAGACCTCGCCCGTGACAGTGCCGACGAGTCGACCCTCGATGATCTCCTCGCCGTCGCGTTCGTCGACTTCGAGTTCGAGGTCGCTCTTGTCGAGGGGGTCACAGAGGATGTCCATCAGTGACTCTTTCATCACGCTACGAGAGGAAAGCGGCGGTGAAAAGGCTACGGGTTCGCCGACAGTACTCGGCGTGCGCCGAGCACTATCGGGCTACTGCTGGAAGGGGTTCTCCAGTTCGATCGTCTGTGCGCGGTCGGGACCGACGCCGACGGCGTAGATCGGTGCGCCGACCTCCTCGGAGAGGTAGTCGAGGTACGCCTGTGCGTTCTCCGGGATCGCATCGTAGCCCTCGGCGGCGACGGCCGACCAGTCGACCTCCGGCCACGGCTCGAACTCGCGGAGGTTCGGTTCACACTCGCCCCAGCGCTCGGTCGTCGCGGGCATCGTGAGCAACTCCTCGCCGTCGAGGTCGTAGGAGTGGCCCACCTTCACTTCGTCGAGGCCCGCGAGGACGTCGATGTGGTTCACGGCGAGGCCGGTGAAGCCGTTCGCGCGAGCGGCGTGGCGGAGCATCGGCACGTCGAGCCAACCGATCCGGCGCGGTCGGCCGGTGACGGTGCCGAACTCGCCGCCCTTCTCGCGGATGTAATCGGCGAGGTCCTCGTCGTCGCCGGTCAGTTCGGTCGGGAGCGGCCCGGTGCCGACGCGCGAGAGGTACGCCTTGACGATGCCGACGACTTCCCCGCGACCGACGACCGTGGGGCCGACGCCCGTGCCGGTCGCCGCGCCGCCCGCGGTCGGGTTCGAGGAGGTGACGTACGGGTAGATCCCGTGGTCGATGTCGATCGAGGTGCCCTGTGCGCCCTCGAATAAGACGTTCTCGCCGTTATCGACGTGCGAGCCGAGGAACTCCCCGGCGTTGACGGTCATCGACTCCTCTTGCAGGCGCTCGCCGATCGCCTTGTACTCCTCGAAGACGGCGTCGACGTCGAACGCCTCGCCGGCCTCGACGCCGAAGACGTCCTCGGCGAGGGCGCGCTTTTGCGGCACGACGTATTCGAGGCGCTCGCGGAGGACCTCCGCATCGAGCAGGTCGCCGACGCGAATCCCGCGTCGGCCCGCCTTGTCCTCGTAGGTGGGGCCGATGCCGCGGCCGGTCGTGCCGGCGTCGAGGTCGGAGTCGGATTTGGCCTCCTCCTCGATGCCGTCCAGCACGCGGTGATACGGCATAATGACGTGTGCGCGTCGCGCCACGCGAACGTCGGGGTCGAGGCCGCGCTCGCGGAGTTCGTCGATCTCGTCGAACAGCGTGTTCGGGTTGACGACGCATCCGTTGCCGAGCACGCCGACCTTGTCGCGGACGGCGCCGCTCGGAACCAGCGAAAGCTTGTATTCGTCGCCGTCTTCGACGACGGTGTGGCCGGCGTTGTCGCCGCCCTGATACCGGGCGACCACGTCGGCGTCGCCTCCCCACAGGTCGACGAGAGCGCCCTTGCCCTCGTCGCCCAGTTGGGAGCCGACGATCGTGACGGTCATACACGGCGGTTCTGCGCGCCCCGTGAAACCCATTACGGTCCGCCGCCGCGAGATAGTCACGAAAGTGGATACCACTGCAGAAGGATCGACGCACCTGCCCACTTCCGTGTAGAACAGGGCGGCCCACGAGTCGCGAGAGACGCACCGTCCGTTCTCTGGGCCGGTGCCGCCAGCGACTCCCGACCCGAATCGTTAATTACGCTCCCATTCGTACGGTGTGATACCCACTGTGCCGCGTTTTGTCGGGGAAGAGGGTAACATTTAAATCCTGCCCAGACAAGTTAACAGATGACATGATAGACCGACTCGAAAAGGAAGTGGATATGCTTGAACGGCATTTGCAGGTCCTGAAAATGGTCATCGAGAGCGAACCGATCGGGATCGTGAAGATGTCGAACGAGACCGGCTACCCACACCACAAAGTCCGCTACTCGCTGCGCGTCCTCGAAGAAGAGAACCTCATCGAACCGTCCAGCCAGGGTGCGATCACGACCGAGCGGACCGCCGAATTCGTCGACGAACTCGACGAGAAACTCGATCAGATCGTCGACAAACTCGACGAGATGAAGATCGAAGAGGCCGTCGAAGTCGAAAGCTGAAGCCGTAACCGTCCCGCCCACGTCTCGTCTCTGTCTCGTTTTGCTTACAGATCCGGGACGTTCAGGTGGAACTCCCCGTTTCGCGCCTCGACCAGACAGAGGTGGTAGCCGCGCTTTCGCGAGAGCTTCACGTGCGATAGCTTCTTCGACCGCGAGAGCAGGCCGCCGCCCGTCTCCTCGGAAACCGTCTCTAAGGCACCGGGTTCGTAGAACGACTCGGTGACGTAGAAGCCCGCCGCCAGCGACTCGTCGTTCGAGGCGATCGTGCCCGTGTTCTCGACCAGCGAGCCGACCATCGCCTCGGTGGTCGCGTTCCGCGAGGCGTTGATGTCCGCGACGAACAGCGGATCGCCCATCTTGTCCCGGAAGATGACGTCGAAGTCACGCTGCTCGACGCCGTCGGGGGTGTCGACGCCGACAGTCCCCGACAACTCGACGCGGTCGATCTCCGGAATCGCGTCGAAGACGCCCGCGAGCCCCGACTGATTGCCGGTCTCGCCGATCTCGTAGAGGAGGTCAGTCACGACCCACTGTGCGAAGGCGTACTCGGTGCTGTCGTGGAGGAACGCCTCGTATGGCTGCCCGTCGACGGCGAGCCCGCCGGTCTCGAAGGTGGTGTGGTGTTCGAGTCGGAGGTTGTCGCTGACGTCGGCCCGCGACGCCGCGCCGTCGTGGGCGTGCTCCAGCGTCGCCTCGCCTTTCCGGTCGTAGCGGACGAAGAGGTTCGTCCCCGAGAGCGCCTGGTCGACAGACATCGACTGTGAGGGAGCGCCGCCGGTGTCGCCGCCCAGCCGTTCGAGTTCGTTCTCCAGGCGCTCGACTTCCGCTTCGAGCGTCTCGCGTTCGGCTTCGAGTTCCTCGACGCGCTCGCGGTACTCCTCGCGTTCGGCTTCCAGTTCGTCGATCTGCTCGCGCTGTTTCGTTCGCGCCTCGGCCAGTTCGTCGCGCTCTGATTCCAGGGACTGAACGCGCTCTTTCGCTTTCGACAGGCGCTTTTCGAGCCGTTCGACGTTCGGCTGTTCGCCCTCCGCTGCTGAGCGCGTGCTCGCCTGTGTGGTCGGTGCCGAGTCCGCCGTTTCGGAGGCGCTCGATCGGCCCCGGGCGGCTTTCTGTGCGGTCCGCTTTCGCTCCATCTGCGCGGCGCGTTCGCCCGCCGATCGGCGATCCTGCTCGGCGCCCGCGGCCTGTGCTGTCGTCCCGTTCGAGCTCGACTCGCTGGGGTCGAGCGACGGGATCGTCTTCGCCTCCCGCCAGCGTTCCTCGTCGGAGAAGACCCCGTCTGCGGCGGCACCTTTCTGCGTCGGTCCCGCGACGGTGGCATCGCCCGTGTCGCCCGCACCCGACGCCGTCTCCGAGGATGGCTCCGACGGCTGGCGATCGTCCGGCCGTGTGGCTCTAGAGCCGGTGTCAGTCGCGTGTTCGTCTGCGGCACTCGTCTCTCCTTCCGCCTCGGTGCTGTCCGCAGTCCGGCCCTCGGGAGCGGTAGCGCCGGGTGAATCAGTGCTCGCAGGGTCGCCACCCCGGGGAGCGTCCGATGGCTCGCTGGCTTCCGCGTCCGCCGTCGCCGGTCCCCCGCCGGAACCGTCGTCTGTCTGGGCGTCGTCCGCTGTCGGGGTGTCTGCTGTCGACGCCTCGCCCGCTGCTGTCGGGTCGTCTGCCGTCGCTTCGGCTGCAGAGCCGGGAGTTGCCGCCGCATCAGGATCCGCTGTCGCGGTCGGCTCCTCGTCGTCGGCCGCTGCCGTGGCGTCGTCGGCGGTCTCTGTCGCGTCCTCGGTCGCCTCGCTGGCTCCGTCCTCGGCACTCGACGCGTCGTCTTCGGCCGTCTCCGCCTCGTCGGTCGCCAGTTCCGGGATGTCGACGATCTCGACGTCGACGTCGACGACCTCGTAGATCCCGACCTCGTCGGCGGCCGTCTCGAAGGCCTCCTCGCCGGTGACGAGTCGCTCGGAGCTCCCGACGAAGGCGGCGCTCATCGATTTGCCCCCGTGGTAGACGACGTAGTAATCCCCCGAGAGAACGTTTTCCGAGAGCTCGATGTAGCCGGTGAACCCGCCGTTCGAGAGCGTCTGGTCGGCGTCCGAGAGCGGTGTCTTGTTCGTGTAGTACCTCGCTTGCGTCTCTCCCCCGCGTTCCTGCATCGAAAAGAGCAGCGGGAGGCTCGGGTCTGCCGCGCGGTACGCGGTCAGCTCAGCGTCCTCGAAGTCCCCGATTTCCCCCTCGAAAACGCCGACGACGCGGCCGTTCAGGAAGAACGCCCACGCCATCCCGGCAGAGACGGCTCCGGTGAACTCCGCGTCCGCGAGCTCGTGGAGCCCCTCGTATCCGTCCGGTGTGGCGACCGTCTCCCAGTCGGTCACCACATCGATAGTTCGACTGTTCATCCCTGTGTGTATCACAGAATCCAGATCAAATACTTTCCGGAGAGCTAGGCCCTCGACCGGCAGGAGCCAGGTACACGGGCGCAGGCTCCCGATCTCGCGAACCGGCGTCAGACAATCGTCGGACGCCCCGGGCACTCTCCGGCTTCGGACGGGTCTGGAACGGCTGCTTCGGCGAACTTTTCCTCTCGGACCGTAAGCCACTGGTATGGCAGACGGTTCGACCTGGTCGCCCTCGGAGGCCCAGCGACGGCTCGGTCTCTACCTCGGCATCGCGATCGGTGCCGTCGTGTTCTACACCGTGCTCTACCGATGGACGATGGCGGCCTTCGAGGGCGTCACCGTGGGCTGGGTCGAATCGGCGCACATCGTCGTGGAGACGTTCACGACGACGGGCTACGGGGAGGACGCGAGCCTCTGGAGTGCGACCCCGACGTACCTGCTCTCGATGGCGATGCAGTTCACCGGCGTCGCGCTCATCTTCACGACGCTGCCGCTTTTCGTCGTCCCGCTCGTGGAGCGGGCGCTCGAACGCAACCCGCCGCGGGAGACGTCGCTGACCGGGCACGTGATCGTCACGCCGCTCACCGCCCACGGCGAGATCCTCATCAGCGAACTCGAAGCGAAGGGGATCGCATATCTCGTGCTCGAACCGGATCGCGAGCGCGCTCGCGAACTCCACGGCGAGTACGAAGTCGTCCACGGCGACCCCGAGTCGGTGTCGGATCTCCGCGCGGCGAACGCCGACGCTGCGGTCGCCCTCGTCGCCGACAGCGACGACCAGACGAACGCCAGCGTGGTGCTGACGGCCGAGCAACTGGATTCGGACGTGCGGATCGTCAGCCTCGTGGAGGACCCAGACGTCGCGGACTACCACCGATACGCTGGGGCCGACGACGTCGTCCTCCCGCGGCAGTTGCTCGGCGAAAGCCTCGCGCGCAAGGCCGCCTCGCCCATCGTTCCAAGCGACGACGCGATCCCGCTCGGCGACGGCTTCGAGATCGCGGAAGTGTTGATCCATCCCGACAGCAAACTCGAAGGCCGGACGATCGCCGAATGCGAGGTCGGTCGGCGCACGGGCGCGAACATCATCGGGCTGTGGTCGCGCGGCGAGTTCGTCACGCCGCCCTCCCCGCACACGGTCCTCGACGGTCGTACCACGCTTCTCGTCACCGGCCAGGAGGAACAGCTCTCGCGGCTCAGAGACCTCGCTCGCTCGGAGGCGCGGCGACACCGACAGGGACGGGTCGTCGTCGCCGGTCACGGCGAAGTCGGCGCGACGGCCGCCGAGGCGCTGACCGACGCGAACGTTCCGCACGTCGTCATCGATCAGCGGGACGAGTCGGGCGTCGACGTCGTCGGCGACGTTACCGACCCGGAGACGCTTCGTCGAGCGGGGATCACCGACGCTGAGAGCGTCCTCATCGCGCTCGACGACGACACGACCGCCATCTTCGCGACGCTCGTCGTCGAACGCCTGGCTCCCGACGCGGAGATCATCGTTCGGGCCAACGACGCCGCCAGCGTTCCGAAGATCTACCGGGCGGGCGCGGAGTACGTCCTGGCGCTCTCGACGGTCAGCGGGCGGATGCTGGCGTCGAACCTCACCGACGAGGAGGTCATCGCGCCGCAGTCACAAGTCGAGATCGTTCGGGTCGACGCGCCCGGTCTGGCCGGTATGTCGCTCGCCGACGCGGACGTCCGCGCCCGGACCGGGAGTACCGTGCTGGCGGTCGAACGCGGCGACGACCTCCGGACCGACGTCGGCCCGGAATTCACCGTTCGGTCGGGCGACACGGTCGTCGTCGCCGGGACCGACGACGCCGTCAATCGATTCAACGAGACGTTCGGCTGATTCGACCGAGCGGCGTCACCGGGCACCCAGCGCCCGCTCAGGGCCGCCGCTTGCCGATCTCGACGATCGCGTTCGCGAGGACGTCGATCCCGACGCCGATGCTCGCCTCGTCGACGTCGAAGGTATCGGTGTGGTGACCGCTCGGATGGTCCGTGCCGACCCCGACGTACGCCGCCTTTCCGCCGCGTTCCTGTACGTACTGCATCAGATACGTCGCGTCCTCACTGCCGCCCAGGTGGTCCGAGTCGAGAACAGACATCACTCCGTCGGTGGTTCGGGCGACGTCGCCGACGACAGCGGCGAGTCCCCGGTCGCTCGCCGTCGACGGAGCACGCCCCGCAGTGGTCACGTCGACCTCGCAGTCGTGCATCGCTGCGGCCGAGCGGAGCACGCGCCGGGCTTTCTCGTCCATATACTCCATCAGTTCGGTGGTGTCGCCGCGCACCTCGCCCTCGATGGCGACGCGCTCGGGGACGATGTTCGTCGCCGTCCCGCCCTCGATGACGCCGACGTTGACGCGGGTCGCGCCGGCGGCGTGCCGCGGGATGCCGTAGAGGTTCTGGATCGCCGCCGCGGCCGCCTGCATCGCGTTCCGGCCCGTCTCGGGCGCGATGCCGGCGTGGGCCGGCGCGCCCTCGAACTCCGCTTCGAACTGTGAGACTGCGAGGAAGCCGTCGATGCCGGCGACGATCTCGCCGGAGGGGTGACCGAGGCCGATGTGCACGGCGAGCAGGTAGTCGACGTCGTCGAGGTGCCCCGAGTTCGCCATCGGCTCGCCGCCGACGATCCGCTCTTCGCCGGGCTGGAAGAACACCTTCAGCGTGCCCTGGAAGTCGCTGTCGAGGACCGAATCGAGGACGCCAATTCCGATCGTCGCGTGGGCGTCGTGGCCGCAGGCGTGCATATAGCCCTCGTTCGCCGAGCGGAAGCCGCTCGCTGCGGGCGCGTGCTCGTCGCCCCGAGATTCGGTGATCGGCAGCGCGTCGATGTCGACGCGGAGCGCGATCGTCGGTCCGTCACCGCGCTCGGCGACTGCCAGCGCACCCGTGTTGCCGCCGGCGAGCCGGTCGAGGATGTCGTCGCGAGCGCCCGCCTCGCGCGCACGCTCAAGCCACGCGTCGAGTTCGTCGCTGTCCGGGACGCCGACGCGGTCATCCGCGAGGACCTCCGGTCCGACGTAGATCGCGTCCAGACCGCGCGTCTCGAGCTCGTCGACGATCCGCGCGGTCGTGTAGAACTCCCGCCAGGCGGGTTCTGGATGGCGATGCAGGTCGCGCCGGAGTTCCACGAGATCGGCAGCAGTCATACCCGTCTCTGCGTCGTCGGGTGGTAAAGTCGCGTCGGAGACGAGCACCTGCTGTCTCTCTGGTACCGTCGGGATCGGTTCGTTTATCGGGGACGGCTGCAACCGGTCTGTCGATGAGTGATAGTAGCGACGCATCCAGAACGTTGAGTTTCTACGGCGGCCGGGCCGCAAGCGCGATCCCGATCGCGTTTTTCATCGTCTGGGCCGTCTTCCAGAGCGGACTGCTCGGAATCGGCGACACGACCGGCCTCATCATCGGAATCCTCGTGGGGCTCGTCGTCGGAATGTTCTTCGTCAAGGGTCCGTGGAAGACCTACGCCGACGTCCTCTTCGACGGAATGACGCAACGGGTCGCCGCCACAGCGATCGTCGCGTGGCTGTGGGCCGGAATGTTCGCCGAGACCATCCAGGTCGGCGGGTTCGTCGACGGCCTCGTCTGGGCGGCTGACGCCGTCCAGGTCGGTTCGGGCCTGTTCCCGGCGCTGACGTTCCTCCTCGCCGCGCTGTTGGCGACGGGGATCGGCACCGGCTACGGGACGGCGATCGCGTTCACGGCGCTGGTCTTCCCGGCGGGCGTCGCGGTCGGCGCCGACCCGGTGCTGCTGTTCGGCGCGATCCTCTCGGGCGCCGTCTTCGGCGACAATCTCGCGCCCGTGAGCGACACCACGATCGTCTCGGCCGTGACGCAGAACGCCGACATCGGCGGCGTCGTCGCCTCGCGGCTGAAGTACGCCATCGTCGCTGCGGTGTTCGCGTTCGCGGCGTACCTCGCGGCGGGCCAGACGATGCAGGGGACGCCCGTCGACGTCGCTGGCGCGGGTGGCGCCGGGACCGCGCTCGGCCTCGTCCACCTCGCGTCGATCGGCGTCGTGATCGTGACGGCGATCCGCGGCCGTCACATCGTCGAGGCCATCTCGTGGGGTATCGTCCTCTCGGTGTTTCTCAACCTCGCGTTCGGCCTCGCTGAGGTGTCTGCGATGCTCGCCTTCGAGGCCTCTCAAGAATCCGCGCTGGTGCAGTCGATCGACGCGCTCCCCCTCATCGGGGCGTTCGTCGTCCCTGTGGCTCCCGGCGACGCGGCCGTCGCGGGCAGCCTCTACACGGGCGCAGCGGGCTTTTTCCCGCTCATCGTGCTCGTCCTCTTGATCGTCGCGGCCGCGCAGGTGATGCAGCGCGGCGGCGGCTTCGAGGCGATCCAGGAGTTCCTCCTCGAACAGGTCGCGACGACGGTCCGCCGCGCGGAGACGACGATGGTGCTCGGCACGGCGCTTGTCAACGCGATGATCACGATCAACACCGCCGCCGAGATCGCGATCGCGCCGTACATCAAAACGCTCGGGCGTCGCTTCAACATCAACGGCTACCGCCGCGCGAACATCCTCGACGCCAACACCTCGGCGCTCGGCTACATCTTCCCGTGGGGTGGCGGTCTGCTCGCGGGCTACTCGGCGATGCAGCGACTCCCCGAGCAGTACGAGTGGTTCACGCAGGCGATGGTGGTCAACCCCGCCTCGGTCTGGCCGTTCGTCTTCCACGGCTGGTTCCTCGTCGCCGTCTTCCTGCTCGCGGCGTGGACCGGCTACGGTCGTGAGTACATTTCCGACCGCGCGAGCGAGGAGGTGAGCCGCGTATGAGCCGCTTCGAGAAAGTGCTCGCTGGCCTCACCTTCCGTACTGCCACGCCGTCCTTCGAGGTCGGCGACGAAGTCCCGGCGTTCGTCACCGGCCAAAGCGAGTCGGGACTGCTCGTCCGCGTCGGCGACACCGTCTTGGAACTGCCCGACGCGGACCCCGCGCTCTTGGACGCGAAAGTCACGATCAAAATCGAATCGTTCGACGAGGGGCAACACCGCGGGACCGCCCGCGTCGTCGACGTGCTCCAAGACGGCGAGTAACGTCGCGAGAGAGAGATTCAGTCCCGCAGGTGTCCGAGCGGCTTCTTCTGTTCGACTTCGATCTCGACGTGGAGGCTCTCGGGGAAGTCCATGTGGCCGACCTCGCGGGCGATGTGATCGTTCCCGTGGATCTCGAGCTTTCGGGAGTAGACGGTGTAGCTCCACGAGGAGAACTCGTCGCCCGGTTGGAGCGACCGATACTGCGGGACGGCGACGGTCTCCGGCGGATCCGCGTGTGGGCCTTTACACTCCGCGCCTTTGCGTTCGAGCATCGATTTGAGTTCTGAGACTTCCGATTCCAGTTCGTATCGGTTCCCCGACTGGAAGTGTAGTTTTGTGACGAAGGTCATAGCTGGGGTCTCGCTGGGATAGAAGATACGTCGTCACCGAGCCCTAAAAACACATCCATAGGACGGCAGTAACGCCAACGAGCCTTCGCCGCGACTCGAAAACCCCGACAGAGTCGACCCTCTGAGAGCGCGGACCCGTCCAAACGTCCGATAGCCTCTTAACTCCCTACCCGGTTTATCCATCTAATGACTGTGGAAGCGGTTAGCGCTGGAGCGATCCTCTTCCGCGACACCCGCGGCGAACGGGAGTATTTGCTCCTGAAGAGCCGTCCGGGGGACTGGGAGTTCCCCAAAGGCGGGGTCGAAGGTGAAGAGGAGCTCCAGCAGACAGCCATCAGAGAAGTGAAAGAAGAGGCCGGAATCGAAGATTTCCGTCTTATCGACGGATTCCGCGAGGAGTACGACTACGTCTTCGAGGCGAACGGGAAGACGATCCACAAGACCGTCCACCTGTTCATCGCCCGCTCGTTCGAGGCGAGCGCGGAGCTCTCGAACGAACACCGCGACCTGCAGTGGCGCGACTACGAGCAGGCGACCAACACGATCACACAGGACGGCCCCCGCGAGATCTTCGAGCAGGCACACGAGTACCTCGACCAACTCGCCGCCGAAAGCGGCGAGACCGGCGAAGGCAAGTACCTCGCGTAGGCGATCGGAGCCTGACGCGTGTACCCCGGCACCGCCGAGTTCGGCTTCGAGTTGCTCGTCTGCCGCTGGGCAGAGACCGCCTGGCCGCCCGAGGAGCGACGCGAGGACGCTGTCGTCGTCGCCCGACAGCTCGGCACGCGGGAGCGCCGCTGGGACACGGTCGTCTTAGAGTGCGATCCGGACGGGTTGGCCGCCCGCGCGCAGTTCGGCGAGCGCGAACTCGACTCGGATCTCCTGCACGTCGTCCGCAACGCCCCGGCCGAGTGGACGTGGTATCGCGACGCCCTGCCGGACCCGGGCTACCCCTGGCGCTACGTCCGCGCAGCGGTGCACCGCGCAGCCGACCGCGGCGTCGTCGAGACGCGCCGCCGGAGCAACCGCATCGAGATCCGACGGATCGCGCCGTACCCCGATTGGCTCCGCCGGATCGTCGCCGTCGAGAACAAACCCGATCTCGACGCCTCGGCGGCCCGCGCGCTCTCTGCACAACTCGAACACGACGTCGAAACCGCGCTCGCCGACGAAGTCTGGGTCGCGACCGAGGCGACAGACAGCCGCATCGAACCGGCGCTGCTCGAAGACCTGCCGGTCGACGTGGGGATTTTGGCGGTCTCGTTCGTCGGCGACGACAGCGAAGCCGCGAGACAGTCCGCAGGCGCCAGTCGGCGCACCGCTGCGAACGTCGAGTGGTATCCGAGCGAGGTGACTCCCGACGCCGCCGACGGCGACGACGAGCGACAGCGACGGCGGCTCGAACTCGCCGAGCGCGCGTACGGCCGCGGCTGGCGGTCGTATCACGAGACGATGCGCCCCGACTGCCGCCACTTCGAGCTCCGTCGTTTCGGCCGCGCGCTCGTGCCGCACTGCGCCGCGAAAGGGCGCTCACAGACCGCCGCGGAGTGTGCGGGGTCGTGCCCGGAGTTCGAGCCCGAACCGCCGACGTGGCGCACTCGCGGGTGGCCCATCGAGGGCGGTCCCGGAAAGGGGACCAAACGGCTCCTCGACGACCGGCGCGCGTGGATCCGCGCACGAGGACACGACCGCGAATGAGAAAACCGCCGGAGTGCGCCTCCGTCAGAAACGAGAACCCCGGCGGAGTGAGCGCGCCCGAGACTCGGACTACGAATCGGCCACTTCGACGTCGATGTCGTCGCGGGGCGCAGCCAGCCTGAACGTCGGCACCGTCCGATAGATCACTTCGACGACGCCCTTCCGACGGAGGCTCTGGAGCGCCCGGCGGACGTCCTCGACCGGCGGGTCGACGTCGAAGTCGTCGCGGACTTTGTTCAACACGCTCACGACGCTCTCGGAGCGCTCGTCGGGACCGGCGACGACCTGGAACACCTGCGACTCGAGCGCCGGGACGCGAATCACGGAGGGGACGCCGCCCTCGTCGTCGCCGTCGCCCTCGACGCCGGGTTCGACGTCGACTAACTCCGCGGCCTCGGCCGTCGCGCGAATGAGGCTGTTGTCGTCCCGGTAGTAGTAGTCCTTCAGTTCGCTTTCGAGGTACTGGTGGACCTCGCTGCCGGATTCCATCCCCCACTGGTCTTGGAGTTCTTTGTTTTTCGTCGGCTGCAGGCGGACGACGTCGGCGAGCCGTTCTTTCGCCTGCTCGGAGAGGGCTCGATTATCTGTCACACACGGCCTTTCGCACTGTGGTATTAAGACGTTTCAACATCCGACACGCGGGCGCATCGATCCCGGCCGCTTAAGTCTCCGAAGCGTCTGAGTCGGGGTAAGATGGAGTTCTGCGACGAATGCGGCTCGATGATGAAGACCGAGGACGACGTCTGGGTCTGCGGAAACTGCGGGTACGAGAAACCCCGCGATACGGCCGACGAAGAGCACATGACCTCGACGGCCGCCCGCGAGGAGAGCGAAGTGGTCGATATGTCCGACGTCGACGACGCGGAGATCGGCCCGACGACGACGGTCATCTGCCCGGAGTGTGGGAACGACCGTGCGCGCTATGAGATGAAGCAGATCCGTTCGGCCGACGAATCCGAGACCCGGTTCTTCACCTGTACCGAGTGCGGCCACAAGTGGCGCGAAGACGACCACTGATCCTGTCGGGCAGCAGTTCGTGAATTATAGTAGCGTTTGCAACTGAGTACACAGTCAATCGCACGACCGCGTGCGATTCGGTGCGTGAAGGCTTGCAAACGCTACTATATGTTGGCACCCACGGGGTGCCGATACGTTTCACATCGTTCTGTCCGACAGTATGAGCCGTCGCTATCGCACCGTTCGCAGACTACGGCGGGTTTTCCGGTGACGCGTGCACCACCGAGTGGATATGCCGTCTCCGCTGTGATCCCTTGACCCCGCCCGTCGCTGCGAATTAAGTCAGTGGCGCCCGAACGAGTGTCCGTGACTGACGAGATCGCGCCGCCGAGCATCGACGTCCCCGATGGCTGGCGGCTGGTCTCCGAAGAAGTGACCGCGCCGTTCGACGTGCGCGTGGTCCGGATCGAGGCCCACACGCAGATCTACGAGGACGTCGGGTTGCGAGAGCGGCTGAAAGCGGCGACAGGTGTCGAGCGTGGGACGACGTGGCGATTCGTCTTTGCCAGTCGGCTCCGCATCTCGCCCGCCACCCCGCCGTCGAAGCCGCTCACGCGCCTCATCAGAGACCGTGCGACGTCGAAGTTCGTCGAGGTGCTCGAAGAACGTGGCTTCTCCGACGTCGAGCGCGCCGACACGCACCGGATCGACGTGGATCATACGGAAGTAGCGGCGACGCGGTTCCGCTCGCAGGTCCGCGTCGACGGGCGCGACCGCCCCGTGGAGGCGTACTTCGCCGCGTGGCCGGCCGGCGAGGAGTACCTCCTCGGCGGTGGCGCGTACCCGCTTACGGTTCCGGAGCCGGAGACGTTCGCTCCCGAGTCCGCTCGCGAAGAACTGTTCGGGATGTTGCGTTCGATCGAGTGAGCGCGCCGCCCGTGTCGGCCCTTCTCAGCGCTCGTTCCGCGCGAACGTCAGATAGCCGGTGTGGCCGACGCCCGCCGTCGAGGGTCGCGAGCCGCGCTCGCCGAAGTCCATCTCGCGTTGGATCGTCTCGAAGGTGTCGACGTCGCGGAGCCCCACTTCGCGGGCCGCCTGGACGGTCTCGCGACTGTTCTCGACGAACGGCGAGTAGACGGCGACGTGACCGCCGTCCGCGAGAAGGTCGGGCGCACGCTCGACGACCGCGGGCGCGTCGCCGGTATCGAGCGTGATCACGTCGAAGGGGCCGTCCTCGGCGACGGCGTCGAGGTGTTCCGTGAGGTCGCCCGTGCGGACGTCGACGCGGTCGTCGACGCCGGCGAGTCGCATATTCTCGCGCGCGACGTCGGCGAACTCGGCGTCGACCTCGTAGGTCACGACGTCGGCGTGCAGCCGGCCCAGATACGCCGAGAGCACGCCCGTTCCCGTCCCGGCGTCCAGCACGCGGTCGCCGGCCGCGACGCCCGTGTGACCGACCACGAGGCCGATGTCGCGCGGGAGCATCGGCGCGCCCGTGCGCTCGAAGTGATTGAACAGGTCCGGCCCGCGCAGTCGACGGACCACGAACTCCTCGCCGAGATGCGTCTCCAGGACGTCGCCGGGTTCGACGTCTTCGGGGACGTCGAGCACGCCGAGGTCCGTCTGGAGTTCGTCGCCCGGGGCGCGGAGGTACTCGCGGTCGTCGTGGACGAGGAGGTAACTCACTCCAGCTGGGCGATGGCGGCCGCGAGGTCGCCGTCGGTCGCTTCGAGCGTCTCACGCGCCGTGTCGGCGTCGACGCCGGCGCGCTCTGCGACGAGTGCGACGTCCTCGTCGGGGATGCCGCCGGACTCGGCGTCGCCGCCTTCGAGTTCTGCGGTCTCGCTCTCGTCGGCCCCGCGCTCGCGAGATTCGGGCTCGCCGACGATCTGGTAGGTCTGCTGGCCCTGCGCGTCCATCCGGGTGACCTGCGCGTCCGAGAAGACGAGTTCCTCGTCGGCCGTCTTGATGACGACCTCCTCGGCATCGAGTTCGGTGACGTCGATGCCCATCTGTTCCATCATCTGCTGCATCTTCCGTGGGTTCATACCGCCTCCGCCGAACATAGTTGATCGAAGCGTAGGCGGCCGGTAGCAAAAGCGTGGCGAACCGCGCCGTTCAGGTGGGTCTCCGTCGCCCTGTCGATTCGATCGGACGGCGAACGCTCACTCGCTCGCCGCGTCGGGTTCGCGCTTGAGCCCGGTCACTTCCTCGATCGGCATCTCGAAGCCGACGATGGAGAGCTGTCGGCGTCCGACGCCGGTCAAATCCGGTGACCAGGCGTTTTCGTCCATCAGTTCGCCGACCTCGGCCCACTCGTCGGTCCCGAGTTCCCGCAGCGGGCCGAACGCGAGCACGCTCCGCCAGTCGGTCTGTGCGTTGAAATCGTACACTGCCAGGCACGCGCGCTCTGTCGTCTCGGTGAACGCGAGCTTGGTACTGTCGGGACGGAACTGCCAGTAGGCGAACACGGCGCGCCCGGACTCGTAGCCGAAGGAGATGGGGACCGCGTAGGCTCGGTTCCCGTCGGCCAAAGAGAGGACGCCTGTCCCCTGTGTTTCGAGGTAGGCGTCGATCTCCGCGTCGGTCATCTGCCCGCCACGTACCCGGCCGGGGGTCACGTCGTCGGCAACGTCGTCGCTCATAGCACGCCGTTTGTCGGCGTCCGTAATGGCCTTGTTCCCTTTGGAGCGACAACCCCCACGCTCGACCGTCGGACAGTTTCAAGACCGGTCGGCACCCCACACTGGAGTATGTTCGACCCCGACGACCTCGCGACGATCCGGGAGGCAAAACGCGAGTGGGAGGCCGAGACGCTCTCACCGACGCTGGAACGCTTCGGGGAGCGACGGGAGACGTTCACCACCGATACCGGCGGGCAGACGGTCGAACGGCTCTACACTCCCGACGACGTGACTGACCTCGACCACGACGCCGACCTCGGATTCCCGGGCGAGGAACCCTACACGCGCGGGGTCTACCCGACGATGCACCGCGGCCGGCTCTGGACGATGCGACAGTACGCCGGGATGGGAACCGCCGCGGAGACCAACGAGCGTTTCCGCTACCTCATCGACCAGGGTTCCTCCGGGCTGTCGATGGCGTTCGACCTGCCGACGCAGAAGGGCTACGACTCCGACGCCGGGATGGCGGCGGGCGAAGTCGGCAAGGCGGGCGTCGCGATCGACAGCCTCCGGGATATGGAAGTCGTCTTCGACGACATCCCGCTGGACGAAGTCTCGACGTCGATGACGATCAACGCCCCCGCGGCGGTGTTGCTCGCGATGTACGTCGCGATCGGCGATCGACAGGGCGTCCCCCGCGATAAACTCCGTGGCACGATACAGAACGACATTCTCAAAGAGTACATCGCGCGCAATCTCTACATCTACCCGCCGGAGCCGTCGATGCGGCTCATCACCGACCTTTTCGAGTTCTGCGCGAGCGAGGTGCCGAACTTCAACACCATCTCGATCTCGGGCTACCACATCCGGGAGGCGGGGTCGACGGCGGCACAAGAGATCGCGTTCACGCTCGGCGACGGCATCGAGTACGTCGAAGCGGCCATCGACGCCGGACTCGACGTCGACGAGTTCGCCCCACAGCTCTCGTTCTTCTTCAACGCCCACAACAACGTCCTCGAAGAGGTGGCGAAGTTCCGGGCTGCCCGGCGAATGTGGGCGAAGATAATGGACGAGCGATTCGACGCGGACGACCCCAAATCGAAGCAGTTGAAGTTCCACGCTCAGACCGGCGGGTCGACCCTCACCGCCCAGCAGGTCGAGAACAACGTGGTCCGCGTCGCCTATCAGGCGATGGCGGCCGTCCTCGGCGGCGCCCAGAGCCTCCATACGAACGGGAAAGACGAGGCGCTGTCGCTGCCGACCGAGCAGTCCGTGCGGACGGCGCTTCGGACGCAGCAGATCCTCGCGCACGAGTCGGGCGTCGCGGACACGATCGATCCGCTCGGCGGGAGCTACGCGATCGAGTCGCTCACCGACGAGATCGAAGCCGAGGCGTTCGAGATCCTCGAGGAGGTCGACAGCCGCGGCGGGATGCTCGAGGCGGTGAAGTCCGGGTGGGTACAGCGACAGATCCAAGACGTCGCCTTCGAACGCCAGCAGGAGATCGAATCGGGCGAGCGGATCGTCGTCGGGGTCAACGAGTACCAGGTCGACGAAGAACCGCAGGTCGACGTCGAAGACGTCGACGAGGCGGACGAAACGCGGCAACGAGAACGGTTGGAGGCAGTGAAAGACGAGCGGGACGAGGAAGCCGTCGAGGCGGCGCTCGCGACTGTTCGGGAGGCCGCCGCGGGCGACGCAAACCTCGTGCCGCCCATCGTCGACGCCGTGAAAGCCTACGCGACGGTCGGCGAGATATCGAACGCGCTCCGCGAGGAGTTCGGCGAGTACCGTCCCGCGCGATAGCGGCAGCGGATTTTATCTCCGCGTCGCGCGACCGTCCCCCTATGCCGATGGCTTTCGACCACCTGGGCGTGGCGACGACCGACGGAGAAGAACTGGCAGCGACCTTCGAGACGCTCTTCGAGGCCTCGCTCGTCCACGAGGAGACGTTCGACGGGATGGTCGCCCGGTTTCTCGAACTCGACGGCGGCTACTTCGAGTTGCTCGAACCGCTCGAAGACGGCACGATCGCGCGCTACCTCGACAGCCACGGGCCGGGCATTCACCACGTCGCACTCCGGACCGACGACATCGGCGCGGCACTCGCTCGCGCTCGCAACGCCGGCGTCGACCTCGTCGACGAGGAGCCGCGTCCGGGCGCGTGGGGCCACGAGGTAGCGTTCCTGCACCCGAAGTCGACCGGGGGCGTCCTCGTTGAGTACGTCGAACACGGCGACGGGGCGTAGCGGTCGGGGGCGCCGAAGGAGCCGACAGTATTAGGCGGCCCGTCACGTCCACACGCGTAGGATGCGCGATTGGCTCTCTCACCGGGTTCGGATCGAACCGGAGGGCGACGCTCTCGTGACTGCAGCGACGGGCGACGTCTACACGTTCGCGAACCTCGATGCGCTCGTCGACGACCTCGCCGGCCGACTCGCCGCAGCGGGCGTCGAACGCGGCGCACACGTCGGCGTCGTGCTGGATCCTCGACTCGAATACGTCTGTCTCGTCCACGCCGCGATGCGACTCGGCGTCACGCTCGTTCCGATGGGTGACGAACTGACCGCCCGTGAACTCGCCGGGGAAATCGAAACGGCCGACGTGTCGACGATCGTCTGCGGCGACGCGACCGAAACGGCGGTCGTCCACGCTCTCTCGCGCGTGGCCGGCGAAGCGGCCGACGCTGACGAGGGGAATGGCGAAGCCACCAGTTCTGGCGAGGAAAGTGACTCCGACGACGAGACCGGTAGCGAGGACGAGGCTGGAAGCAGCGGCGAGACCGACTTCGACGACGTCCCCGGCGAGGACGGTGCCGGCTGTGACCGCACCGCCTCGGTCGTCACCGTCGACGAACCGAACACGGACGCCGTGACCTCCCTCTCGTCGGTGACGCCCGAGTCTGTGACCCCTGCGGAATGGTCGCTCGACGACACCCAACTCATTCTGTTCACCTCGGGTACTACTGGCGATCCGAAGGCCGTCCGGCTGACGACCGGGAACCTCCTAGCCAGCGCGGTCGCATCGGCGTTCCGTCTGGGATTCGACCCGGACGACCGGTGGCTCGTGACGCTCTCGTTGCACCATATGGGTGGGATCGCGCCGGTTCTCAGAATGCCGCTGTACGGGATGACGGTCGTCTTCCGAGCGGGCTTCGATGCCGGGGCGGCAGCAGACGATCTGGACCGATACGATGCGACCGCCGTCTCGCTGGTCCCGACGATGCTCCGCCGGATGCTGGACCGCCGGGGGACGCTCACGGAGTCGCTCCGCGTCGTACTCCTCGGTGGCGCACCCGCGTCGCCGGAACTGATCGAGCGTTGCCGCGACTACTCCGTCCCCGTGTATCCGACGTACGGAATGACCGAAACCGCCTCCCAGATCGCGACGGCCCGCCCGAACGCAGCGTACGAGAACCCCGAGAGCGTCGGTCGCCCGCTCTTTATGACCGACGTCACCGTCGTCGACGAGGCGGGATCGCCGCTCCCACCCGGAGAGCCCGGCGAACTCGTCGTCGACGGGCCGACGGTGACACCTGGTTACTACGGCGACAGCGACGCCACCGAGGCAGCGTTCGGGGAGTTCGGGTTCCACACCGGCGACGTCGGCGTCGCCGACGAGTATGGGACGCTCACCGTTCTGAACCGCGTCGACGACCGGATCGTCACCGGCGGCGAGAACGTCGATCCCGGCGAAGTCGTCGACGTTCTCCTCGCACACCCGAGCGTGCGTGAGGCGGCCGTCGTCGGCGTGCCGGACGCCGAGTGGGGCGAACGCGTCTCGGCGCTGGTCGTCCCCGAAGGCGACTCGATCGACCGGGACGAGTTGCTCGGGTTCGCTCGCGACCGACTGGCCGGTTTCAAGCTCCCGAAAGTGATCGTGGTCGCCGAAGCGATTCCGCGGACCGTCTCGGGGACGGTGGACCGAGAAGCCGTCCGGGAGCGGCTCTCCGGAAACCCTAGAGGCAGCGCAGCGCGGCCGAGTACGGACGACGGCGAGACGGACGGGCAAGCTCCCGACACCGACAGCGAGCAGGGCCCCTAGCCCGCTCGGACGGAGTCGTCTGCGTACAGCCGGCACGGTGAATTTCCAAAAATAACCGAGTAATAGCCACCGTACTGCTGTTTCACGTACATATCTCTGCAAGCAATTTATATATTGATAGACAGACGTACGACTCGTGCCGAATCTTGAGGAATACGAGGACAAAAGTGCGTACTACGTCCGCGCACACACCTCAGACGCAGGCGAGGTAACGTACCGGCTTCTCGAAGCGGGACGTTCGGTCCTTTGGACGTACGGGATCCGCGACAGCGACGCGATCTCGTGGGCGATCGTACGAGCACTCGACGTACTCGGCGTCATCGACGCTGGGGGTCCCACGACGCTCGCTCCCGATGAACTCGCTCCGAACATCGATTCTGGAGCCGGGGCGCTCTCCGACGACGACGCGCTGGAGTTTATCAAGATCGTCCAGACACAACTTGAGCCTTCCAGAGACGACATTGCAGCACTGCGCGACATCTTAGGCTTGTCCGGGCGGAAGGCGGAACTCGAAGTGATTGGCGTGGCGATCGACGAGCACATCGAGAGCCGATCCGAGGCGAACGCGTTCCCGACGCCGCTCGATATCGAGTCTACGGAAGAGACGGAAACGACGAGCAACACGAACATCGAGTGGTCGACTGTCGACGGTCACGAACGCGCGAAGTTCCAGATCAACCTCGTCACCGAATCCCCAAATCACACCCTCTATACGACACACTGTCTCCACATCTCGGAGAACGACGGCCTAGAGAAGTGGCACGCAAGTATCGACGCGGCTCCGTCTTGGGGGCGCAAGATCTTCGTTATCAAACAGAAGGCGGCGATCATTCCCACCCTCGTCTCGAAACTGGAAGCGTCGACGCTCGAACTCGGAGACCCGTCCGAACAGCTGAATCCCACAGTCGAGAACTGGTTCGACTAGCCGGGTCACTTTAGCAGAAGCCGGATGTGCGGTGTAGCAATGGAGAACTCGTTTGAAGTTTTTCAAAGTTCCGAGAGTTATTTGCTCGTGGCATTCGAGTGGCCCCTATGGACCTTCTCGACGAGTCGGTCGTGCCCGAGCACGCCCGCGAAGTAAAACAGGAGGCGCGCGAGTTCGCCGACGAGTACATCCGCCCGAACGCCGAGGAGTACTTCCGATCTGCGGAGTACCCCTGGGAGATCCTCGAAGCGGCGATGGACGCCGGCCTCGTCGCCCAGGACATCGGCGAGGAGTACGGCGGCCGCGGGCTCGACCTCGAACAGATTCTCGCGATCAACGAGGAGTTCTACGCGGCCGACGCCGGTATCGCGCTGACGCTGATGCTCGCGTCGTTCGGCTGTGAGATCGTCGAGAAGTACGGGTCCGAAGAACAGAAAGACGAGTACCTCAGACCGGTCGCAGCGAACGAGCAGATATCGGGACTCGCCGTCTCGGAACCCCAGACCGGGTCGGATATGGCCGGGATGACGACGACTGCGGAGCGAACCGACGACGGCTGGGTCCTGAACGGCGAGAAGTACTGGGTCGGGAACGCCGTGGAGGCCGACTGGCTGACCGTCTACGCGAAGACGGACGACAGCGACGACCGCTACTCGGACTACTCGATGTTCATCGTCGAGACCGACACCCCCGGCTACGAGGCCGAGCACATCCCCGAGAAGATGGGGATGCGCGCCTCCAAGCAGGGCCACATCGTCTTCGACGACTGCGAGATCCCCGAGGAGAACCTCGTCGGCACCGAAGGCGGCGGCTTCTACGTCCTCGCGGACTTCTTCAATCACGGCCGCGTCGTCGTCGGCGGCCACGGCATCGGTCTCGCAGCACGCGCCATCGAGGAGACGTGGAAGTTCGTCCACGACAGAGAGGCGTTCGGACGAAACATCTCCGAGTTCCAGTCCACCCAGCACATCATCGCCGATATGCGGATGGAGTTCGAGGCGGCGCGGACGCTCAACTGGCGCGCAGCGCACAAGGTCGAAACCAACGAGGACGCCGGCTTCTGGGCGGCAGCGACGAAGACCAAATCGACGGAGGTGGCGATGCAGTGTGCCGAGCGCGGGATGCAACTCCACGGCGGCCGCTCGGTGCTCGAAGAGTACCCGATCTCGCGGGTGTACCGCGACGTCCGCATCCCGGTCATCTACGAGGGTGCAAACGAGATCCAGCGCAACCTCATCTACCGACAGGGCAGCATCTGACGCGCTCGCGCAGGCGGCGGGGCGTATCCGAACCTCCAACTGGGGTGCCGCCTCAATCACTGTGGGGTCCCGTCGACGCTTTTTCGCTCACAGATCCCACCGCAGTCCACCGATCCGCCCCGACCCTAAGGGTGTAGGGTCGGGAGTCAATGTGGATTCGGCCATCTACTCTGGTACCGAACGACGATGTCCAAGAGCCAATCTTCCCACACCGAACTGACCGAGTACTGCGACGAATGCGGCGCGCGGACTCCCCACGAGGTTTCGATCGAACTCAAGACCGAGAGCAAGAAGCAGACGAACCGGGCGTTCTCCAGAGAGCCCTACCGAGTGACGAAGTGCCGTGCCTGCGGCGACGAACGCGCCCAGCGGATGAACGACGCCTGATCCGATCCACAGCCCCCTCGGGCATACACTCTCCGTAGATTTCTGCGCGCGCGGGCAGTTCCCGACCGCCTGCAGTTTCCGACGCCGACCCTCCCGTCGCTCTCAGGCCCAGTACGTCCGACCGTATCAGTCGTCGCCAGCCGCGTCGCCGGTGTCGTCGGCTCGGTTCCTCCTCCGGCGGTCGGTCGACGTCTCCGCGAAGAACGATTCGATGAGCTTTCGCTCGCCGGACCGGAGGTGCTCGTGGAACGTCGGCGCGGCGATGCCGAGCGAGGCTGCGACCTCCTCGGCGGTGCTGCCGCGCGGCCAGTCGAAGTAGCCCGAGGCCAGCGCCGTCTCCATCACGTCGCGCTGTCTGTCGGTCAGTTTCTCTTCGAGCTGTCGACGGAACGAAGACGTCGACTGCACTGCGTCTTCGACCTCTCGTTTCGCGAGCACCGACACGTCCGGGTACGACGATTGCACGGCGTTCGTGAGCGCTCTGAGGTCGGATCGGGCGGGCACTCTGACGACCAGTTCGCCCTCGCCGCCGGTCGCGCTGAACGACTCCACCGACGCGCCCAGTTCGACGAGCGTCACGACCACCGAGGCGTCGGCTAGCCGGAACTCGAACAGCGCTTCGCCGTCTTCGTCGGAGATGACCCGCCCGTTCGCAAGCGCATCGAGCGGTGCGACGGCCGAGAGTACCGTCGACGGATCCACGTCCTCGATCGAGACGTAACAGGAGACGATGCCCTCGTCCGCGAGTGAGGCGCCTTCGAGCGTCACGGTCGTGTCGAACTCCAAGGAGAGGTCGACGAGCACGTCTCGGGTGTCCGTGTGCTCGAACTCCAGTTCGACCGCGCTGTCGCCGTGAAGCAACTGCTTTGACTCCGCGGCGTTGATGCCGTGTCCGACCGTCTCGCCGACGCCGCCGAGCATCGACCGCTCCTCCTCGGAGATCGATCCGCGCACGTAGACGACGAGCGCGCCGTAGACCGTCTCCCGGTACGTGACCGGGATGGCGACGAGAGTTAGTTCTCCAGCGACGGCGTCGGCGTCTCGCAGGGCTGCCGCGGCGTGGGCCGGCGAGACGGCGTCGGTCACGACGGATCGCGTGTCGATCGCCTCGCGGACGAGCGCCGCCGGATCCGCCGAACTACCCTCGGCGAACGGGGACGCGACCGACTCGGCCGCCGCCGCGCACTCGACGGTGTCGACTGCTTCGTTGTACCGCGCGATCCACGCCCCGTCGTACGGCGAGGACTCGAAGGAGGCACACACCGTCTCCGCGATGCCCTCGCGGGTGCTCGCGTCGACGAGCGCCTGGTCCACGTCGCGGAGGAAGCCGTTGATCCGGCGCACGCGGTCCAGTTGGCGTTCGCGCTCGCGGATCTCCGATTCGCGCTCCTCGCGGAGTGCACGGACTCTGGCAGTTAGGTCGTCGAGGGCGGTCGGATCGCCGAGGTCGCGGAGATCGCGCTCTTCGAGGACTGCTTCCGTCGACTCCAGCGCGAAGTACTCGCGGACACGCTCGTCGAACTCCGAGCGGACGAGCAGTTCTTCGACGGTTCCGGTGACGCTATCCTCGTCGACCGGCTTGACGAGGTACTCGTCGAACGGCATCTCGACGATGTCGGTGTCGGGTTCGACGGCCGTCATCATCGCGACGCGACAGTCGTACCCCCGTTCGTCGATCTCCGCGAGCACCTCGTCGCCCGAGAGGTCCGGCATCCGGCGGTCGAGGAGGACGACGTCGACCTCGTCGTCCATCTGTTCGAGCGCGTCCTCTCCGCCGTAGGCGACGCGAACGTCGAAGTCCTCGCGGAGCCAGTACTCGCAGGTGTCGGCGAGGTCTCTGTCGTCGTCGACGACGAGCACGACCGGCTCGTCGTCTGACGCATCGGTCTCGGCTTGCGGTTCGTCTGTCGGCGTCGCAGGGTCCTCCACCGTCCCGTCGGGGGGCGAACCTGTCGCAGCCGACGTGTCGGCTGACCCCGGCTGAGAGCCGTTCGACGAACCGTCCGATGTCATCCTAATACCCGGACGAAACGAGTCCACGGATAAATAGCTGCCCCTCAGACCCCCAATTTCCGCTCGGGACCTAAGGACGTAGGGGTCCGTGTTAGGGTACTACACCCCCTCTCCCCAAGTGGATATGTTCGACCGATCCGTCGCAGAGGTGGCGTGCAATGCCTGAGTGTCAGAACTGTGGCTCATTCGTCTCGCGGGACTACGTCCGGGTCTTCGCCCCGGAAGGGTTCACAGACGCCCGCGTCTGTCCCAACTGTGAGGACGCAATCCGGGAGGGAGCAGAAGTCCGAGACGCCCGCGCCCGGCGCGTCTCGTCGTCCCCCTGACGCAGTCGGTGCTCCCGACACGACGCTCCACCACCCCCCGACCCCGACGCCGACCCCCCGTTCCGACAGCGTCCACCACTCCCCCAACCACGCTGTCGGGCGTCCCCTCCGGACCGCCTCGTACGGCGGTCCCTTCGTTTCCCCCATTCCTCCTGCCGTCACCTCCGTGACGGCGCTCCCACGCCCCGACCAGTCGAACCGCAAACCTACAAGATGCTCCCGTTGGAGGTGAGGCTATGCGACTGGAGGACTACTGGGGGGTCGGTCCGAAGACGAGCGAGAAACTCCGCGAGGCGATGGGCACAGAGCGCGCCGTCGCGGCCATCGAGAACGCCGACATCCGCGCGCTGGCGGACGCCGGGATCCCGCGGGGGCGTGCGGTCAGGATCCTCCGCAGAGCCAACGGTGCGGCGGGCATCGAAACGCTCGGGACGCGGGACGCCCGCGACGTCTACGACGAACTGCTGACGCTGGCGAGCGAACATGCCCTGACCGCGCACGCCGCCGACCGGATTCGCGTGCTGACGCCGCTTTCGGACGTCGACGAACGGGAGTCGCGACTCGACCGCGTGCTCGCCGCACGCGACGCCTGGGTCGAACTGAACGACGAGGATCGCGCGGCCGTCCGTTCGGCGTTCGACGCCTACGACGAGACCGGCGGCACCGACCGGATCGCGGTCGAGACGGCGCTCGCGCTCCGCGAGGCGGGCCTGCGCGGCGGGACCTTCGCCGCGTTGGACGACCTCGACGACGACGCGCTCGAAGCGGCCGCGGCCGCGCTCGGCACCGTCGACGAAGATGGATCGGTCGCACCCGGTACCGACGACGAACTCGATCGCCTGCGCGAGAAGCGGGACGCCGCCGCGCAACTGGAGTCGAGCGCGCTCGACGTGCTGGAGTCCGTGCGGGAGCGCGGCGTCCGAAGTTTCGAGGAGTTCCGCGCGGCGTTCGTCGAGTACGTCGCGAGCCAAACCGACGTTCGCCGCGGGCGCGTCGAGGCCGCGGTCGCCGAAGACGCCCACGACGAGGCGGACTTCGCGGGGACGTCGCTCCGGGCGCTCGTCGCCGAACTCGACGCCGACGTCGAGGAACGCGAGCGCACAGTGGCAGCCGACCTGCGAGAGTCGATCGAGACCGCGCGCGAGGACGTCGAGACCGCCGTCGGCGCCGTCTCCGAGATCGCGTTCGACCTCTCGCTCGGCCGCTTCGCCGCCGCGTACGATCTGACCCGGCCGCGACTCGTCGAGGACGGACTCGCCGTCGTCGGCGCGCGGAACCTCTCGCTGTCCGGTGCGATTCAGCCCGTCACGTACGCCGTCGGCTCACACGGCATAGGCTCGGTCGACGTCGGCGACGACGACGTGCCGGAGCCGCCATCCGGCGACCGTGTCGCCGTCCTCACCGGGGCGAACTCAGGCGGGAAGACGACGCTCTTAGAGACGCTCGCACAGGTCGTCCTGCTCGCCTCGATGGGGCTGCCCGTGCCCGCAGCGCGAGCCGAGGTCGGCCAGTTCGATACGGTGGTCTTCCACCGCCGACACGCCAGTTTCAACGCCGGCGTCCTGGAGTCGACGCTGAAATCGATCGTCCCACCGCTGTCGACCGGCGACCGCACGCTGATGCTCGTCGACGAGTTCGAGGCGATCACCGAACCCGGCCGGGCCGCCGACCTGCTGAACGGCCTGGTCGATCTGACGGTCGATCAGGACGCGCTCGGCGTCTACGTGACCCACCTCGCCGACGACCTCAGTCCCCTCCCCCCGGAGGCGCGCATCGACGGCATCTTCGCGGAGGGGCTGACAGACGACCTCGCGCTCCGCGTCGACTACCAGCCACGGTTCGGCACGGTCGGCAAGTCGACGCCGGAGTTCATCGTCTCCCGACTCGTCGCGAACGCCCGCGACCGCGCAGAGCGGCGCGGTTTCGAGGCGCTCGCGGCCGCGGTCGGCGAGGAGGCGGTCCAGCGCACACTCTCGGACGCGGCGTGGTCGGGTGACTGACGCTTGGTCCGGCCGAACGCTTTTGCGCTGTCCCGTGGTACCAATTCGCGATGGTCGATTTCCCGTGGGGACGGAGCGGTGACGCGGACGAGGACTCCGACGACGACGTCGACGAGCATCCGAACGCGCTCGTCGTCTGCACGTTCCAGGACGGCACGCTGGTCGTCTACGAGGACCGCGTCGAAATCTATCGCGTGGACCGCTCACGGTTCGACAACAAGACGATCCCGGCCGACGAGATAATCGGCGTCGACCTCGCGAAGGGTATCACCATCGGCTACCTCCAGATCGAACAGGTCGACGTCCCCGTCGACTCGGGGGGGCTCCTCAGCGACCCGGTCAACGCGAACACGCTCCACTTCGGCCGGGGTGGACGGGAGTGCGCTTCGGAGGCCCGCACAGAGATTCTGGCGCACGCTCGCGGGTGATCCCGGGACTCGTTGTCGTCTGCTCTTTCGAGGTGTTCGTCGTCGTCACATCTCCGCGCCCTGTTCGTCGATCGCGTCGGCCGCGATCGACCGCCCGCGGGCGTTGAGTTCCACCTCGTGCCGGATCCGGACCTCGTCTAAGACGTCGTGGTCGATGAGCCGTACAAAGAGTTCTTCGACCTCGTCGACGTCGATCCCGAGAAACGCGGGGATGTCGAACGGGGAGACGCCGGAGTACAGCGCCATCAACACCTGTTTGTCCTGTCTCGAGAGATCGAGCGCCGTCTCGGTCTGTTCCTCGCCGATCCGCAGAAGCGACTTCAGGATGCCGACGGCCCGTTCGGGTCCCGAGATGTACGTCTGCACGCTCGTCCCGTTGTCGTCGGAATGTTCGACCTCGATGACCTCTCGTCGCTCCTCGCGGACGGTTCGGCGCCCCATTTCGATGTCACCGATGTCGTCGAGTTGGATCCCGACGAAGGTTCCGGCGACGGTCGCGATGTTGACGGCTTCCGTTTCGACTTGCATCTTGGCGCGCTCCCACTCGGTGTTCTGCACGACGCCGCCCTCGACGGCCGGGTGTCGGACGAGGAACTTCGTCGAGGACAGCAGCGCGTCGTAGAGGTCCATCTCGAACTCCTCGAACTCCGCGGGCGCGACGAGGATCACGTCCTCGCCGTCGTCGAACTGCAACGCGATGTAGTCGGCGACGGTCGCGACGCGCTGGTTCACGTCGAATCGGCCGCCCACCTGCTCGATCTTCGAGAGCGGGAAGGTGCGCTTGCCGCTCGTCCCCGCGAGCACGATCCGTTTGTTCGAGAGCAGGATGCGGCCGTTCGTCCAGCCGGCGTCGCTCCGTTCGCGACCGTTACGGAGCGCTTGCAGGAACCGTCCGCGCGTGTCCGCGAGTTTCGTTTCACCTGGTTTCACACGCACCTACCTCCGTGTTCGAGACGTCTCCTCACCCGCCGTGTCGCGGTAGATCCTGAGTCGCTTTTCGACCGGGTCGAACCGGTCGCGACAGGACGCCGGGACGGTTTCGGTCATCCCGATCGTCAGGTACCCTCCGGGTTCGACGGCGGACCCGAGCGTCTCGAAGATGGCTTCTTTTGCTTCTCTGTTGATGTAAATGAACAGATTTCGGCAGATGACGAGGTCGAACGTCTTCGGCGGATCCTCCTGTACGAGGTCGTGTCGGCGGAAGGAGACGAGTTCCTGCACCTCGTCGCTGACGCGGTAGGTGTCTCCCTCACGCTCTATGTACCGGTCGCTGTTCTCCAGCGGTTCCAGTTGCTCTTCGAGATCGTTCGTCTCCGAGGCGTGATACTCGCCACCGCGTGCGGCCCGAAGAATCTCGGGTTTGATGTCGGTACCGAGGATCTCGACGCGATCGGCGTCGATTCGGTCGTCGTCGAGCGCGAGCATCGCCGCCGAGTACGCTTCGCGGCCGTCCGAGCAAGCGGCGCTCCAGATCCGGGTCCGGCCGTCGTCGCTTAACTCCGCGATAATCTCGCGTAACGCCTCCCAGACGTCGGGGTTGCGGAAGAAACTGGTCACGTTGACGCTGAGTGCGTTCAGGAGCGCTTCCTGTTCGTCCTCGTCGTCTTCGAGCAGCGCTTGATACTCGTCGTAGTCGTCGACGTGCCGGCGTCGCATCCGGGCGGAGACCCGTCGGTCGAGGTACGAGCGGTTGTACGAACTCGTCGCAAACGACAGCGACGACTCGACGTACTCGAGTAAGTCGTCGAACGCCCGCTCGTCTGCGTCCTCGGCGTCGTCGGATCCGGTGTCGATGTCGAGGCCCATCAGTCGGCCGCCCCCTCGGCTTCCGCGCTGTCGTCTTCCGGTGGGACCCACTGACGGCGCGCCTGCTTGCCCTCGTCGGGAATCGACAGTGAGTTCACGTCGAGGATCGGCACGACCTTCCCGTCGCCGACGACGGCCGTTCCGGATAGTCCCTCCGTGCCTTTGAGCGGCCCCTGAAGCGGCGTCACGACGACTTCCTCCTGGCGCGCGACGTCGTCACAGCGGAGCGCGACCTGCCGGTCGGCGGGCCGGATGCGAACGATCATCCCGCTATCGCGCCGTTCGTCGCTGAGAGCGAGCGCGCCGCGGAGTCGAATCAGCGGGAAGATACGATCCTCGTGGACGATTACCTCGGCCCCGTCGACGCTCTGGACGCGCGTCTGCCGCGAAATCTCGTCGATGTACTTGATCGGGACGCCGAACTCCCGGTCGCCGACCTGCACGAAGAGCACCTTGATGATCGCGACCGACACCGGCAGTCGGATCGAGATGGTGGTCCCCTCGCCGAGCGTGCTGTCGACGTTGACCGATCCGTCGAGCGACTCGACGGTGGTCTTGACGACGTCCATTCCGACCCCGCGGCCGCTGACGTCGGTGATCTCCTCGTTCGTCGAGAAGCCCGGGTGGAAGATGAGGTCGTAGACCTCCTCGTCGGGCATTTCGACCAACTCCTCGCGCGGTCGGATGCCCTTCTCGGCTGCCTTATCGCGGAGGACGTCGGCGTCGATGCCCGCCCCGTCATCTTCGACCGTGATGACGACGGTGTCGTGTTCGCGCTCGGCTCGCAACTCGACTGCGCCGGTCGCAGACTTCCCGGCGGCTTCCCGCTCTTCCGGCGGTTCGATGCCGTGATCCACCGCGTTCCGGAGCACGTGCATCAGCGGATCTGAAATCTCGTCGAGAATCGTCCGGTCGAGTTCGATGCCCTCGCCCTCGATGTTGAAGCTCACTCGCTTGTCCTCCTCGCGCGCGAGGTCACGCACGAGTCGGGGGAACTTGTCGAACACCTTCTTCAGCGGGATGAGCCGCATATCCATCACGGTGTCCTGGAGATTCGAGGAGATCTTGTCCAGTTCGTCGAGGTTGTCGCGGCCGGTCGAGTCGTCTTCGCCGAGCGCCTGGCGGAGCTTGATCCGGCTCGTGACTAATTGCTCGACGAGGCTGTGCAGCTCGTCGAGCTGGTCGACGTCGACCCGAACGGACTTCACCGCCGAAATCGAGCGTGACTCCTCGTCGTCTCCGTCTTTGTCCTCCTCGTCGTCGCCCCGGCCGCTGTCTCCACGCTTCCGCGCCGTCCCGCCACTGTCGTCGCTGTCCGCGTCGTTCTCGCCGGACTCCTCGGCATCGTCGCCGGAGTCAGCAGCGCCATCGGCCTCCGCGGCGCCCAGCGAGTTGCTGCCGTCGTCCGCGGCTGGCTCGGGTTCGTCGGTGTCTGCGGGCGCTGTATCTTCGGCCGCTGCGTCCGCGGCGTCGTGTTCGTCTGCTGCGTCGTCGCTTGCAGCAGCGTCACCAGCCTCGTCCGCCGCGTCGCCGTCGGCCGCTCCGTCCGAGGTGTACGCGTCGACGACAGCGTCGACCGCAGCGGCCGCAGACTCGGCGTCGACGTCCTCGTTCGGAGTCGACGTCGGTGCGCTCCCGTCGTCGCCCGCGGACCCGTTCGCCGCCGGCGTTCCGGGGGTCGCGTCGGACCCGCCTTCTGCAGTTTCCGCGTCGGAACCGTCTGCGTCCGCGCTGGCCGTCGCCCCGTCCGAGGAGGAGGTCGCCGCCGCTCCGGTCTCTCCGTCGAGCACTGGACTCACGTCGGTGAGCGTGACTGACTCGACCTTCCAGAGGTCCCAGAGGGTCGCTTCGAGTTCGTCGCGGTCCTCGTCGGCGACGAAGACGACGAAGTCGTCCCCGAAGTCGCCTTCCTCGATGCGATCGAGACCCGGGTCCGCACCGACCACCGCGAGGTCGTCCGGGAGCCCGCCGACGAACAAGCCGCCGTCGACGCTTTTCATATCTCCGACGTCGAGCGAAATCTCGGCGTGATACAGGCTGTCGGCGTCGGCGACGTCGGGGGCGTCCAGATCGAGCGCGTCCGCGGCTTCCGCGAGGGCTTCTCCCGACTCCGCTGCGCTGTCAGCGTCCGAGGGTTCCGGCTCCACCGCGCCTTCCGTGCCGTCTGTGTCGCCTGATTCGGTGCCTCCGGATGCGGGTTCGGCGTCCGCGGCGGCTTCCTCCCCGGCGTCCGCGTCGGACTCGGGCTCTGCCGCGGCACGGATCTCCTCGACGAGATCGCTCGGATCGCGCTGGGACTCGCCGTGCTTTTCGATCTCGTGGAGGATGTCGAGGATCTCGTCCATCCCGTCGAAGACCAGGTCCATCCGCTCGTGGGTGACCTCGATGCGGCCGTTCCGAACTTCGTCGAGTAAGTCTTCGACGGCGTGCGCCACAGTCGCGGCGTTGTCGAAGCCCATCGCCCCGAAGTTCCCCTTCAAGGTATGGGCCTGTCGGAAGATGTCGTCGATCGCTTCCTCGTCGTCGGGGTTCGATTCGAGATCCAAAAGCGAGTTGTTCAACTGCGTGATGCTCTCTTCGGACTCGGTGATGAATTCCTGGTAGAGTTCGTCGTCCATCGGTCACTCCTCCGCGAAGTACTGCAGTACGTTCTCGGCGATCTGTTCGGCCGGCGCGACCACGTCGACGCTCCCCGTCTCGATGGCGCGCCGCGGCATCCCGAAAATCGCGGACGTCTCCTCGTCCTGTGCGATCGTGTGCCCGCCGCTTTGGTGGATCCGCTGCATCCCGTCGACGCCGTCGCGGCCCATCCCGGTGAGGAGGGTCGCACACAGCGGTCCCTCCACACTCTCGACGGCCGAGGCCATCGTGATGTCGATGGCGGGTCGGACGCCGTGAATCGGTTCTGTCTCCGTCAGTTCGAGCTTGAGACGCCCGTTCCGATCGCTGGTGACGAGCAGGTGGTGGCCGCCGGGTGCGACCCGCGCCTCGCCCGCCTGAATCCGCTCGCCCGACTCCGCCTCGGTGACATCGTACCCCGACCGGCCGTCGAGTCGCGTCGCGAACCGCGAGGTGAAGCCTTCGGGCATATGCTGTACCACGAGGACTCTGAGGTTCGCCTCGCGCGGTAACGCTCCGAGGACGCGCTCGACGACGTTCGGCCCCCCGGTCGAGGCGCCGACGACGAGCGTTCCGGTCTCCGGGTACGTCGTGGCCGGCGCCGCTGCCGGCGAACTCCCTGCTGTCGATGCCGTCGACGACCCCGTGTCGGTGGCGTCCGTCTGCCCCGCGGCGGACCCCGTTCGGGCCGTCCGTTGCTGTCGGGACGCGTCTGCCCCCGTCGCCGTCCCGGACGCGGCCGCTCCATCGGCCGCGCTCGTGTCTGTCGACGCGGTAGAGCCGGCCGTCCGCGACGAGGACCGGCTCGTCCCAGTCGAACTGCCGCGGTCCTCCGAGGACAGGCGGGCGTTCGCCGAGAGGTCGACTCGGGCCGCGGACTCGACTTTCTCGACCAGTTCGCGCTTCACCCGCGGCATCGACGAGGTGACCTCGCCGCCGGGCTTGGTCACGAAGTCGACCGCGCCGCGATCGAGCGCCTCGAAAGTCACGTCGGCGTCCTCCTCGGCGTGTGCGGACAGCATCAACACCGGAGTCGGGTGGTCCGCCATAATGGCGTCGACGGCCTCGAGACCGTTCATCGAGGGCATCTCGATGTCCATTGTCACGACATCCGGGTCGTGTTCGGTCACCGCACCGAGCGCTTTCGAGCCGTCTTCGGCCTCGCCGACGACCTCGATGCCGCCCTCTTCGAGCAGGCTTCGAATGAGCGTCCGCATAAACCGTGAGTCGTCGACGATGACTGCCCGCGTCGGCTCGTCGCTGCCGCCCGGCTCGGAGGCGGTGCTCATCGCTCGTCTCCCCCGTGTCCGTCGTCTATGTCCGCCTGCGCCGTCCTCGAACGACGACGGGTCTCGGTTCGCAGCCGCGAGACGCACTCGTGTCTCGGGCCGTGACGCCGCCTCCGTCCCGTAGGCGCGTCCGGCCGGTCCACGCCGTGCTCGTACCCGCTCATCTCTACTGGAAAACTTCCCAACTGGGGGACTTAAGCGCTCGCCGGTGAAAATCAGCCGTGATAATAGCGTGCGTACATTTATTGCCGACGTGTGCACCAAAATCAGGTAACAACCGGCGGCTCTACAGCCGTCGGCGACACGGCTATGTCGCAGGAACAACGTGCGGCGGCGGGCGCTTCAGACCCCACCGCCACAGACGACCCCGACGCCACCGCCCGCCAGATGCAGGTCCTCGAGTTCGAGTTGGGGGGCGAGACCTACTGTGTCGACATCGACTACGTCTCCGAGATCGTCGACCGTGGCTCGCTCACCGCGGTCCCGAACGCGCCCGACTTCGTCGAGGGCGTGATGGACCTCCGCGGACGGACCACCTCGATCGTCAACCCGAAGACGCTCCTGAACGTCGAGAACACCGGTGAGGCGAGTCGTATCGTCATCTTCGACGCGACCAGTTTCGAGGACGACGCCGCGGTCGGCTGGCTCGTCGACGAGGTCGACCAGGTCGTCCGCGTCTCGATGGATGACGTCGAGGACCCGCCGATGGACCGCGGCGACTTCATCGAGGGGATCGTCCGACAGGAGGGGGACCTCGTCGTCTGGATCTCCCCCACGAAGACGGTCGACAAGTAGCCGTCGCTTTCGCTGCCGCTCTCAGCCCTGGACGGGTTCGTGTGCCGTCGTCTCCGCTCCACCAGCGACGAGGATGCCGACGACGACACACCCCCCTGCGACGCCGAACGCCGGGAGATAGCCGACGGCGTCGGCGATTGCACCGCCCAGCACGCTGCCGATGCCGCCGCCGAGGCTCCCGATAGCCGTGTAGATTCCGAGCGCCTCCGCGCGGATCGCCTCCGATGCGAGTTCGGAGACGAGGCCGGTCGCGGTCACGGCGATGACCGCCCAGGAGGCCCCGAGTGCGAGAAACAGCGCGCCGACGACGAGCAGACCGGTCGGGGGCGCGATCGCCGCCCCGGTGACGGCGACGATCGGGAACGCCCCAGCGCGAAAGAGCAGTGCCCCGACCTGCAGCCGGAACGGGTCGAACGTCGTAGCTGCGGTTCCGGCCCGGGCGTACGCCGCGGCCGACGCCGCCGAACTCAGGATGAACAGGACGAACACCTCGTCGGTGGCGTAGCCCGCGTCGACCAGATACGCGGGTAACGGTCCGAAGAACGCCGAGAACCCGGCGAAAAACACGGTCGCCGCGAGGAGGTACCGGAGCAACCGCGCCGAGAACCGCCCGCGGAGGCGCGTGAGGGAGCCCCGGCCGAGTCTGATCTCGCGGAGCGCCCAGTAGATCCGGGCAGGGCCGAACGGCACGGCGCGGGTGGCCCGCTCGGCGCCCCCGTTCCCCGCGCGGAAGCGACGTGAGAGCCGTCGGAAGCGCTGTTCGGACATCGTCGCCGCTTCCGGATAGCGGAGGAAGACGACGAAGACACCAGCTAGCGTGGCGGTCGCGCCGCCGACGAAGAAGAGCCGCTTGGCTGCGAGCGCCGGCAGGCCGACGTGGGACCCGGCGACCGCAGACCAGACGCCGCCGGCGACGAGGCCGGCCAGCCAGCCGTAGCCCTGGTAGTGGTTCAGCAGGCCGAATCGCTGCGTCCACAGCGACGGCTCGTAGCCCTCCACGACGACGACGTTCAGTACGGGCGCGGCGGCCGCGACGACGAACCACAGCGCGGCGTTGGCGGCGAGGACTGTCCACGGCGAGGCCAGAAACGGTAAGACGAGGAAGACGCCGGCGCTCGCGCCCAGTGCGACGAGGATGAACGGTCGGCGGCGTCGCGTCCGCGCCACTAACCGCCCCCAGAGGATCGCGCCCGGTACGCCGGCGAAGGCAGCCGTGGCGGCGATGAGGCTGACAAGGAACGCGCCCGCGCCGAGGTCGATGGCGTAGAGGGGAACGAGCAGCGAAGCCGCGCCCACGGCAGCGTAGCCGAGCGCCCAGCCGTACAGCCACGTGTCTGTCGTCTGCGTCTGATCGGCGTCGCTCACGTCTGTCGCGACGGCGGACTATCGTATAGTTGTTACCGGCCTGCCACGTTGCCCGCACCGGCACGGAGGCAGGATCATTGGCCCCCGGCGGTGCGAGCATCGCGGCGAACACAAACAATCAAGATTGCAGGCGCAACATCGTAGGACAATCCGGTCTACTATGCGTCAGTATCTCGACCTCGTCACCGACGTCCTCGAATCCGGGGGCCACAAGCCGAATCGAACGGGCGTAGACACCATCTCGGCGTTCAGCCGCCACTACGAAGTCGACCTCGCAGAGGGCTTTCCGCTACTCACGACGAAGGACCTCTCGGGCGCGCGGTGGAACTCCCTGATTCACGAGTTCGTCTGGTATCTCTCCGGCGAGGAGCACATCCGCACGCTCCGCGAGGAGACTGGCATCTGGGACGCCTGGGCCGACGACGACGGCCGCCTCGACACCGCGTATGGGCGCTTCTGGCGTCGATTTCCGGTCCCCGACGAGGGACTTCCGGGCGAGTCCTGGCCCGACGGCGGCCACCGCTGGATGAACGACGAGGGCACGTTCGACCAGATCCAGTACGTCCTCGATCAACTCAAAGAGAATCCGAACTCACGCCGCCTCGTCGTCAACGCCTGGCACCCGGCGAACGCGGCCGTCTCGACGCTGCCGCCGTGTCACTACACTTTCGTCTGCAACGTGCAGGGCGACCGCCTCAACGTCCACCTGACGCAGCGTTCAGGCGACGTCGCACTCGGCATCCCGTTCAACATCGCCGCGTACTCGCTGCTCGCGACGGCACTTGCCCAGCGGACCGGCTTCGAGCCCGGGAAATTCGCCCATTCCGTCGTCGACGCCCACGTGTACTGTGGCACGGGCGACCGCGGCGCGTGGTACGCCGACCACCTCGGAGAGTTGCAGTCGCGTCTCGCGGACGTCGAGGACCGAACCGAGTATCGCGACGTGCGCGAGTGGCTCGAAGCGACCGCACCCCCGGAGGCCGAGGGTGCGGAGCGGTACGACCACGTCCCCGGACTCCTCGAACAGTGCGCCCGGGAACCGAGAGCGCGGCCGACGATCGACGTCGCCGACGTGCCGCTCGACGACCTCACGTTCGAGGACGTCGAGCTGTCGGAGTACGATCCCGCGCCGGGAATCCGCTTCGCGGTGGCCGAATGATGGACGTCGAAATCGTCCTCGTCGCCGCCGTCGCGGAGAACGGTACCATCGGTCGCGACGGCGGGATGCCGTGGCACTTCAGCGAGGACCTGGCGCACTTCAAACAGACGACGACGGGACATCCGGTGATCGTCGGTCGCAAGACCTACGAGACGGTCGTCGACGCGCTCGGCGAACCGTTCCCTGGCCGGACGAGCGTCGTGCTCACCTCGCAGTCGCTCGACCTGCCGGCGGGTGCCGTCGGCGCCAACTCTGTCGAGGAGGCGATCGACCTAGCCTGCGCCGATGCCGAAGAGCGAGGGGTCGAGACGGCGTACGTCGCCGGCGGCGGCCGCGTCTACGAGCAGTTCCTCCCGCACGCGTCTCGGATGGTGCTCACCGAGATTCACGACGCCTACGAGGGCGACACGGCCTTCCCGGCATGGGACGACGGCGAGTGGGTCGAAGTCGACCGCGACGACCGCGACCAGTTCGATTTCGTGACGTACGAGCGGCGACGGGAGTGACGCCGCCGCCACGTCGCCACCACGTCGCCGTCTTGGCCCGGCGACGGGCCGACGCAGAGCTGCACCGGGATTTTTGCCACGAGCGGTTCAACACGGCGGTCGTATGACTGCCACCTTCGAGGTGTACGAGGATCAGGCCGGACAGTACCGCTGGCGGCTCGTTCACTCCAACGGGAACATCATCGCCGACAGCGGGGAGGGATACGCGACGAAGCAGAAGGCAAAGCAGGGCATCGAGAGCGTCAAGCAGAACGCTCCCGACGCCGACGTCGTCGAAGCCGAGTAGCGGCGACGCGCCGCCGCGGTGCTGGTAGCACGGCCCTTCTCGGACCGTCGGTTCCGGTAATATCGTGTGCCGGTGGTGGCTTTATCCGTCCCCGGGTCGGAGTAGGGGTAGATGAACCGAAACGACCAGCAGGCGTACGATCGGGGGACGTCGCTCTTCTCCCCGGACGGACGCATCTATCAGGTCGAGTACGCGCGCGAAGCGGTCAAACGCGGTGCGCCGAGCCTCGGCATCCGCACCACGGACGGGGTCGTCCTCGCTGCGCAGCGTCGGACCAGTTCGTCGCTGATGGAGGGCGAGAGCATCGAGAAACTGCACAAACTCGACGACTATCTCGGCGCGGCCTCGGCCGGCCACGTCGCCGACGCCCGCCGATTGATCGACGACGCGCGGACGGCCGCCCAGCGCAACCGACTGCGGTACGGCGAACCGCTCGGCGTGGAGACGCTCACGAAGACGCTGTCGGACGAGATTCAGGAGACCACCCAGTACGGTGGTACGCGCCCGTTCGGTGCCGCGCTCTTGGTCGCCGGGATGGACGGAGAGGGTCCGGATGCCCGCCCGCGACTCTTCCAGACCGATCCGTCGGGTGCACCCCAGGAGTGGCGCGCCGTCGCGATCGGCTCCGGGCGCGACGACATCCAGGAGTTCCTCGAAGAGCACTGGTCGGAGGAGCTCTCTCTCGACGACGGCGTCTCGATCGCTGTTCGCGCACTCTTAGAATCCGACGGCGAACTCGCCGCCGAGAGCGTGAGCGTCGCGACGATTACGCCCGATGGATACGAAGCAGTCGCAGAGAGCGACGTCGCAGAGATCATCGCCGAACACGCCCCCGAGAGCGACGACGACGAAGCCGGCGAGAGACAGTAACTCGGCCGCTGTTCGTCTGCAGTCGCCGTATTTGGGTACGAGACACCACGGCACGGCGCGGGCAAAACGGAACCGTTTTACACATCCCGGAGATACGGAAAAGTGCAGCAGCGCTCCGTTGGTGTAGTCCGGCCAATCATCTTGCCCTCTCACGGCAAGGACCAGGGTTCGAATCCCTGACGGAGCACTTCTCCGAATTCTCGACGTCCGTACTGAGTGGACTGTGCTGTCTGTCACTGCAGATGGCTTATCTGCGACGGATCCATCAGTTGCCGTATGGCAGTAGACGACGACACGGGCGACGCCGAGGCTCCCATCTCGGGCGAGCGCGTGCAACACGGGACGGGCGTCACCTCGAACCGAGCGTTCCCGACGAACACGTATCCGCAGCATCTCGATCCGTTCGTGCTCTTCGAGCGGTTCTACATCGAGCCCGACAAGGGGTTTCCGATGCACCCACACGAGGGGTTCGAGATCGTCTCGTACCTCCTCGATGGAGGAATGGACCACGAGGACTCGCTGGGCGTCGCAAACACCGCCACCGAAGGTGACGTGATGCGCGTCACCACCGGCAGCGGGATCCGACACTCCGAGTTCCCGGCGGACGGAGCCGCCTGTACCGGCCTCCAGCTCTGGGTGAACCTCCCCCGCGCTCGGAAGGACATCGATCCGGGATACGCCGACGCAGATGCCGAGGAACTCCCCACCGAGTCCCGACCGGGAGCGACCATCACGACGGTCGTCGGCGAGGGCTCGCCGATCGAGTTGCAGACGCCGATGGAGTACCTCGACGTGCGCGTGACGGGCCGCTGGACGTGGTCGGTCGCGGACGGCTGGTCGGGCTTTCTCTACGGTGTCGACGGCACCGGGCGCGTCGACGGGTGGTCGTTCGGCGACGGCGATGTCGTCCCACTCGTCGACGCCCGGGACGTCGAGGTCGCGACTGACTCCGGACTACGGGTCGTCGCCGTTGCCGGCCACCCTCACGACGAACCGATCCGACAGCGTGGTCCGTTCGTCTTCTGACAGCGGAACTGACACGATGAGAGAAAGCGATTTGTGTCGCTCTCGTGAACGCGGTGTATGAGCGGATCGGACGGGCGCGTCGCTGCCGACGATACCTGCGAGCAGATTATGGAGGCTACGTTCCGAGCAGTGAGCAAACACGGGTACAAAGACCTGCGCGTCCGCGACATCGGCGAGGAGATGGAGCTGTCGCGGCAGGTGATCCACTACCACTTCGACGGCAAGTACGATCTGTTGTCCGCGTTTCTGCAGTACGTCATCGACCAGTACGAGGGCAGCGTCGACGTGGATGGGGATGCGGCGCCGCGTGCCGAACTGGACGCTCGGATCGATCAGTGTCTGCTCGGTCCGCAGTTCGAGGAGTTCACACACTGGGACCGAATGAAGGTGTATCACGAACTGTTCGCGTACGCACAGCACGACGACGAACACCGGGATGTCTTCAACGATCACTACGAACATATTCGACAGAGCATCGTCGAGGTCATCGAAGCGGGCATCGAGCAGAACGTCTTCCGGAAAGTGGACGCAGAGTTGATGGGACAGCTCATCACTGACGTAATCCACGCGGCTCGTGAACGCCGACTCGCGCTCGGTCACGAGGACGCGCCGGCAGAGGCACGACGCGCCATCGACGCGTTCGTTCTCGATTCGTTGGAGCCGACGCAGTAGCTGCGGTAATCAGTTCGGAGTTGGATCGCGTGAGAATCCGGAGAAGCGAGAAAGACCGCGACCACGTCGGTCGCGGTGTGGTGGGTACGAGCGTTACAGTTCGGGGACGTCCGACGGCATATCGAAGTCGTGGTAGTACTCGCCTTTCTCCTTCGAGAGGATGTCGAGGACGGCGGCCGCGCCGTCGCCAGCCGCGATGACAGCCTGCCACTTCTCCGCGCGGCCCATCGCGCCGGTAGCGTACACGTTTTCGACCGACGTCTCCATATCGAGGTTCACGTCGACGACGTCCTCCTCGGTGACCGCACAGCCGAGGTCCTCGGCGAGGTTTCGGGCCCCACCCGTGGCGAGGACGACGTAGTCGGCGGTGTACTCGTCGTCGGCCGTGGAGAGGACGAATCCGTCGTCAGTCCGTTCGACGTCCGTGACCTCGGCGTCGTGTAGGTCAGCGCCGCGGTCGCGGGCCTGGCCGCGCGAAATCTTGAGGAACTCGTCGCCGCTGATGCTTCGCACTGCGGGGTAGTTGAACAGATGCGCCTTGTGCATCCACGACTCGTCGGTATCGAAGACGACCGTTTCGAGATCATTCTTTGCAGCGTACAGGGCTGCGCTCAGTCCAGCGGGACCGCCGCCAACGATTGCTACGTCTACCATCGTCGAAGACAGGGGACGCTCGAAAGAAGTATTTTACCATCTGGTAAAATCCGGAAAACGGTGCAGAGACGACGAATTTCTCCGACGGTCTGACTCTTCAAGACGTGTCGAGCGGCTAGACGTGTCGGCTGTCTCATTCCGCGCTCCCGTGGAGGGCATCTGTCGTGTCGGAGATGGCGCTTGAGCTGTCGCCTCTCGACCAAGACTTTTCAGCCGTGAACGACAATGCTAGAGTATGCCACACAATCAAGATACTGAGGACGACACCGGCGGAGTCATCTCGGAGTACGAATGCCTCCAGTGCGGCACCATCGTCCACTCGGAGACGCATCCCGGCGTCTGTTCGGAGTGTGGCGGCGAGTTCCAGAACCGAGCGAAGTCGCTCGAATGAGACGCCCGCGTCGTTCGTCGCCTCTCGTCACCGTGCCCCCCCGCGAGTTCTGAGCTGGCGGCCGCGACATACCGTTCGCGAGTCAACACACATATCCACGTCCCCCCGCCATACCGCAGTGATGACGAGAGAGATGGGACGCGCCGAGATCGACGATCTGCTGCAGGCGCGCGGTGCGGGCGTGTTGTCGCTGACAGACGGGACCGAAACCTACGGGATCCCCGAGTCGTTCGGCTACGATGGCGAACTGCTCTACTTTCAGTTGGTCTACGACGGCGACAGCGAGAAGATGCAGCTAATGGAGTCGACCGAGACCGCCTCCTTTACCGTCTTTACCGAAGAGCCCGCTGAGAGCGTGCTCGTCCGCGGCGCCCTCGAACGCGTCCCGGAGACCACACAGACGCGGGCTGCGACCGCAATCGCCGAGAACGCCAACATTCCGACGCTGAACGTGTTTCCGAACACTGGCCCCGACGACCTCTCGATGGCGTTCTTCCAGTTGGTTCCAGAAGACCTCTCGGGCCGAAAATTCAACGACCGCGTGCCGAAGTAACCGACTGCTGACCGTTCTCTCGATCCTCTCGCTCGTCACTACGACAGTACCTCAGTGGGCCAGACGAAGGCTCACGAACGCACCGTCGCGATCCGTCTTGCAGGTCCCCGCCTCAGGCTGCGACTCCCGGCCCGAGCGTCACCAGCGCCACCCCGACGGCCACCATAACGGCCCCGGCGACGACGCCGCGGGTGACTCGTTCGAGATCCCGCAGGAGGAAGTACGCGAAGACGGTCGTGAAAAGCGGTGCCGTCGACGCCAGCGATTCGACGATCGCGACGCGACCTGCTGGCAGTGCGAGCGCCCCGAACAGCGATAGCAGGGCGACAGCAGTGAGCGCGCCGCTGGCGGCGAAGTAGCCGTACGATCGGCGATCGGCGGAGTGGAAGCCACGCGTCCCGCGGACCGCAGCGTAGGTGAGGAAGACGACCAGCGCGCCTGCCTCGTTAAGTGCGACGGCTTGGAGGACGTCCGCCCCGCCCGTCCCGAGCCCGAACCGTCGGAGGACGTTCCCGAACGCGAACAGTGCCCCAGACGCCAGCGGGTAGAACAGATCACGCGACTCCCAGCCGGCGAGGTCGCCGCCTTTCGCGAGGCTGAGGACGACCAAGCCCGCGACCAGAACGACGATTCCGACCGCCGTACTGAGCGAGATCGGTTCTCCAAGCAGGCCGAAAGCGAAGACAGTCGCGAACAGCGGGCGCGCGCTCACGACCGCACTGTTGATGCTCGCGCCGACGCGGTCGACACCGACGAAGATGGCCAGGCGGCCGAGGGCCGTCCCCGTCGCGCCGGCGAACAGGAACAGCCCCGCCGTCGCCGGGTCGAGGCCGGCGAGAACGTCGCTCCCACGGAGCGCGAGTAGGGCCACGAGAAACAGCGAGAGATCGACGACGACCACGACCAGCGCCGCCTGCAGGGCGGTGCCGTCGAGCGACATCCCCCGCTTGTCGAGCACTGGTGTGAATCCCCAGATGACTGCCGGGAGGAGCGCAAGGAGGTACACCATCACGTCGGAACCGAGGACCATAGCCGGTCTCCGAGCGGCCCGGATATGAACGTGTTCTTTCGCTGTCCCGATCGTCGCGGCGGCACGTCTTCACGGCCCCTGATCGTACAGCAGCGTCCGATAGGGGGAGCAATCAGTCCCAACCGTCACTACAGCGAGGTGCCTGCTCGGCCGCCCGTGCCCGTCCGCAGAGTGGCGCGGCCGCGGTTCCGAGACGTGGCTATTTGAGTAGCGAGAGCGTAATTCCTCGGAAACTACCTGTTAACTATGTCTCTTCTCCGGATATCACCCTGTGATGGCGGATAAACTCACGAGGGTGAACCGATGGGCGACGAGGTTGGGGGTTCGACCCGTCGCTGCACGTCTTTACTGGCTGATGCGGAGGCTCTACGAGACGGCGTGGGGTGTACGATACAAACAGCATCGGCTCCGTAGCGGTACCTATCGAGTGACGGCACAGGAGGCACAGGCGGCGTTCGCTATCCCGACAAGACGTGAGTATCTGGATTTCGTCAAACTGCCCGAGCGGCCGATACTGGAAGAGTTGCTCTCGGATCTCCAGCCCGACGACGTGTTTTACGACCTCGGCGCGAACCTCGGGGTGTACTCGTGCTTCGCCGCCAGCGTCGTCGCCCCGACGGTCGTGGCGTTCGAACCCCACCCGGCAAACGCCGACAAACTGGCGCAGAACGTCGCTCTGAACGATGCCGACGTATCCATTCAGCGGGTCGCCCTCGCGTCGTCGTCGGGAACGGCCCGGATGCAACTCGCTCCCGGATTCGACGCCGACGTGGCCGGCTCTGCTGGACATACACTACTCACGGATTATTACGACGAGGCGTCCGAGACGATTCAGGTGGAAAAACGGCGTGGTGACGAGTTCGTCGCCAACGAGGACGTACAGCCTCCGACGGTGCTAAAAATCGACACCGAGGGATCCGAAATAGAGGTTCTAGAAGGGTTCGACTCGACGTTGGCACGCCCCGAGTGTCGACTCGTGTACTGTGAACTTCACGAGGACCGTCTCAATTCTCGGGGGCACTCGGTCGCGGACGTGTACGACCTCCTCGAATCGCACGGCTTCTCTGTCGAGGACCGTACGATCGAGGGGTATCAGACGTTCGTTCGCGGTGAAAAGTAGGGGAGAGAATCCGCAACGTCGTCCGAGCACCAGTGGACGTCCTCGGAGAACACATCGCGAACGAAATCGACGACAGGAGATCGCTCGCGAGCAGAACCGACTCCCACGGAGGAACAGGACACGCGTCTCCCGGATGCGGAAACGGTCGGCAACTGTCAGTTACTCGTGTGTGATTATAAACGGGACGGGCTTGATTATTCGATATGATCTGCCCGTACTGCGGTTATCGAGATCCCTCCGTTGAGATCCCCGAGAAAGCCAGTCAAGTGGACGACCACCTTGCAGACTGTCCTGAGTGCGCCGAACCGGTGTATGCTACGCACGATTTTTCCAAGGTCGTACGAGGGTCCCAAGCCAGGGCGGTGGATCGCGGTGAGTTGAGCGAGGAGGAGGTCGCAGACCTGTACATCGAGAACGAGATGTCGAGTGGATACAGTCACGAGCAAACGACTCGTGATGTTGATCTCAAGATCGTAGATGAGTTCGGAGATATCGATCACTTCCTCGAGATAAAAACCCGAAATGCCACCCTCAATGCGTACGCCGAGACCGTGTTTCGGGACTTGAAAATCGAGGAGGCGCGAAGGCTCGCCGAAGAATACGATGCACCCTCCTACATTCTTATCAAGTTCGAAGACTGCCTGACGATACATCACCTCGATCCTGATCGGGAGTACGATATCGGGCCGTTCAAACGATGGGACAGGGATGGACCAAAACCGCACGTCTTCCTTCCGGTGGAAGAGCTGCGTCTCCTCGAGTGGTGACACGTCCTCCAGCGAGTCATCGAAGTATCGGCATCCCTGAGCGGGATTTTTCAGTACAGGTCGGCGCGTGACCGACGCGGCACTGGATACTCACAAGACACTTACTGTGATGGTTGGACATCCCCGTGTGAACTCCCGCCGTGCTGCCGGACTTGCGTTCGGCTGTGGGCTTTTGTTGCTCGCCCTGCTCGCGGGGTGAATGCGCTCCGGATCGTGGTACAGATCCTTCTCGGATCGTCTCCAGACGCGGTCTCTGTGTTCTTCGTAATGGTGAATCTCGGGACAGCACTCCTCGTCGGGACCGGTGGGTACGTTGTCCTCCAGCGCGTCCGTCGTACCGGCGCTGGTTACGGCGTTGATCTCGGCTGGGGCCGCGTACTGGGACGGTAAGTTGATCCCGATATTCCTCGATCTGCGCGCGCTCCGAGAGTTGATCGAGCGCCCGGTGGAATCTGTTCGGACCAAGAGTTCGATGGCACCCGCAAGCAGCCATCGCGGCCACTGGGCGGATGCGGCGACGGCAGGCATCGGACTGTGTGGCGCTGTTCACGGTGTCTCACGGCACCGTGCGATGACAGCAGACCGATTGCGTCGCGGGTGTGTCCGACTCATCTACAGGCGGACGCCACGGGCCGCCGTGCCCGTGGCGTGCCTCTCGACCGGTTCAGGCGACCCCGGGTGGTCGGGCGCTGAAGTGTGTTCAGCTACCGGAGTGACGTGACGACGAGGTAGTCGTCTTTCGCCTCGATGTTGCCAGCAGGGACAACTATCTGGCCATCGTCGACTCGATCAAACCTTCCGGGCGTCTGATCGGTCGGGGCAAGACGGAGCTGGTCGAGTGTACCTGTCTTGGTGTTCATCGTGATACTCTCGACAGTTCCGATCTTGGTACCGTCAGTCGTCATCACGTCACAGCCGCGGAGGGAGGATGCGAGGACCGAACTCATAGAGGACAATCTCTCAGAGAACTTCTTAACGTTCGAGAAAGCTCAAAACACCGCTTCAGTTACGTCCCTGTCAGCGTAGTTATGAAACTGAACATTCGACACCTCGTCTCTTCAGAACGGCGCAACGAGAGTTGCCATCTCGTCGTGCGTTTCGAGGGTACCGATGCGAGGCCGCCAACGAAGGAACTGCTCCGAGATGTCGCTCGCGGTACGGAAGATACCGACCGGACAGACCTCACTCTACCGCACGGGATTGTCGAATCGTTCGACGTCGACCCCGGCGAAGCGTTACTCGTGAAGCCGGACGGTGACGAACTGCGGATTCGGAAAGCCGAGTCGGTCTGGAACGACTGATCGCGAACTGAGGAACCAGAATCACAGAAAGATCTGTATAGCTTCGCCGATCAGATCCGGCTGAGAAACGATGAGCCGGAGTATCGAGATAACTGGCAAATCGCTGGTCTACGCCTTTTATCTCGTTTCGCTGGCGGGGCTCGTTTCGATCTTGGCTTTCATCGTGTTCCCACTGGAGGACCCCGGTAGCGTCTGGTTGGCCGTTCTGCTCGTGTTTTTGACGCTCGCTGGCGTCGTTGGCTTCTGGCGACGGGTGACTGATCGGGACCCGGAGCACCTCGGGACGGTCGAAGATCTTGCATACGACCCGATCGCGTACCCCGGCCAAGCGGCAAAGCACAATTGGATCAAAGCGGTTCGCCGCCTCACTGGCTGGGAAGAGAGCAAAGACGAGAACGAAGAGTGACTGCTCGGCTGCTGGGTCTTATCTGACCTCACACAAGGCCCGGACCAACAGCTCTGCTGAGACCCTCAAGAGTTGATACAATCGGTTCGTTGAACAGTGGATGTTAAGGACAGCCTGAGACGCTGTATCGACGGGTTTCGTGACCTTGAGCTTCTGGACGCGGTAGCTTGTTCGCTGGCAGTAGTGGCGGCTTGCCGCCGAGCGTTCGTAGAATGTAGCGTCAATCGCACCGTGTTTCGAGGGGTCGTGCAACTGCGCCGACTGGCGCAGCAGCACTCGGCAGACACTCATACTGATCCGGTCGAACGCTTTACACAACGTGGATGGAGGAGGCAGATCGGCGTCGCTGTACACAAGGAAAACAACGATACGAGCAGCGAGTATGAACCCGTGGCGGAGAACAACAAATTAATTCGGAACTCGATCTCCAACTTCGAGACCGAACTCGAAGACGGAGGTACGAGTACAAAGGTGTCACCGTTCAAGCCCTGACTGTCAGCTTCCACGGGACAGCATTCTTTTTCGAACCTCGTCTCCCGGGATGCCTCGCAGAAAGAAGAATCGCCGATCGATCACGGGGGGTCAGAAGCCTCCGCTACTCGCCCCAGAAGGCACGCTGTCGGGCTTCGACCTCCGAGAGAACCGTCGAGAGCACGTCTCGCTAATCAGCTGGATGTGACGCGTCGTCACCGGGCGTCGGTGCATCAGGCCCCGGGTGAACGTGGTCACGGGAGTTGTGACTGGAATGGGTGCCTGTCCCATCTGTGATCGAACTCGCCACTCTAGTGTTCCTCGTGATAGTGAATCGAGAAGTCTCCGTTTTCGTACCAGACGACCTCCAAGCGAGCAGCACGAATTCGTTCCGGGTAGCACCGCTGGTCGTACACGCCGACCAGTCGTTCCGGCGCAAACGCTGGCTGGTCGTCGGTTCGCTCGAAGCGGTCACCAGCCGAGAAACGCTCTCGGATCGCGTCGAGTCGATCGAAATCGATCGGTGCACCGCTACGTGAATCTGACGCGTTCTCGTCGTCGCCGCTCATACCGCTGACTGCATATCGGCACCGTCACCGGACCGAGTCGTAAGTGCTCGTTCTAGCAGCGCCACCCGACGGCGGGCTGTCTGCCACGCAGAGAGGCGTTCCCAAACGTTCTCGATGGATTGGCCCGTCTCGCTCGCATAGCCTGTAATCGAGATCTCGTCCGGCGACTCGACGTCGAATTCGCTCTGCAACGTCTCTGCGCGCTCTGATTCCGTCTTCAGAAGGTCGAGAAGCTCGTCAGTCGCGTACTCCCGGCGGAGCTTCTGGACCCGTCGCCAGTTCAGGTACTCCTGGTTCCGTTCGTAGGTGGCTGGTGAGTCTGTGACCTGTGTCACGATCCCCATCCGCTCGAACCAGTCCAAGTACTCGCGTGCGGCATCGACACCGTGGCCCGCGAGCTCGGCGACTTCCTTCGCCGTCGCCGGACTGTCGAGAGCGAGGACAGCGTCGAAGAAGTCGTCCCGCGTTCGGTCGCCACGCACCAACTCCTCCGGAGAAGTCAGAGCCTCGAAGTCGGGTGCTTCGGCACGCTCGTCGGCGTCGGCCTTCAGCTCCTCGCGCGGTTCTTCCATACGCGGTGTACGAAGTGGGGCGGAATAAATCTTGTTGGCACGGAATAGTCCGCTATTTATCCCAGAGCTACTCGGTCGGTCAGTCAGCACCTCCGAGGTCGAGATCGGACACGAGGCAGCCCCGACAGCGGTAGGCGTTCCGGTACCCATCCTCGCCGACCACAATCGCCACGGATTGGTCCTCGCAGCCGTCGGCGTTACACGTCGCCATCAGCGATCGCCCCCGTCGAACAGTTCCGTGACGAACTCAATCTTCTCCGGCACATCGTCAAGCAGCCCGTCAACCCCGTCGCCGCCGATTCCGACTGACCCCTCGATGTCGCCGCATTCGACTGTTGCCAGCTGCTCAATCCCAAGCAAGTGACACTGTTGACTGGCTGTGAAATAGTCCCATTATACATCGATATAAATCGAGAAAATTGCGCTGAGAGAACCCGTGCCTGTGGCGAACGCTCTGTCTATCCCCTGTGTTGAGCGATCCTGTGTAGGTGTGCGAAGACTTCTATGACACCCTCCTCACTCAGTTACGAAGGCAACCACGCTCTCACCAGTTAATACTAGTAACGTGCCACTCGTATATTCAAAACCAACAATTGGGCCCCCAATCAATTCACTTGCCAACTTGGTGCCAGATTCCTTCTCGAAGCCATAAACACGTCCATCGCGGCTTCCAGCCCACACAGCCGTATCGGTAACGGCTGGCCCAACCCGGATTTCACCACCAGTCTCACCTGTCCAAATTGTAGTCTCGTCCTGCAAATCTACCGCATAGACCTCCGTATCTCGCGCTGTCGCATACACTCTCCCGTCCGCGATTACTGGCTCTGAAATGAAAGAGGGACCCTGGGGTGCAGTGCCTTCCACACTCCAAAGTGAATCCCCAGAAGCACGGTCCAGTATCTGGAGGAACGAGCCACCAGCCATCACGATAACGTCGTCAGCTACCGATATCGGCCCCGAAGCAGGGAAATTGTCCTGACTCCAGTTGATCGTTCCATCCTGGATATCGACGGACATCGTGGCTCGATTGAAGGCAACGTAAACCGTCCCGTCTACGATCGGCGAGAGTCCCTCGGGGCCGAGATAGCTGTATTCAGAGTGTTCTTCGACCGTTTCGTGTTCAATCTCCCAGTCAACACGCTGTTCTGGCTTATTTACAGCATAAGTGTATGTGTATCCCTCTTCTGAATTGATATCGAGCAGTGAGACAACGACTCTCTCAGGTCCGACCGAGATGTTTCCGGGCCACAGAGGCTCATCATCACCAGACTTACTGCTATAGGGAACCTCTAGCGCCCAATCCTGCGTTCCTGCAGCAGCGTCTAACACCCTGAGAGCCCCATTTGCATCCAACATATACAGTTGGCCATCGACATATTCCAGCTGGAAAATCACCTCAGCAGGCTTGTCATATTCCCACTCGGTCGTTCCATCCTGCACATCAACCGCGACAACGGAGCCATTGTTCTCGTACTCTGTGGAGTAGGTAGTGAAGTACAACAAACCCTCGCCAGTGGCTGTCGCAGCAACGTCGTTCCATAACCGTATGTTACTCTCGATGGTCCAGCTTTCAGTGAGGCCCATCTCGTCGTCGTCGCTGTCAGTTCCGGTCTCAGAACCCGCCTGAGACGGTGGTTGATCGGTTGGGTCTGTCGATGTTCCTTCCGATGGCTCAGTTAGCCGGAGACAGCCAGCACTGAGTGACGCCAGCGCGGAACTTGACAATATGAGATCCCGTCGCTTCATCGGTTTATCGCTCGACACTCAAGGAAGTGAATAGTGACGGCACAAGAATTGTGTAAACTAAAATACCTACCGGGATCCAATATCATATTGAGATGTGCCTACAGGGAGAGAAATAAAAGTACCCTGATGGATAGGGACCAGTGCTTTTCGTGACACTATAACATTATTTTCTACCCACTACTTATTATGATGTGGTACACGACACCAGTAGTAGATAGCACCCAACTCGCATACCCACGGTTCTGTTACTCACCACCTCCGAAGAGGTCTGCGACGAACTCGACCTTCTCCGGCACATCGTCGAGCAATTCCTCGAGCTCCTCGCCAGAGATGCCGGCCGGTCCCTCGACGACGATATCGAAACGTCGCCACGGTCGACCGTCGCCAGTACGCGATCGCCGACCACGTCGACGTCGATGACGGCCGGCGGCTTCGAGGTCGTCGCCGTGTCCTCACGTGTCGCCATCGTAGCCCTCCAGATATCGCCGGCAGTACGCACAGTCCTGTTCAGCGTACGGCAGTCGCCCGTTGACCGCCTCGCAGTAGTGCGAGACACTGTCGCGTTTCGAAGCGAAATCCAGCGGCGTCATTCCTGACACCTACCGTATGAGAGATCCGGGCACCGCTGGTTGACCTCAGTGATATACAGGCCACAGAATTCGCAGATTTTTGGTTCTGTGTTTACCTGAGGTTCAGAAAGTTTTATTTTTTTGGAATGGGGCCGGAGGGATTTGAACCCCCGATCGACTGATATCTCCGGTACGCGCCTCGGTACTCCAGAGGGTCGTCGTCGCGAACCGATGATCAGTCGGCCGCTCGGTATATCAGTCTGGAGTGTCGTCACCGGGCGCCAAGCCTCTGGAGTCAGTCGCCATGCCGGGCTTGGCCACGGCCCCTCTGCGTGCATCCGCTCGTATGCTGATTCTACATAAAGGGATTACGATCGGTCGGCGCTACGCCACCGCGATCCGTCGGCGATCAGCGATCCGTGTCCGACCACGAACAGTCCTGACACTTGTAGGCCGTCACGAACTCGGTCACACTCGGCATATAGCCTACGGAGATGACGTTGCCGCCGCATTCGGGGCAGTCCATCTCGGCGTCTTCGATCGGTTCGGCATCCATCGGGGCTTCGCCCTCGACGAGTTCTGCGAGTCGCTTTGGCGTGACCATTCGCCCTTCGACGACGCGGTTGCTCATACGTCGGCCACGAGGTGGAAGGTGGTAAATCCGTCGCGCGAGGATCGAACGCACAGCGACGGATCAAAAGCGGACCGCGACCTCAGAGCCACGGGGCCCGGGAGCCGTCGGTGTCGGGGTATCCGTACCCGACGTCACCGCCGCTGCTGCCGCGGTCGCGTTCCGATCGCGAGTCTTCGTCGCGCTCGGCGTCGTCCCAGTCGCCACCGTCGGCGACGGTCGATCCCGAGTGCGACGACGGAACGCTCGTGTCGTCGTCGACCTCGACCTCGATTTCGGGCTCGGATTCGTCGTCCGCGTCCGCGGTCTCGACGTCCTCCGCGTCCGATGCGGGATCGTAGGAGAACAACGCGGTGACGCCCAGCACGCCCAGCGCGACGGGCGCCTGCGTCGGCAGGAGCCCCAGGACGTCGATCGCGAGCATTCCGAGCGCGACCGAACTCCCGAAGCGGAAGAGGTCGATGTCGACCGCGCCGCGGAGCCGCGGGGCGAAGAGCGCCACCGCGAGCGCGAAGCCGACACCCGTGCCGGCTGCGGCGACGGCCCGCCCGACCGTCACGAGGTTCGGGTCGACCACCAGCGTCGCGTTGCTGAGGTCGAGGCTCGCGATCAGTCCGAGGCCGATGATGACGCTCGGGGACGGCAGGTACTCGCCGATCTTCGCGGATGCCGTCTTCGCGGCGACCGCGAGGATCACGAGGCCGGCGAAGCGGTGGAAGACCTCGAAGTTCAGGACCGTCTTCAGGGTCTCCGCGAAGAGCGCTTCGATCCCCGCGACCGGCAGCAAGAGCGCGCCGAGCACGAGCACGGAGGTGACCTGTTCGCGTCGGGTCCCGTCCATCTCCGCGAGGATGACTGCGACCGTCGCCGAACCGCCGAAGATCAGCAGCCCCGTCTCGATGATGCCGAGCGGAGTGCTGAGCGTCCCGGCGATGATGAGTGCCGGGAAGATTCCGTCGACGAGCGGGAGGGCCATCACCGTCGCGAGAAGCCTGGTCGCACCACCGACCTGCTGCTCGAGCCGGAGTGCAACAGGGTGCTGAGAGACGCTCATTCGGGACTAACGGCCGTCACCATCGGCCAAACGGCGATACGGGCGCAAGCCCGACGGCGAAGCGCCGTGGGCCTGGCCGAGCACTCCGAGAGAGTCGAGCGCGGGGAGCGTCTGATTCCCGCGTTTGAAGGACTGCATCGCTGTAAATGTAAAGTTCGCATCGAATTCGGTGGTCGGCTGACCTGCGATGCGCGATGCAGTGGGACACTCGGAGTCCATATCTGAAATATACGGGAATGGGATATTAAACGTTGTGTGGGACGTGTGCTCACGGTTCCGGGGCTCTTTCATCATCCAACCACGCTAATTTCCGATGTTCCACAATCCGATCAAATAACGCTACGAACTGTCGGAATCGAGGGTTGGATGCGGCCATAGTTGCGTTGCGTCCGGCAGCACAGCGCCCAGATATTGCGGCAATAAATAACGAATTAGAAAGCGATGCACGACTGTGCTAACGCGGCCTGGGACAGATGGCCTACTGTCAAATGTATACACAGATGTGTGTATCGCGAGCCGATACGTGCCAACGATCTTCACAGGCGTGGTGTCTCGCAACGCTTTTGTCGATTCACTGTGGACCGTTTATATGGCGAACGACGTTTCTGACAACGGCCCATTCTCCGAGAAACTTCGAGTACCGGAAGCGCTGACGTTCGACGACGTGCTCCTTCGACCGATGGAGAGCCGCGTCGAACCCGACGCGGCGGACGTCTCGACACACGTCTCGAAGAACGTCGAACTGAACATTCCCATCCTCTCGGCCGCGATGGACACGGTCACCGAAGCCGGGATGGCGATCGGGATGGCTCGTGAAGGCGGTCTCGGCGTCCTCCACCAGAATATGGACACAGAACGGATGGTCGCAGAGATCGAACACGTCAAGCGCGCTGACGAACTCGTGATCCGCCGGGAGGACGTGGTCACGGCGAGCCCGAGCCAGACGGTTCGCGAGGTCGACGCGATGATGGAGCGAGAAGGCGTCTCGGGCGCGCCGGTCGTCGACGACGACGACGTCGTGCTCGGGATCATCTCCGGCACCGACATCCGCCCGTACCTCGAAGTCGGCGACACCGACGAGGTTCGGGAGGCGATGACCGACGAGGTCGTCACGGCCCCGCGCGACGTCGAGGCCCGCGACGCGCTCGAACTGATGTACGACCACAAGATCGAGCGCGTTCCGATCGTCGACGACGACGACCGCCTCGTCGGTCTCGTCACGATGCAGGGCATCCTCCAGCGTCGCGAACACGAGAACGCCGCCCGCGACGAAGACGGACGCCTCCGCGTCGGCGTCGCTGTCGGTCCCTTCGACGCCGACCGCGCCCAGGCGGCCGACGAGGCCGACGCCGACGTGATTTTCATCGACTGCGCGCACGCACACAATCTCAACGTCCTCGACAGCGCACGCGAGATCAAGAGCGCCGTCGACGCCGACGTCGTCGTCGGCAACGTCGGCACTCAGGAAGCGGCCGAGGCCGCCGTCGACTTCGCCGACGGACTGAAGGTCGGCATCGGCCCCGGTTCGATCTGTACGACCCGGGTCGTCTCCGGTGCCGGGATGCCACAGATCACCGCGGTCGCGGAGGTCGCAGACGTCGCCGCACCCGAGGGCGTCCCCGTCATCGCGGACGGCGGCATCCGCTACTCCGGCGACGCGATCAAGGCGATCGCCGCGGGCGCAGACGCCGTGATGCTCGGCTCGTACTTCGCCGGCACCGAGGAAGCGCCCGGTCGCGTCATCACGATGAACGGGAAAAAGTACAAGCAATATCGCGGAATGGGCTCGGTCGGCGCGATGAAATCCGGCGGCAGCGAGCGCTACCTCAAAGATACCGAAGAAGACGAGGAGTTCGTCCCGGAAGGCGTCGAGGCCGCGACGCCGTACAAGGGCACGCTCGCCTCCGAACTGCACCAACTCGTCGGCGGGATGCGCTCGGGGATGGGCTACGTCGGCGCCGAGACGATCCCGGCGTTCAAAGAGCGCGCGGAGTTCGTCCGCGTCTCCAGTGCCGGCCAGACCGAGGGCCACCCCCACGACGTGATGATCACCGACGAAGCGCCGAACTACAGTCCCGACGGTAGCTAGAGCCGCGAACCGCGGATCCTCCTGACCACCTTCGTAAGCCGACTGTTCCCGTTGCGACGTCGGCGTCACGCCTGACGTCGGGTTTCACAAGGGGTATCTTGATATGCCCCCGGAAAACAATCCTTCATATCGGTGTCATCGGAACACCGCGAACTTACCAATGAGCGCTGACCTGCCGCTAGTGCTCGTCGTCGAAGACGAGCCAGATCTCGCTGACCTGTACGCAACGTGGCTGAGAGACGACTATCGCGTCCGCGTCGCCTACGGGGGACGTGAGGCCCTCGACGAACTCGACGACCAAGTCGACGTCGTCCTCCTCGACCGCCGGATGCCGGATCTCTCAGGTGACGAAGCACTAGAGGCGATCCGCGACCGAGGGGTCGAATGCCGGGTCGCGATGGTCACCGCCGTCGAACCCGACTTCGACATCGTCAAGATGGGATTCGACGACTACCTCGTCAAGCCCGTCTCGCGGGAGTCGCTCAAAGAGACGGTTGAGAACCTCCTGCTCCGCAACACCTACGACGACGGCATCCAGGAACTGTTCTCGCTGTCCTCGAAGAAAGCCATCCTGGAGTCCGAGAAAGACGCCGCGACGCTCGAAGAGCACGAGGAGTACCAGAAGCTCTCGGACCGCGTCGACGAACTCCGCTCACAGCTCGATCAGGCGCTCGTCGAATTCGACGACGAGCACGATATGACGGCGATGTACCGCGATCTCGGCGACGACTTCGACGTCGATTCCGCCGACGCCGACGTCGAACAGTCCGAGTAACGACAGGTCAGCCGCGTTCCGCTTCTTTTTCTACTTTTCTCTCGTTCGAGCGGTGCGACGTGTCCGAGAGGTTCTCTCGTCGCCGTCTGCCTTTTTGTATACCAAAATTCAACTAAAATAAGATAATATCATATCAGAAAGTGTCAGAAAATTTTATTTTAAACCGCGCTGATGGACTAATCGTCATGTCCGACAATGACACCAACGCTGTCGCACAGTACCTAGCTGACCACCCCCGCGCGATGGGCGTCCTGTTCACCGCCGTGCTCCTGCTCTCGCAGGCTGGCGCGGTCGCCGCAGGCGCAAACCACGGGGCAATTTCCGGTCCGTAATTAGAACGAATCAGTCGACAAGTTCTCGCTCCACCGCAACGACCCGTCGATTAGTGTCGGAATATTCTCGAGCGAAAGAAAGTCATCGAGTTCCATCTCTGTTAGCTCGAACGTATCCGCGGTTCCTGACGATAGATAGTAGGTCTCGTTATCAGGGATGTACGGAACCACCATACTGCCGAGTTCGTATTCCGCGGACGGGTACGTTCGATAATCGACGATAAAGCCCGAGTCTGAACGCGTTATCTTGCACATATTCGGGAGTGCTCCCTGAACTTGAGTTACAGAGAAACTCCCGTCTCCGACCACGATGTAGTCGCTACCGATGTAACTGTCCTTGCGGGCGATCTCCAAGGAGATCCGGATCGGGAAGCCGTAGTTCAACAGTCGCGCCAGGCTCCGACCGATGTCGACGGCGCCGCTGTTGACCACGTCGTTCAGCGTGACGATCCCGGCGATCGCCCCGCGTTCGATGAGTTCCATTCCCTGTTCGTACGATTGACACGCGTTGAGCAGGAACGAGTCGACGCCGAGCGAGTCGATCGTCGTGACGTCGAGCGCGCCGTCCGGACACTGGAATCCGTCTTCGTCGATGTGGCCGATGTAGTGTAAGAACTCGGCCTCTTCGGCGAGTACGGATCTGAGTTCGTCCACCGTGAGCTCGTAGTGCGTCCGCACCTCGAAGGGGAGCTCGTCGCGCGACCCGTAAACCGATTCGACCGCGTCTCGCTCTTCGGCCATCTTCGGGTCGTTGCAGACGACAGTGATTCCGATGTCGCCCTCGATTGGGTCGCGGGACAACCGATTGCGATACGCCTGCAGCGACGCTTTACTCGCGCCGATCGGAATCCCCGGCCCGAGCCACGCCTGTTCGAGCGAGTCCGTCTCCGGAGGTTGTACGTACGTTTGTTTGCTCTCGTCGGGGCCGACTTGCTGACTCCGCGTGCCCGCACTTCGCGTGAATTCGCCGGCTGCTGGTGCTGTGCTCGGCGACGGCGGCGTCGGGGTTCTGCGGAGGAAGTCGTCGACGGCGTTCGCCTGGACGGACGATCCGCTGGTCGGCTGGGTCGCCGGCGTCGTGACTACCGCCAGGTCGTTCGCGACGAACGGCAGGAGTTCGACGTTCGAAGCGTTCGGCGTGACGTGGGCGGTGAGTTTCCACTCCGGGAGGTGCGGCTCGATCGTCTCGTAGGGGACACGCAGGTACGCTTCGAGCTGCTCGCCGATCGAACGGTCGTACAGATCGGCGAAGTCCAGATCCAGGGTCGATTCGAGCGTCCGCCGCTCGTGGAGATCGACCTGGTAGTAACCCTCGGTACGCGTGAGACAGTCGAGGAAGAAGGTCTGTTTGAGGACCCGCTCGACGGACTTCTCGAACCCGTCGAGACCGTCGAGGTCGTACGCGAATCCGCCCTCGGTCACGATTCGCGGCGACGTCCCCGGCACTACCTCCGCGCCGAGGTAGTACGCCAGCGGCGCGGCGACGTAGACGTGACGGTGTGTCTCGGGGAGCTCCAGCCGAACGCCCGTCTCGGGCGGTTCGAGACCGTCCGGAGCCTCGAACTGGGAGCCGCGTTCGATGAGGGGCGGATGTCCGCGGAGCGTGGGATAGGATCGCTCCACGGTCGTCGTCTTCAGCGCCGACCCGAGAAGCGAGACCGCACGCATCGCGTCTCGGGGATGATCCGTCGTCCGAATCGTCGCTGCGGGACGCTTGTGATGTGACCGCGCGCCGACTAGCACGTCGGTCTCCGACTCGAATTCGAGCCGTGTCCGAGTTGCATCGGAGACGACCCGAAGCGGTGCATCGACTCGTAAATACAGCTTAATTGGCGCGAACAACTCGACGCTGTAGGTTCCCGCCGGGAACGTCTGTTCCGCGAAGTGTTCGATCTGTGCCAACATCTCGCCGGATCCGTCCCGGACACAGACCGAGACGACGGTCTCTAACTCGAGTCCGTCAGTCCGAACGGTTACTGCTTCGTCGGCGGGGAACTGAAACGCGTCGGGGTCGGCCGTCCGTAGTTGAACATCCCCCGGCGTCGAGAGCACGAACCGACTCCGTTCGATCGGGTCCGAGACGACGACGCCCGTCTGATCGGTCGGTGAATCGAACTCGATCTGGAGGTGGTCGTCCCCAACCGGAGCGACAGCGTCAGACTCCGGCCCCCTACGGCGGCCAAACCCTTCCATTGTGACAATACATCACGGACGAAGCAAAAAGCGTACTGGTGATCGACGGCCCGTGTGGATTCGATGTCCCGCCGGGTGGAGACGCCTACGACTGCGGACCGATCGGCAGCCACTCCGAGGAGACGTTGGCGTCTCGGAAGTGCCAGCGCTGCTGTGGGGTCGCGCCGTCGAGCCGCAACTCGACGACGGCGTCGAACAGAGGCGCAAGGAGTCGGGTCGTCTCGGATTCGAGAGGTTCCGGCAGCCGAACGTGTGCCATCCCGTCGACCGTCCGGACGTCGTTCGTGAGGACGTGCAGGAAACGGAACACCGTCTGTTCGCCGTACTCGGACAGCAGGGGAGCCACGCAGTCGAACGCGACGCGCAACTCGGCGGGGTCGAGACCGCCGGCGACCGAATCGAGCTGTTCGATCGCCTCGCCGATCGCGACTCCGAGTTCGGCGATCGATCCTTCGGTCCTCACGGAGGCGTCCGCGTACCCACGTTCGCCGACGTAGATACCGGGCGTCGAGTCGACGTCCGGCAGGTGGCCCATCGGCGCTGGTCCGTCGCGGGAATTCGAGGACGGACCGGCCCGCGCACCCGGATGCGTGGCTCTCTGTCCGTTGGCTGTCGTCGAGCGCCGCGCGGCGACGTCCCATCGGAGGATTCGCGTCCACTCCGGCGTCCAGCGCTCGACGTCTTCGAATCGGGCGTCCGGGCTCGTCCCCCGTTCGACGACGACGCGACGCCGGTCCGCCGCGTCCTCGTCGCCGAGCATACACCCGGACAGACGAGCGTAGACCTCATCGGGCACGGATCCGACGACCAAAAGCGCGCTACCGTTTGCCTTCAGATCGTCGAGTGCGGTTGCGACGCCCACAGTGGCACCGACGTCTGTCCCGTCGGTACCGCCTCCTGTGTGCATTCGTCTGCACACAAAACCGCCACTAAAGTAATACTTTGTGATATGAAACGTCTGTCAGGTTATAGGGATTATCGTACGTCTCCATAGCTGTCTCGCCGGACGATACGGCGAGACTCTCCGAACCGTTACGATAGCCCCTATTAGTTCGACTCGACGAACGACTCGATCCGGTTCAGCGCTTCCTTCAGTTCGCTCATCCCTGACGCATACGAGACGCGGAGATGCCCGTTCCCGCCCTCGCCGAAGACGCGTCCCGGAACGAGCGCGACGCGCTTCTCTCGGATGAGCGCCTCTGCGAACGCTTCGTCGTCCTCCCAGCCCGGCGGACACTTCGGGAAGACGTAGAACGCGCCTTTCGCCTCGAAGCAGTCCATCCCGAGTTCGTTGAAGCGGGAGATGACGAACTTGCGCCGACGGTCGAACTCCTGGCGCATCTCCTCGACGGCGTCGTCGCAGGACTCGAGCGCCTCGATCGCGGCGAACTGCGCCGTCGTCGGCGCTGACAACATCGTGTACTGGTGGATGCGGTTCATCGCGCCGATGATCTCCGCCGGCCCGAGGGCGTACCCCAGACGCATCCCGGTCATCGCGTAGGCCTTCGAGAAGCCGTTGAACACGACCGTCCGCTCGCGCATCCCGGGGAGCGTCGCGATCGAGACGTGCTCGTCCTCGTAACGGAGCGCCGCGTAGATCTCATCGGACAGCACGACCAGATCGTGCTCGCGGGCGAACTCGGCGACTTCTGTGAGTTCCTCACGCGTCATCACCGCGCCCGTCGGATTGTTCGGGTAACAGAGGACGAGCGTGTCCGCGTCTGCGGCCCCGGCGCGTTCGAGGTCCTCGTAAGTGAGGACGAAGTCGTTCTCCGCGCGTGTCTGCACGGGGATCGCCTCGCCGCCGGCGAACGTCACCGTCGGGCCGTAGGAGATGTACGACGGCTGTGGGACAGCCACCGTGTCGCCGGGATCGACGAGCGCACGCATCGCGAGATCGACGGCCTCGCTCGCGCCCGCCGTGACGAGGATCTCCTCGTCGGGCTCGTAGGAGAGGCCGTAGCGCGTCACGTGCTCTGCGATTCGCTCGCGGAGGTCCTTACGGCCCCGGTTGGCCGTGTAAGAGGTGCGACCGCGCTCCAGTGAATCGATCGCGGCGGAGCGGGCAGCCCACGGCGCTGAGAAGTCGGGTTCGCCGACGCCGAGGGAGACGATGTCGTCCATCTCCTCGGCGAGTTCGAAGAACCGGCGGATTCCCGACGGCGGCGTCTCTCGGGCCCGCTTCGAGAGCGGGCTGTGTGTCCCCTCGGTCATGGCGAGATCGAGAGTCGATCGTCGTCGTCGCCGTCGCCGAAGTAGACGCCGCGTTCTTTGTACGTCGTCATCACGAAGTGCGTCACCGTCTGGGTGACTTCGGGGATCGGCGCGATCTGTTCGGAGACGAAGTTCGAGACGTCGTGCATCGACTCGCCCTCGACGTCGACTGCGAAGTCGTAACTACCGGAGATGAGCCGCAGCGACGACACTTCCGGGAACTTCGCGATGCGCCGGGCGATCTCCTCGTAACCGGTTTCGCGGTCGAGTTCGACGTTCAACTCGACCTCCGCGCGGACGTGTTCTTCGCCCACGCTGTCCCAGTCGACGACCGCCTGGTAGCCGCGAATCGCCCCCTCGGACTCCAGCTCGTCGACCAGTGCTTCGACCGTTGCTGCGTCCACACCGAGTTGTCGCGCGATGTCGTCCGTGCTCTGTCGAGCGTCACTCAGCAACAGGTCGAGCAGTTCCCGCTTCGCTTCCATAGACGGTTCGATGCGGTCCCCGTTGAAAGGGTTTGCTCTCCGTATATGGTACCAAATGCCGCGTGTCAAAGTCCCACTCACATCTCGGGGGCCGTGACACGGGTCGAGCACGTCGGGTGGGAAAGGCCCAATACCCCGGCGGACCGCCTCTGTGACGATGGCCCTCTCGGACGTCTTTCTCTCCCCGCTCGGACTCGCCGCCCTCCTCGCGGCCGTCCCCGTGATCCTCCTGTATCTGGTACGCCCGGACCCGCGCCGAGTGACGCTGCCGACGGTCCGGTTCCTGACCGACTCGGCGGGGACGTCGTCGTCGACGCCCCTCTTCGAACGGCTGAAGCGGAGTGCGCTCTTGCTGTTGCAACTCTTGGCGATACTCCTGTTTGCGACGGCGCTCGCGACGCCGTACGTCTCGACGTCGCAGTCGGAGACGGTCGAGGAGACGGTTCTCGTCGTCGACGCAAGCGGGAGTATGAACGTCAAGTCGGATGGCGTGACACGATTCGACCGAGCGGTCGACAGCGCCCGCGCGGCGACCACCTCGACCACCTCGATCGTCGTCGCCGACGGCGACGCCTCGATCGCGTTGCGTAGCGGCAGCGCCGCCGACGCCGAGGGAGTCCTCTCCTCACTCCGTCCGACGGGCGCGCCAGGCGACCTCCGAACCGCGATCTCGCGGGCGACGAGCGTCGCCGGGGAGAACGCTCGCGTCGTCGTCGTCAGCGACTTCGCCGGCGACACTGACTGGGAGACGGCCGTGCAGGCGGCGCGCGCTCGCGGCCTGACGGTCGACTTGCGGCAGTTCGCAGCGGGCGGGACGAACAACGTCGGCATCGTCGACCGGCGCTTCTCGGGCGAACAGGTGACCGTCTCCGTGCAGAACTTCGGGACGGCGAACGCGACTCGACAGGTCTCGCTCGGCGGGGAGACGACACAGGTCTCGCTGGCCCCCGGCGACGTCCGCAGCGTCACCTTCCCGGTCCCGGCGGGCGGCGGTGAGGTCCGGCTTTCGCCCGGCGATTCGTTCCCGACCGACGACGTCGCGTATCTCGCCGCGCCCTCTGACGCCACCGTCGACGTGCTGCTCGTGACGAACGACCGGAACCGCTATCTCACGACCGCGCTCTCGCTCGTCGACCCCGTCGAACTGACGGTCGTCGAGCCGCCGGCATCGGTCCCGTCGCCGCCCACCGACGCCTACGACGTGGTGCTCTACAGCAACGTCGCCGCCGGGCAGCTCCGCGATGCGCACGTCGCCGCGGGCCGCGACGCGCTCGCCGCAGGCGGTGGCGTCGGGATCCAGGCCCAGGAGTCGATGCCGGTCGACGCCTACGGCGATCTGCTGCTCGTCTCCCCCAGCGGCGTGGGATCGAATCCAACGCTGAGGACGCCTGCGGACGACGAACTCACCCGTGACATCACGTTCCCACCGCCGGAGCGGTACGTCCGCGGCGACCTCCGCACGGGCCGTGCGCTGGTCACGACCACGGACGGAACCCCGATCATCGCCCGCAACAGCCAGAGCGGCGGGCGCGTGCTCTACTACGGTTACGTCGAGTCGGCCTCGACGTTCAAATACGACTTCGAGTATCCGATCTTCTGGAAACGGAGCGTCTACGCGCTCGCCGGCCGGGAGTCGCTCTCGGATCTCAACCGGGAGACGGGCGAGCGGATCAGGTTCGGCAACGAGACGACGATCCAGACGCCGCGCGGCGAGGTGACCGCGTCGAGCATCGAGGCGACCAACGCGGGGTTCTACACCGCCGACGGAGTCCGGTACAGCGCCTCACTGCTCGATCCCGCCGAGTCCGACGTGTCGGCGGCGACTGTCAACGCAACAGCGGGCGGCGGGCCGACCACGCGCGAGGAGGAACGGACGGCTCCCGACCCACTGACGGAACTCGTCGCACTCGGCATCGTCGCCGTCGCGATCGGCGAGGTGGCGTTCCTCCGCCGGCGGGGTGATCTCTGATGGTCGCGCTCGCTGCGGCCGTTCCCACCGCCGCACTGCTCGACTCTGCCACGGCAACACCACTCGATCCCGCCACGGCAACACTGCTCGAGCTGTCTGTCGAACTGATCGAGGGGCTCTCCGTCGGTCTCGCGCGCCCCGCGTACCTCCTCGCGTTCCCGATTGCGGCGCTCGCGCTCTGGGCGCTCGTCTTCCGCGACGCGTCTGGGACCGCTTCGGAGGACTCGCGGCGGTGGTTCCTCGCCGCACGGCTCGCCGTCGTCGCGCTCGTCGTGCTCTCGGCGGCCGGTCCCTACACGACTCAATCGAAACTGACGACCGGCGAGCCGCGGGTGACGATGCTCGTCGATCAGTCGGACAGTATGGCCGTCACGCCGAACGTCGAAAACCGGCTCGCGGAGTCGATCGAATCCGCGGGCGTCTCGGTCAGACAGGTCCCGGTCGGCGCGGCCGACTCCTCACCCGTCGGCGACGCCGTCGCGGCAAACATCCGTGAGAACGGGAGTCTCGTCCTCCTCAGCGACGGGCGGGTGACGAGCGGGCAGTCGCTCCAGCAGGCGGCCGAACTCGCGCGCTCGGCCAACGCGACGGTCTCGACCGTCTCGATGGAACCCCGAACGCGAGAGCGGTACGTGACGGTCGAGGGGCCAGAAAAAGCCAGCCTCGGCGTCCAGAACCGATTCGTCGCCCGGGTCGACGGCGTCGGCGGGAACACCACCGCGACCCTCACGGTCTCGGTCGACGGCGAACAGGTGCTCGAACGGACAGTGAACGACGTGCCCGCGCCCGTGATGTTCAACCACACCTTCGAGTCCACCGGGAGCCACACCGTGACCGCCGAGATCGACGTCACCGATCGGTTCGTCGAGAACGACGTCAGCCGGCAAACGGTTCGCGTGGTCGAGCGCCCGGAGATCCTCTACGTCTCGCCCGGCGAGTACCCCTTCCGCGACTACCTCGACCGCCTGTACGACGTCGAGACGGCCGAGCGCGTGCCGGAGGATCTCTCGCCGTACTACGCGGTCGTCGTGCAGGACGCCCCCGCCGATTCGATCGGAAACGTCGACCGCCTCCAGGAGTTCGTCATCGACGGCGGCGGCCTCCTCGTCGTCGGCGGTACCAACTCCTTCGAGAGCGGCGGCTACCAGGGGTCGAATCTCGCGTCGATGCTTCCCGTCTCGGTCGGCGAGGGCGAACCCCGATCGACCAACATCGTCCTCTCGGTCGACGTCTCGGGGAGCGCCCAGGAGGGAATGCGGATCCAGAAGGCGACCGCGCTCTCGGTGCTCGACCAACTCGGCGACGAGAACGAAGTCGGGCTCGTCGGCTTCAACTACCAGGCGTACCGCGTCTCCGAGGTCGAACCGCTGTCGCAGAATCGCCAGGAGCTTCAGGACAAGATCCGACGGCTTCGCGCCGGGGGGGCGACCGACATCGCCGCCGGGGTCGACGGCGGCGGCGAACTCCTCGGCGACCGCGTCGGGACGGTCATCCTCATCAGCGACGGCCACGACAACCCCGAAGAGGCCGCGAGCGTCGCCCGACAACTCTCCGAACGCGGGATCCAGGTCGTCACCGTCGGCGCGGGCGAAACCATCAACGAACGCACGCTGCGGACCATCGCCGGCGCCGGTGGAGGAAGCTACTTCCGGGCGACCGAGACGACCCGGCTCGGCATCCTCTTCGGCGGTACGGGCGCGCCCGGCGGCTCCGGACTCATCGTCATCGACCGTGGAACGTTCATCACCTCCGGCGTCACGCTGACAGCCGATCCCGACGCGTTCAACGACGTGTCCGTCCGCCGCGGCGCGGACTTCCTCGTCGCCGGCGACACCGGCCAGCCGGCGCTCGCGACGTGGCGCTACGGGCTGGGCCGCGTGGCCACGATCACCGCGCACGACGACGACGGCACGCTCGGCGGTCTGCTCCGCGAGCCCGACTCCCTGCTCGTGACCCGGACGACGAACTACGCTATCGGCGATCCCGAACGGAAGGCGACCGGCGTCACGGGCATTCCCGACACGCGCGTCGGCGAGCCGACGACCGTGACCTATCGCGGCGCCGACCGCCCGGACGTCGACGGTATCGCGTTCCGGCGCGTCGGCGACGAGACGTTCCAGGCGACAGTGACGCCCGACAGCACGGGGTACTTCCAGATACTCGATGCGACCTACGCCGCCGACTACGCCCGTGAGTACGCTGCCTTCGGCCCCGACCCGGCCCTGGAATCGCTCGCCGAGGACACCGGCGGCCGGGAGTTCACCGCGGGGCAGGGCGAACAGATCGCTCGCTTCGCCACCGAGCGCGCCCGTGGCATCCGGCCCGTTCGGACCGACTGGACGTGGCTCCCGTTACTCCTCGGGCTGCTCGTCTTCACGGCCGAAGTGAGCTACCGGCGGCTTCAAGTTCGTCGCCGCGATACCACGTCGGACGGAGGCCTCCCGTGAGCTTCGTCGGCCGTCGCCTGAACCTCGTGCTCGTCGCCGCCCTCCTCGTCCTCGCCGCCGGGACCGTCGGAGTGACGGCGCTCTATCAGTCCGGCGTCTCCGAGGTGGCGGCGCAGAACGACCAACTCCGCGCGCAGAACGAACAGCTCCGCGAGGATCTGCGCTCGGCCCGCGACCGGATTCAGTCGTTGCAGTCGCGGGTGTCGGAGTTGGAGAATCGCGTCGAGGAGCTACAGAGCCAACTGTCGACGGCTCGCGACGAGCGCGACGGGTATCGGGAGGATCTACGCGCAGTCTGCCAGCAGTGGCAGCAGGCGAACGAGACAGTCCCACAGGAGTGTGAAAATGTCTAGCGGCGACGACGACCCCGTCGAGGAGTGGCTCGGTTCGGCCGAGGAACGAAACGGCGAGTGGCCCGGCGACGGCGACGATGCGCGGGGCGACGGCGACGCCGACGACCTGACGTTCGACGCCGATCCGGGTTTCGGCGCCCGAACAGCGGACGCAGACGGGCGTGACGGGGACGCGGAACCTGCCGCCGAAACCGGGCGCGCCGCCGCGACTGATCGCGTACGGGAAGCACTCGACGAAGTCAGACGAGAGGTGCAGAAGGCGGCACTCCTCCAGGCCGCCGTCGACGCCGCACTCCTCGCAGTTCTCGCGAATCTCGTCTTCGCACTCTTCGAGCCGTCGTGGCTCGCGACCGCGTTCGGGCTCCCGGCCGTCGTCGTCGAAGCGCTCCGCGCCCTCCCGTTGCTCGGCGACGTCGCACCGCGATCGATTCACGCTACCTCGATTCTCGCTGTCGTGGTCGGCGTCGTCGCCTTCGCCGTGGAGTCGACGCTCCGACTCCGTCGCCCGCTCGTCGAGCAGTTCGAGACGGCCAACCCCCAGGTTCGGGAGGCACTGCGGACCGCCCGCGACTCTGTCGGCGACGAGGCAGACACCGCGATGGCGCGTCGCCTCTACGACGACGTGATCGAGACGCTCGGCGAGACGTCGAGCTTCGAACTGGTCGCGACCCGCCGTGTCGCCGTCACCGCGCTCTTGATCGTCCTCGTGAGCCTCGCGAGCGTCCAGGTCGCCATCGTGGACCCCGACCTCGGCGGCCTTCTCGGCCCGGGTGGCGACGGTAACGGACAGCTCACGCCGCCCGACGACGACGACCTGCAGGACGGCGATCAGATCCTCGGCGACCCCGAGGACGTTCAGGCCGGCGACGAACTGGAGAACATCACCGTTCCCGGAACCGGCGACGGCACCGGCGACGGTCCGACGGGGCCGTCAGGCGGCTACATCGGCGGGGGCGGGAGCGGCGAGTTCGACAGCCAGCAGGCCGGCTTCACCGGCGCCGAGCAGATCGAGGATGCCGAACTCGTCCGGGAGTACAATCTGCGGATCAGGGAGTTCGACGAGGAGGACGAGGGCGCAGCCGCCCAGACCTAATCTGAACCTACTACGATGAACGGAACAAACGAGGAGATCGAACAGATTCAGCGCAGACTCGCCGCCCTCCGCGAGGAGGTCGCAAAGCGAATCGTCGGGCAGTCCGACGTCGTCGAGCAACTGCTCGTCTGTCTGCTCTGCGACGGGAACAGCCTGATCGAGAGCAACCCCGGCCTCGGGAAGACGACGCTCGTTCGGACGATCGCCGAGGCGACCGACCTGTCGTTCTCGCGCATCCAGAACACGCCGGATCTGATGCCGGCCGACATCACCGGGACCGAAATCATCCGGGAGGTCAACGGCGAGCGGGAGTTCGTCTTCGAGCGCGGGCCGGTGTTCGCGAACATCGTCCTCGCCGACGAGATCAACCGCGCGACACCGAAGACGCAGGCGGCGCTCTTAGAGGCGATGCAGGAGAAGCAGGTGACGACCGCCGGCGAGACGCGCGAGTTGCCGCGTCCGTTCTTCGTGCTCGCCACCCAGAACCCCATCGACCAGGAGGGGACCTACCCGCTTCCGGAGGCGCAGACCGACCGCTTCCTGCTCAAGATCCTCGTCGACTACCCGAGCCGCGACGAGGAACGCGAGATCGTCGATCGGTACACGACGGGCGCACCCGATCCCACCGTAGACCGCGTCCTCTCGCGCGACCAGCTCCAGCGGGCCCAGCAGTTGACCCGCCAGGTCCCGATCGCCGACGACATCCGCGACGACGTGATCGACCTCGTGCGCTCGACGCGGGCCGCTGAAGACGTCGAGTTCGGCGCGAGCCCCCGGGCCAGTATGGGTCTCGTCCTCGCCGCGAAGGCGCGCGCGTTCCTCGACGGCCGCTCCCACGTCTCCTGGGAGGACGTCGAGGCGATGGCGCACCCGGTGCTCCGACACCGCCTCATCGTCGACTTCCGGGCCGAGCGCGAGGGCGTGGGCGCCGACGATGTCGTCGCAGAACTCCTGTAACGATGCCGATCGAGCCCGCGTTCCTCGACGAACTGGCCCGTCTGGAGGGGGCGCTGCGGCGCGAGACCGACGCCCGACAGCAGGGCACACAACGCTCGTCGAACGTCGGCGAGGGGCTGACGTTCAGCGACTATCGCCGGTACACGCCCGGCGACGACGTTCGGCTCGTGGACTGGCGCGTCTACGCCCGAACGGACGAGTACTTCATCAAGCAGTACGAGGCCGAGCGCAACCTCACGGTCCACGTTCTCCTCGACACCTCGGCCTCGATGGATTTCGGCGAAGGCGCGGCCAACAAATTCGAGTTCGCGGCCCGATTTGGCCTCGCCTTCGCGTACTTCGCGGCCACACAGCACGATTCGTTCCGGTTCTCGGCGCTCGGCACGGGCGTCGACCGCCTCGACCGCGGCCGGTCTACGCGTGGCGAACTCCTCCGCCTGCTCGACGCCGTGAACGCGATCGATCCCGACGGCCGGACCGACTTCACCGACGCGCTGGAGGCGTACGCGCGGACGATTCACTCGCGCTCGCTCGTCGTCGTCGTGAGCGACTTTCTCGACGACCCCGAGGCGGTCGAAGACGGGATCGCCGCGCTCGGACACAACGACGTCTTGCTCGTCCACGTGGTCGCGCCCGAGGAACGTGACCCCGACGTCGCCGGCGACACCGTCTTCGAAGATCCCGAGACGGGTACGACCCAGCGCGCGTACTTCGCCGGCTCGACCGCCGAGGCGTACCGCGACCGGCTCGCAGAACACGTCGACGACGTCGCCGCGCGAGCCCGAACGCTCCGCGCCGATCACGTCGTCGTCGACACTGGCGCGGACTTCTTCGAGTCCTTCGCCGAGGTTTGGCGGCAGCAGGACCGCCGCGAGCGGCAGCGCAGACGGCGGTGAGTGTGGCGGCGCACGAAGCGGCGACGACAGCGGTAACGCGCCGGTGTACGAACCGACCGCGACGGGCCGCTTCCGGCGGCTATATTTCGCTCGGGTGGTGACCTCCCGGTGTGACCGACGCACAGGACCGCCGGGTCGTCGCTCTCGTCACTGGCTCGCATTTCGTGAACCACTCCTATCTGGTGATGCTCGCGCCGCTCGTCGGCGTGCTCGCCGCCCGCTTCGACGTGAGCATCGCCGCCATCGGGCTCGCGATCGGGGTGCAGAACGCGGTCGTGCTCGTCCTCCAACTCCCGATGGGGTACGTCTCCGACGCCTACAGCCGGACGCTCGTGCTCGGAATCTCGCTCGTCGTGGGCACCCTCGGCGCGGCCCTCACCGCGCTCGCGACGTCCTACGCGTGGCTGCTCGTCGCCCAGCTCGTGCTCGGAGTCGGGGTCGCCGGCCACCACCCCGCTCACTATCCGCTGCTCGCGGCCGTCTCGACCGACGAGAACCGCGGACGAGCCTACAGCGCCCACGCCTTCGGCGGGTCGGTCGGGCTCGCCGCCCCATACGCCGTCGTCGCCGGGACGACGGCGCTGGATCTGTCCTGGCGCGTCGCGATCGGCGTCGTCGCCGTCGTCGGCGCGGTCTTCGCCGCCTACTGCCTGCTCCGCTTCCGCAGCGTCGACGACGAGATCACCCGGCCGGGGCTGGCGGAGCGCCCCGACGAACGCCCCACGCTGCGCTCCGTTCCGGGTCGGATTCGCGCGCTGTTCCGGACGCTCGCCTCCTCGGGCGGGATCTTGGGACTCACAGTGCTCGCGTTTCTCACCTCTGCGGCCGCGTGGGCGATCCGGACCTACACACCGAGTCTGCTCGTGCGCGGCTACGGCCTCCCGGACGGGACCGCGAGCGCGCTCACGTCGGCGATGCTCGTCGTCGGCGCGGGGCTGATTCTCGCCGGCGGCGGCCTCACCGACCGCGTCGGTGCCGGGCCGATCGTCGTCGGCGGCTATGCTGCGCTCGTCGTCGTCGCAGCGCTGCTGGCGACGCTCTCGCTCCCGCTGGCAGCGGTCGGCATCGTGCTACTCTTGAGCGGGAGCATCAGCTTCTCCCGCCCGGCGCGCTCGACGCTCGCCGACCGGCTCTCGCGGCGCGCGGACCTGGGGAAGAACTTCGCGCTCGTCACGATCGGTATCTCGCTGGGTGGGGTCGTCGCCCCGCCCGTCTTCGGCTACCTCGTCGACACGGCCGGTCTCACAGTCTCATTCGGACTCGTCTCCGCCCTCGGCGTCCTCTCGCTCGCTCTCGGGCTCCGTATCGTCCGCGACGCGTCGTTCGCGGTTCCCGGTGCGGCCGCCGGCGCCGACGGCGATTGAGCCCGTTCCGGCCCATAGACCTGCGATCGAAACGGTGAATCCGCCGCTGTACCCACGCCGAAGTATGAACTACCTCCCGTGGGCTATTCTGGCTCTCGTCGCGTACTCGCTCGTCGCTCCGCTCATGAGCGTCGCGACGACCGGTTCGGTGAAGATCCCCAGCAACGTCGCGGCGCTCTTGGGCAACGCGATTCTCGTCGCTGGCACGGTCCTCGTCGTCGTCTACAACGGTTCTGATGCACTCTCGTACGTTTCCCACCCCAAATCGAAGTACGTCTTCGTCGCCGGCATCTGCCTGATGGTCGGGATTCTCGCGTACTACCGGGCGCTGTCGCTCGGTCCCGTGAGCGTCGTCTCGCCGATCTTCGGGATGTTCCTCGTTCTCAGCTCGGCGCTCGGCATCGTGTTCCTGAACGAATCGCTGACGGGGCGGAAACTGCTCGGGATCGGCCTCGCGCTCGTGGCGGTGTATCTGGTCAGCGTCGAGTGAACTGGCCGGCCGCGAGGCTGCACACCGACCTGCCGCAACGGACAACGTCTTTTATCGACAGCCCTCTACCTCGGCTATATGGTTCTAGTCGAATCCGATTCGGAACTGTCGCACGGCGAGGAGGCACCGGCGTTCGAACTCCCCGGTGCCGACGGGGAAACGTACACGCTCTCGGATTTCGACGATTACGAGGCGCTGCTCGTCGTCTTCACCTGCAATCACTGCCCGTACGCCGAGGCGAAGGTCGACGAACTGAATCACCTCGCGAGCGCGTACGACGATCTCGCCGTCGTCGGCATCAACCCGAACGACGCCGCGGAGTATCCCGACGACTCCTTCGAACGGATGCAAGAACGTGTCGACGTGGGCGACATCGAATACACCGCGTACCTCCGCGACGAGTCACAGGAGGTCGCGCACGCGTACGGAGCCGTCTGCACGCCCGATCCATTCCTCTTCGAGCGCGACGGCGATACGTTCCGACTCGCTTTCCACTCACGCATCGACGACGCGATGAGCCCCGACGAAGAGCCGAGTCGTCACGAGATGCGCGAGGCCGTCGAAGCGCTCCTCGCCGGTGACGACGTTCCGATCGCAGAGACGCCCTCGCAGGGCTGCTCGATCAAGTGGACGGATAACTGAGTCGGCGGCGACGGCAGACGGTGCGTTCTCCCGCGGGAGCATTTATATACGAAGACGGGACCACGCAGCCTATGCGTTGACTCCTGTCGCAGGGCGCACCGCAGTTGTGTAGCACATCGCCCTGTGGTCGGCCAGTGCTACCTGCTCGCTACTCCAATCGCGTAGCGTCCGACCGCGTCCGTCGGCGACGCGCTACGTGCAAGTGCCACGACTGCCGTGCTACGAGAGGTCGTCGGCCTCAGAGAGCGCTTCCCGGGCGTTCTCGACGGCCGCTTCCTTCGTGGCGGGGTACGCTTCCACCTTCGCCCGCAGCGTGATCCCGTTGCCGCGTCGGACGTCGCCGCGGAACGCCGCCTGTTTGTCCAATCGTAAGAATAGCTCGGTGTTCTCGGTGACGCGGTCGTCGAGCTCCTCGAGTAACGCGTCGAAATCCGGCAGTTCGGACAACTTCGCGAGGACGTGGCGGACGTCGTCGGCGTTCTCCACGCGGGCCGAGAAGACGATGATCCGGTCGCCGTGGTGACCGGTGCTCTCGGTGCGGGTCACCTCGAACTCCTCGGGGAGAAAGGTTCGGAGCGCGCTCTCGACTCGCTTGTCGTCTTCGGTCTCGTAGCAGAAAGTCCGCAGATCGACGTAGTGAAACGGAATTCGGGGCATTAGCGACGCTTCGCGCTGCGGCGGGGAAAAACTCCCGTTACTCTTCGTCTTCGTCCGCGGCTTCGAGCTGATCAGCGGAGATGCCGACTTCCTGGCCGTCCTCGAAGCTGACGGTGTAGGTCGCGTCGCCGAACATCGTCTCGACGACCTGCGTGATCGTGCCGACCTCGCCGTCGAATTCGCTGTGCTTGTCGCGCAGTACCACGCTGTCGTCCTCTTCGAACTCCATACCGGAGAGCCGCGCGCGCGAGTGAAAAATCGACTGGTTCCGACCGCGGGGTCACCGAGCCGCGCTCACCGGAACCGCGCCTTCCGCAAACGGTACTATATATATGTCGGCGAGCCGTGCGATCCGGTATGCGAACGACACGGCGGTCCTATCTCGCTGCGGTCGGTGGAGTGACGACGCTCGGCGCGACAGCCGGCTGTCTCGGCGGCTCCGGTGGGAGTGCGCTTCCGGAAGGGTGTGACGTCGGCAACCTCGACACAGTCTCGTCGCTGCCGCGCCCCGCACTCGGCCCCGAAGACGCCCCCGTCACCGTCGACATCTTCGAGGACTTCACCTGCCCGCACTGTCAGGAGTTTACGCTGTCTGTCGCTCCGAAGATCAAGTCGAACTACGTCGACGCCGGCGACGTTCGGTATCGCTTCTTCGACTACCCGATCCCGGTGAGCAACTGGTCGTGGCTCGCGGCCTCTGCTGCGCGCGCGGTGCAGGACCGGAGTGACGCCGAGACGTTCTTCACCTTCACCGAGCGCGTCTACGAGAATCAGGGTCGCCTCAGCGACGACGGCTATCAGGTCGTTCACGACATCGCGTCCGACCTCGGTGTCGACGGCTGTACGGTCGCCGCGGCCGCAGAGCAAGAGTCCTACCGCCCGGTCGTCGAAGCCGACCGAGAGACCGGATCCGAGCGGAGTGTTCCCGGGACGCCAGCCGTCTACGTGAACGGACAGCTCCTCGACAACTACGGCTGGGAACGCGTCAGCGGCGCCATCGACAGCCAGCTCGGCTGATCGAGCCGCCGCTCTCGAAACTGGCTTCAGTCGAGACCAGGTGTCGTGCCGCTGGGCGTCGGAAGCGCGCGAAGCGACCGCGGTGGCACCAGGAAGTTGCCGCGGCGCTTCACGAACACGTATTCGAGAATCCCGTTGTTCACGCGCTGTCTGATCGTCGGGATCTCGGTGAGGTCCGTCCCGTTCATCGCCGTGCGAACCGCCTCGAAGGTCGATATCTCTCGTTGCAGACTGGGGAAGTGTAGCCCCGCCTCGTCGCTGTCGGTCGATTCGAAGTGTCGTCTGAGCGTTCGCGGCGTCCCGTCCGCTTCGCGGTTCGCACGCGCGGCTTTCTGGGCGTGGCCGACGCGGGCGAACTGTCGGGCGTGGTCTTCGATGTCGTCGATCATCTCCGCCGTGACGCCGCTGTCGTCGCCGAGGTTCGCGCCGACGCCCTCGACTAGGTCGCGCTCGGCGTGCACCGGCGAGAACATCTCCGCCACGCGCTGTTCGAAGGACTGCTCCTCGTACCAGTCGTCGAGCCGCATCCGGAGGTTCGAGACGTGTTTCGTGGTCCCACCCGCGAAGGAACCCTGCGAAAGCGTGACGTAGTCTTCGGTCGCCTGGTTCCGCTTGAACCCCGCGATGAAGCCCATAAACAGCGGTGACTCCTTCGGAACCGGATTCGACGACGGGATGCCCGCCAGCCCGTCCTGTCGGTCCGCGGGCATCCCTGCACCGACGAATCCGGACCGGCGGTCTGAAACCTCGAAGACGTCCGTGAGGGTCGCCTCGACAGGGACGTCGTTCGCGGTGTCTTCGTTGCCCGTCAGCGCTTCCTCCGCGGCGAGGACGACGTCCGCACGGTCTGAGGCGAGGTGAAGCAACGCGTCCTGCCGATCCAGCGTCGGCGTCTCGAACGACGAGAGCGCTCGGGGCTCGGGGAGGTCGATCGAGTCGGGGAGGTCGTCTTCGAACCGATCGAAGTACCGCGGTGAGTACGCGATCGAGTACAGCAGTCCCTCGCTGCTCCGTTCGTACGCTCGATCGAGCGTCTGTAGGGCTGTCTCGACGGTCGCTCTGTCGGCCTCGTCCGGCGGCCCCTCTCCCGGAAGCGTCAGATACAGCAACAGTTGGTGTTTGGGAAGCAGGGTGTTCCCGTGTTCGTCCGTCCGGACACGGTCGTTCCACGCGTGCTGTCGCTCCGGCAGCGACGAAAACTGGTCGGTGCCGGCTGGCACCGGTTCCGGTGTGCGATCGAGACACGCCGACAGTGCTGCCGCGCCGCCGACGGCAACGGCCGCTTTCAGCACGTCGCGACGCGTCCGGTCGCCCCGCCCGTCTACCATACGAGTCAGTAGATCCCTGACGGCAAAGTGGGTTCTGATGGCGCACCGTGTGTGCGACCAGCGGTAGCGTCGGCCGCCGGCTGTGGTTCCGAAAACGACGCGGATATTTATCGGGACAGCAAAAAGGGTCCCGTGACTCGTCGCGAGACACGAATTCGGCTCGCCATCGGAGTCTGGGGGGTGCTCGTCTCGCAGGTGTTTCTGTACCCCGGCGTCGAGGACATCGTCACCGCACTCGGGGGCGGAGGAGAAATCCGCGCCGGGATGTGGTTCCTCGTCGCGGAGTTCGCCGCGTTCGTCACCTTCGCCAGCGTCTGGGGGGCCGCGAGCGACGCCCTCGGGCGACGGATGCCGCTGGCCGCGGCCGGCGCACTCGGCGGCGCGGCCGGCTACCTGCTTCTCGCGGCCGCACCGACGCTGGGAATCCCGTTCGCGGGTGTCCTCCTCGTTCGTCTCGTCGGCGGCGCGGCGACGATCGGCGCGTTCTCGCTCGCGATCACCGCTCTGGCGGACCTCTCCGGCGGCAACGGTCGGAATATGGGCGCGGCCGGCATCGCGATCGGTCTCGGCGCGGCGCTCGGCTCCGTCTTCGGTGGCCGTCTCGCCGACGCCGACCCGCTGTACCCGCTGTACGCCGCGGCGGCGACGCTCGTTGCAGTCGCGATCCTGTTCGTGACGATCTCCGAGGAACTGCCGGGAGCGGGCCGGATCCGCGTTGGCGACGCGCTCAAACGGCTCAAGGACCGCCCGGTGCTGGCCGTTCCCTACACTTTCGGATTCATCGATCGGATGACGGCCGGCTTCTTCGCGCTCGTGGGCGTCTATTACTTTCGGGAATCGTTCGGTCTCGATGCCGCCGGCGCCGGCCTCGCGCTCGCGGCCTTCTTCGTCCCGTTCGCGCTCCTGCAGTACCCCGCGGGCATCCTCTCGGACCGCGTCGGGCGGGCGATTCCAGTGACCGTCGGATCGATCTGTTATGGGCTCGGGATCGTCGCCGTCGGTATCGCGCCCGGCGTCGAACTGGCCGTCCTCGCGATGGTCGCCGTCGGCGCCCTCGGCGCGCTGGTCGCGCCGGCGACGATGGCGCTCGTGACGGACGTCGCTTCGCCGGAGACGCGGGGCGCGGCGCTCGGCGGGTTCAACGTGTTCGGCAGCCTGGGATTCCTCGCCGGGTTCCTCCTCGGCGGACTGACGACGTCGACGGCGGGATTCCTGGCGTCGTTCCTCCTCGTCGGATCCTCGGAGGTCGCGATCGCGCTCGTCGCCGGGCGGGCCGTGTGGCGAATCGCCGGGTCGGACGACGCCGGCGGGGGACGGACGATCGTGAGCGATGCGTCCGAGTGAGCGACGCTCCCGAGCGAGCTACTCGTGGCCGGAGACGCGGACGGGCTCGTAAGGTTCTTCGAGGTACTCGATGTCCGAATCCGAGAGATCGATCGACAGCGCCTCGACGGCGTCTTCGAGGTGTTCGACGCTCGTCGTCCCGACGATCGGCGCGTCGACCCGATCGTCGGCGAACAGCCACGCGAGCCCGATCTGGGCCATCTTCACGCCCTTCTCGTCGGCGAGTTCCTGTACGCGCTCGTTGACTTTGTGGCCGCCGCTGTCGAGATACGGATGCTGGTGCGCGTAGTCGTCGGTCTCCCCGCGGGTCGTCGCGCGCGAGTCCTCGTGTGGCCGCGCCAGTCGGCCGCGCGCGAGCGGCGACCACGGGATGACGCCGACGCCCTGTTTCTCACAGAGCGGTAGCATCTCACGCTCTTCCTCCCGGTACAGGAGATTGTAGTGGTTCTGCATCGTCGAGAACGGCGTCAAACCGAGTCGGTCGGCGGTGTGCTGTGCTTCGGCGAACTGGTGCGCCCACATCGACGACGCGCCCAGGTATCTGGTCTTGCCCCGCCGGACGGCGTCGTCGAGCGTCCGCATCGTCTGTTCGATCGGCGTGTCGTAGTCCCAGCGGTGGATCTGCAGGAGATCGAGCGTGTCCATCCCCAGTCGCGCGAGGGAGTTGTCGAGTTCCTGTTCGATCGCCTTTCGCGAGAGGCCGCCGGAGTTCGGATCGTCGTCGTCCATCTGGAAGTACACCTTCGAGGCGACGACGAACTCGTCGCGGTCGTACTCCGAGAGCGCCTCGCCGAGGACGCGCTCGGACTCACCGCGAGAGTACATATTCGCGGTGTCGAAGAAGTTCACGCCCAGTTCGATGGCCCGGTCGACGAGTTCCGTCCCGTCCTCCTCGTCGAGCACCCACTCGCGCCAGCCGCTGTCGCCGAAACTCATACAGCCGAGACAGATCTTCGAGACGGTCGTTCCCGTATTACCGAGCGTCGTGTACTCCATAGCGGAGCGCACACACCGGACCGGCAAAAAGCCACGCGGCGAGGTGGGACCGGCGACTCCCGAATACTCTCACTCGAATATAATTAAGGCCGATGCCATCGTATCGTTTCGATGAGAGGTCCCCCTCTCGTGAGCAGAATGTCACAGTCTCCACGTGTACCACTCGTACTCCTCCTCACGGCCATCGTCGTCTTCGGCGGACTGCCGATGGTCGCGAGCGCACAGCAGGTCGGTCCGAGCGGGCCGGGCTCAGACGGATCGGTCGGCGGCGTCGTCCGCGTCGACGCCGGCGAAACGTACGACGGCGATCTCGAAGCGGTCGGTGGATCGATCGTCATCGCTGGCACGGTCGACGGCGACGTCGAAGCCGCGGCCGGATCGGTGCTCGTCACCGAGTCGGGTCGCGTGACGGGGTCGCTCGACGCCGCCGCCGGGAGCGTCGTGATCGAAGGCACGGTCGACGGCGACGTCACCGTCGGTTCGGCGGCGCTCGCGCTCCGAGAAGGTTCGCAGATCGGCGGATCGCTCGAAGCCGGCGCGGCCGACGTCCGCCTCGACGGGGCGATCGACGGCGACGCGCGGGTCGGCGCGGACACGCTCGCCGTCGGGTCGACCGCGGCGATCGGCGGGTCGCTCACCTACGACGCCGCCAACTTCACGCTCGCCGATGGTGCGAGCGTCTCCGGTGAGGTCACCCGCGACGAGTCGCTCTCTGTCACCGGTCCCGACGTGTTCGGCTCCGGCGGGGGTGCTGGCCTCCCGGCGATCCCCGCCTGGGTCGGGTCGGTCTACTCCACACTGGTCAACCTCGTGCTCGGCGCGGTACTCCTCGTAGTCGCACCGAACTTCGCCCGACGGCTCGTCGATGCAGGCCGAACCCAGACGCTCCGCAGCGGCGGCATCGGACTCCTGACGCTGATCGGCGTCCCGATCGTGCTGTTGCTCTTGCTCATCACGATCGTCGGCATTCCGCTCTCGTTGGCCGGGGCCGTCGTCTTCGGGCTGCTCCTGTGGGTGACGTCGGTCTACGGGGCTATCGTGGTCGGCACGTGGCTGCTGTCGCTCGTCGACTCCGAGAACCGCTGGGTCGCACTCCTCGTGGGCGTCGTCGCCGTGGCTCTGTTGGGTGCCGTCCCGATCCTCGGCGGGCTCGTCCAGTTCGCCGTGCTGCTCGTCGGCCTGGGAGCGTTCGTCGTCGTGCTCCGTGGATCCGAGGAGGGTCCCGACGAAGACGCCGGCGCGGCCATCGGCAGTCCGTCGGCAGACCAGTGAGGAGCGACTCGGAGCGCACCGCTACGGCGAGCGAGTAACACTGTCGGACGCAACCGTCCCGCCGCTGCCCGTCGTCGTGCCGTACCTTTCTTGATGCCTCGCCGCGTCCGGCCGGTATGTACGTCGCAGACCAGACGTGGCCCGACCTCGGGGACTACGTCGCCGAGGAGTCGGTGGCGATCGTGCCGCTCGGATCGACCGAACAGCACGGTCCCCATCTCCCGCTCGCGACCGACCATCTCATCGCGGAGGGACTGGCTCGCGAGGCCGCCGACCGGACGGGCTTTCTCTGCACGCCGACAGTAAACGTCGGCGTCAGTCCGCACCATCGGCAGTTCCACGGTACGATGTGGGTCGACGCCCCGCAGTTCCGCGACTACGTCGAGTCGCTGACGCGAAACCTCGCGTACCACGGGATCGACCGCGTCGTGTACGTCAACGCCCACGGCGGCAACGTCGAGCACCTGCGGGAAGTCGGGCGTCGCCTCCGCGACGACGGCACGCTCTACGCCGTCGAGTGGATGTGGAACGAGTCGATCCCGGAACTCGTAGACGAAGTGTTCGAGCAGAACGGCCCCCACGGCGGCCCGAAGGAGACGGCGATGATTCAGCATCTCGCGCCCGAACTCGTCCGCGACGACCAACTCGAAGCCGCCCGCGACGGCGGCGTTCGCGACATCGAAAGTGCAGAACATCTCCGACAGAACGGCGCGCGAACGTTCTACGACGCCGTCGAGAACTCCGAGAACGGCGTGTTCGGCGACCAGACCGACGCGACGCCCGAAATCGGCGCACGGCTGTTCGAGGCGGCGACCGAACAGTTGGTCGAGCTCTTAGAGTGGCTCGACGAGCGGCGCTACGAAGATCTGATGACGCCGGCGCACGTCGATCCCCAGCCGGGGAGCCGCAGAGCGGACTGATTCGAAAAGAGCGGCGCAGAGCGGCCTACAATTCAGAAGGACGGCGACGAGTCCGGGCCGTCGACGTCCCCGTTCCCGAACGTGGCGGAGTCGTCGACGTCGATGTCCGGGAACGACGCGAAGGCGTCCCGAAAGTCGTCCTCGCTCAGATCTGAGAGCGTGTCGTCGAGTTCGGCTCTGATCTCTTCCATCCGCTGTGTCAGTTCCTTGTATTCGTCGACCTCGCCGACAGACACGTCGGGGGCGGACTCCAGTGCGGCTTTCTTCGAGGCGAGCCGGAAGAACTCCTGTGAGCGGTCGTCGTAGTCGGCGCGGCGGAGCAGTACCTCGACGAGCCCGTGCAGATCCTCCTGCGTGACAGGCTTGACGAGATAGTCGTCGAACGGCATCTCGAGGATGTCCGTGTCGGGTTCGACGGCCGTGATCATCGCGACCTGCGAGTTGATGCCGCGGGTTCGAATCTCGTCGAGAACCTCGTCGCCGGTCATATCCGGCATCCGGCGATCGAGGAGGACGACGTCGATCCCGTCGTCTACGAGTTCGAGCGCGGTCTCTCCGTTGGTGGCCGTCTGAACCTCGTACACGTCCGAGAGGTAGATGGCATAGAGTTCCGCCAAGTCTGGCTCGTCTTCGACGACGAGGATTTGGGGTGTAGCGCCGTCCATAGCGATCCACCTCGCACGTCGTCGCCCGTCGTCTAAATTCTTGCCCTCCCCCCTCAGGACCCTGAGATAGACCGAGAGCGGCTAAGGAAGGGCGAGGTCCCGTTTCCCGCTGTTCTTCAGAGCCTGTGCCAGCACCGACGCCCGCGTCGCAATTTTCGAACTTTGTAATCGGACGGAACGGCCGTGTCGACTTTGTCGCCGGGCATCGAATTTCCGTTCGATGACGGTTTGGCTCCTCGGCGATCAATTACACCCCGACGCCGCCCCGCTCGGGTCCGCGGATCACGTCCTGCTCATCGAAGCGCACGCGTTCGCCGAGCGGCGTCCGTACCACCCCCAGAAGCTCACGCTCGTCTTCAGTGCGATGCGGCACTTCCGCGACGACCTTCGGGACCGCGGCTACGACGTCACGTACCTCCAAGCGGAGACGTTCGGGGACGCACTCGATCGCTACTTCGAGGTGAATCCCGGCGACGACCTCCTCGGACTCCGGTCGCCGAGCCACGGGGCCGACGACCGTCGACGGGAGTTAGTCTCTGAACGCGGTGGCACGCTCACGCTCGTCGAGAACGACCTGTTTCTGACCTCCCGCGAACAGTTCGACGACTGGGCGGGCGAGCGCGACGAGAACGAGACGTTCCGACAGGAAGGCTGGTACCGCCACGTCCGCCGGGAGACGGGCATCCTGATGGACGGCGACGAGCCGGTCGGGGGCGCGTGGAACTACGACGAGGACAACAGGGAAACGCCGCCGCCCGAGTGGACGCCGCCGGACGTGCCGCGATTCGAACCGGACGCGACGACGCGCGAGGTACAGCAGTTCGTCGCCGACCGCTACGGCGGTCACTGGGGCGCGATGGACGAGTTCGTCTGGCCCGTCACGCGCGAGGCGGCAACGCAGGCGCTCGAACACTTCGTCTCGGTCCGGCTCCCCGAGTTCGGCACGTACCAAGACGCGATGCGCGACGGCGAGTGGGCGCTGTGTCACTCGTTGCTCTCGGCCGCGCTCAATCTCGGCCTGCTCCGGCCGCGCGAGGTGGTCGAGCCGGTCGTCGCGGCCTACGAATCGGGCGACGCCCCGCTCAACAGCGTCGAAGGGTTCGTCCGGCAGGTGATCGGCTGGCGGGAGTTTATGCGCCACGTCTACCGGCGCGCGATGCCGAACCTCGGGTCGGCGAACCAACTCGGTCAGACGGCGTCGTTGCCGCCGCTGTACTGGGACGGCGAGACGGAGATGCAGTGTCTCTCGGAGGCCGTCACCCACGTCCACGACCGCGGGTACGCCCACCACATCGAACGCCTGATGCTGCTCTCGAACTTCGCGCTGCTGTACGGCGTCGATCCCGCGGAACTCAACGAGTGGTTCCACCTCGGCTTCGTCGACGCCTACCACTGGGTGACGACGCCGAACGTCGTCGGAATGGGGTCGTTCGGCACCGACGTGCTCTCCTCGAAGCCCTACGCCGCGTCGGCGAACTACGTCGACAAGATGAGCGACCACTGCTCGGCGTGCCCGTACGCGAAGACCAAAACCACGGGCGAGAACGCCTGTCCGTTCAACGCGCTCTACTGGGACTTCCTGAAGCGCAACGAGGAGACGCTCCGGGGCACGGGACGAATGGGGCTGATGTACTCTCACGTCGACCGCAAAGACGACGCCGAGTTGGAGGCGATCCGCGAGCGAGCCGACGAGGTGCGTGAGCGAGCCGCTGACGGGTCGCTGTAAGCCCACAGTCTGCCGGCGCTGCCGCTCGCCGGGTGAGAAATGCAGAATCGTGGTGAGAATCGACGGGATCGCCGACCGCAGTACCGCTATCGTGGTGCGTCCTTACAGGCGCTGGAGGTTCGTCGCGCGCGGGCCCTTGTCGGCCTGCTCGATGTCGAACTCCACTTCCTGTCCTTCTTCGAGGTCCGGACCGCCGACGTCCTCCATGTGGAAGAAGACGTCCTCGTCAGAATCCTCGCTCTCGATGAAACCGTAACCGCCTGTGTCGTTAAAGAACGCAACCGTTCCTTTCGCCATTGCAATCCCAAAAACGCGAAGGCGATAAATAAGCCTTGTGTCGCAATCCTGAGACGGAAGCCGAGATCGGCTCGCGAAGCATCCGTGCGAGACGGCGACCCCTCAGACCGCGAGAGCGAGGTAGGCGGCCGCTCCCGTCGCGAAAAATTCCGACCGCAAACAGCCCGTAATTTGCGATCGTGTTGTCCGCACGCCAGAGTCCGAGCGTGTACGTGCGATCGGAGAACGGCCAGAGGAAGTTGACGCCCGCCGGCGTGAGCGCGTCGCCGACGAGATGGGCGACGACGGTGAGCACCCCAGTCGCGAATCCGACCGCCGCGAGCGAGGCTCCACTGGCGACGGTCGCGAACGACGGCGTACTACCGGTCGTGACCGTCGTCAGCGCGATTCCTATGCCACCGAAGACGGCGCCGACGAGCGCGGCGAAGACGAGCGAGTGCGTCGGGCCGCGGTGAGAGATCCCCGGAAGGCGGTGATCGACGTCGGGCAACATCGTCAGCCACAGCATTATGCCCCCGGTGACGACCGCGAGACCCGCGCGGCCGAGCGTGACGAGAACGAACGCCAGCGGCGCGAAGACGAGCAGCGAGACCCCGTAGTGCCCCTTCCGGTACATACCCACGGCTGGGCGTGCGGACACAAAAGTACCCGGACCCGTCCCGGGATTGGCTCGAACGAATCCACTGGAGAGGCGGCGGCCAGCCGTCCCGTCCGATCGGAAAGAGGCAAGTCGGCCCATCGCCTAGCCGGGGCTATGATTCAGAATCTCGCGAGCGGCGTCCGAGCGTTCACCTCGAACGCCTTTCTCGTCACCGGCGAGACGACGGCGCTCGTCGACGCGGGCGCGAACTTCGACGTCGTCGCGCGCATCGAAGCGCAGGTGGACGAACTCGACCGCGTCTACCTCACGCACACGCACCCTGACCACGTCAAGAACCTCCCGGCGATCCGCGAGGCGTTCGACGTCGAGACGTGGGGGTACGATCCCGAGAACGAGTACGTCGACAACGCCATCGCCGACGGCGAGACGGTCCAGATCGGCGACGACGACTACGTGGCGCTGCACACGCCCGGACACAAGCCGGACCATCTCTGCTTGTACGCTCGTGAGGCCGGCATCTGCTTCGCCGGCGACCTCGTCTTCGAGAACGGCGGGTTCGGCCGAACCGACCTCGAGGGTGGCGATCGCGAGACGTTGATCCGGAGCATCGACGCGCTCCTCGATACGCTCGACGACGACCTCGCGGCGCTCCACGTCGGCCACGGCCCCAGCATCACGGAGCGTCCGATCGACGACGTCGAACTCGCCGCGCGGGCCGCACGGATGTGAGAAAGCGGTGGAGTCCCTTCGCTCGACGCCCAGCGCCCGCTACACGTCGGCGTCGTCGGGGATCTCTTCTACAGGTCGGTCCTCGCTGTCGACGCCGAAGTAGCCGGGTTCGTCGCCGACGGGATCGTTGATCACCAACTCGTCGGCGTGCGTCATCAGCCACGGGATCGTCCACGCGACGACGCGGTCTTCGGTGTCGGCGTCGAGTTCGACGTCTGGATCGAGGCCCTGCAGCAGTCGCGCGATCTCCGGGACCGTGTACATCAACTCGGAGTCGAGAACCTCGGTCGGTTCGTAGAGGCGGTACGGATACAGCGTGTCGAAATCGTCCTTCGGCTTGGGCATACGACCCCGTTCTCGCTGCCGCGTCAAAAGTCCCGCCGAGAAGCCGCTGCCAGACAGTATATGTGTCTCCCGTCCCTCCTCAGAGTATGCGAACTGTGGACGCCGCCGGTCTGCCGATCGGGGACGAGCACCCGCCGCGGATTATGGGAGTCCTGAACGTCTCGAAGGAGTCGCCCTACGACCCGAGCGTCTTCGACGACCCGGGTGAAGCCGCCGCCTACGTCGACGACGAACTCATCGATCAGGGCGCAGACATCGTCGACGTCGGCCTCGAATCCGCGAACAAGCGCTTCGAGGTGCTCTCCGCCGAGCAGGAACTCGAACGGCTCGACACCGCCGTCGAGACGCTCGAAAGCGTCTCCGGCGACGCCGTCTTTTCGATCGAGACGCGCTATCACGAGGTCGCCGACGCAGCGCTCTCGCGCGGCTTCGATATGGTCAACGACATTTGCGGCTTCGCCGACCCGGAGATGCCGCGCGTCTGTGCGGACTACGACGTCGCGGTCGCGAAGATGGCGTCGCCGCCGGACCTAGAGCGTCCGGGCGCGATCGAGGAGGTCGACGACATCTACGACGCGCTCTCGCTGAACGGCTTCACCGACAAGACGCTCGTCGACCCGGCCTTCGGCGGCTGGTCCGAGGAGAAGACGCTCGCAGACGACCGCGAGACGTTCCGCCGGCTCCGGGAGTTCCGCGGGCTCGGCTACCCGATCCTCGTCTCGATCAACCGCAAGAACTTCCTCCGCTCGATCGCGGGCCGCTCGACCGAGGAAGCGCTCCCTGTCTCGCTGGCGGCGACGTCGATGGCCGTCGAGCGCGGCGCGCACGTGATCCGAACGCACGACGTCGCGGAGACGCGCGACGCCGCGCTGATCGGGCACGAGTTCGCCCGCGACCGGGTCCGCGAACGGGGCGCCGGCGACGTTTCGATCGAGGAACTCGACGTGACGACGCCCCGCGAGGCCGAACGCCACCTCGACCGGATGGGCGTCGCCGACGCCGACGCAGTGTCGACTGATTCCGTCGTGCGGGTGTTCGAACTCGATAGCCTCTCCGACGCCGACGTGGGCGCGCTCTCGACGGCGGCCGCCGAGCGGGGCGCGACTGTGGTTTCGGGCGCGGCAGTCGGCGACGGGCAGTCCGTGCTCGCCGACGGGAACGGTACCCCCGGCGCCACTGACCGCGGCGGGGAGACGGGACGGACTGTCCTTCTCTTCGGCACGGTCGGCGCGCTTGCGGGACTCGCCAGCGCGCTCACGGGCGGCACTGACGGACTCACCGGGGCGCTCGAAACGATCGCCGAACACCTAGCGTAAATGAGACAACGTCCCGCGTGGGCTGACCGGCCCGGCGGCAGACGCGCGTCAGACGCCGTGTGTCCCCCCGTCAGACGCGTCAGAACACGGGAAAGCTTATGACGGACCGATTGAAACCGGTCCACTGGAAGCCGGAAGGGCACGCGGGTAGGGGTACTTGGTGCCATTCCGGCTCGCACCGTAACGCTCGGGAGCGATAGCTATGCGCTTCGAAACCTGGGAACCGATCTACGAATCGATCCTGACCGACTTCGAGTATCCACGCGACGGCGACGAGCGCGCCCGCGACGTGCTCGCCGGGTACGCGACGCCGTTCGACTTCGACCGGTTGGACTACGCCGGCGAGGTCGTCGCCGTCGTCGGTGCCGCGCCGTCACTTCCTGAGGAAGTCGACCACGTCGCCGACGCCGACAGAGTCGTCGCCGCCTCGACAGCCGCGGACGTCGTCTGCGACGCCGGCTACGACGTCGATCTCCTCGTCACGGACCTCGACAAGAACCCCGAGACGGCTCGGGAGCTAACTGCGGCAGGCACGCCCGTCGCGGCCCACGCCCACGGCGACAACGTCCCGCTCGTAGAGGAGTGGGCGCCGCAGTTGGCACACGAGCACGTCGTCGCGACGACGCAGGCGGCTCCGACCGACGCCGTCTACAACTTCGGCGGCTTCACCGACGGCGACCGCGCGGCGTTCCTGGCGGACGAATTCGGCGCGGCGGAACTCCGCTTCCTCGGGTGGGACTTCGACGACCCGAGCGTCTCACCGTCGAAGGCGAAGAAACTCCGCTGGGCCGAGCGGTTGCTGCACCTGCTCGAACGCCGACGGGACGAGCAGTTCGCGGTTCTCGACGGCCGTCGCGACGACATCGACCCGCTCGCGCTCTCGTAGGCGTCCGCGCTTCGCCAGCCGACCGGGCAGGACTGCCGATACGTTGACGGCGGGGGCGTTCGACGTGTCGGTATGCAGCTTCATTGGCACCGACGGGACCTCCGCGCGGTGGACAACCGTGCGCTCACGGCGGCCGCCGAGGCCGTGGGGGACGCCGCCCGCGACGACCCCGATTCGGGCGTCGTTCCCGTGTTCGTCTTCGACGACGCGGTCCTCGATCACGCCGGCGACGCCCGCGTTCGCTATCTGCTCGACGCACTATCCGCGTTGCGGGCGTGGTACCGCGAGCGCGGTTCGGATCTCGTCGTCGCACAGGGCGACCCCGCGACGGTGCTCACAGACCTCGCCGCCGAGTACGACGCCGACCGCGTCGTCTGGAACAAAGACTACTCCGGACTCGCCCGCGAGCGCGACGCCCGCGTCCGGCGCGCGCTGAACGAGCACGACGTCGCCCGGGAGTCGTTTCACGACGCGATCTTCCACAAACCCGGGTCGATCACGACCAACGACGGCGACCCCTACTCCGTCTACACCTACTTCTGGAAGAAGTGGCGCGACCGCGAGAAGCCCGAGCAGATCGCTGCGCCCGGGGCCGACGCACTCGCGGACGTCACCGGCGAGGCGCTCCCGACGATCGAAGAACTCGGCTTCGAGGAACCGGGCGCGGACGTCCAGCCCGCCGGAACCGCGGCCGCCCGCGAGCGCCTCTCTGAGTTCTGTGAGGACGGCATCTACCGCTACGAGGAGGACCGAGACTACCCGACCCGCGGCGCGGTCTCGCACCTCTCGGCGGACCTGAAGTTCGGAACGATCGGCATCCGCGAAGTGTACGAGGCGACGGCCGAGGCGCGGGCGCGCGCCAGCGACGACCAGGTCGAGTCGGTCGAGGAGTTCCAGTCTCAACTCGCCTGGCGGGAGTTCTACGCGCACGTCCTCTTTTTCAATCCGGAGGTCGTGACCGAGAATTTCCGCGCGTACGAACACGACATCGAGTGGCGAAACGACCCCGACGAGTTGCAGGCGTGGAAGGACGGCGAGACTGGCTATCCGATCGTCGACGCCGGAATGCGACAGCTCAAAGCGGAGGCGTATATGCACAACCGCGTCCGTATGATCGTCGCGTCGTTCCTCACGAAAGACCTGCAGATCGACTGGCGAGAGGGCTACGAGCACTTTCGGGAGTATCTCGCCGATCACGACACCGCAAACGACAACGGCGGCTGGCAGTGGGCGGCGTCGACAGGGACCGACGCCCAGCCGTACTTCCGGATCTTCAATCCGATGACGCAGGGCGAACGCTACGACCCCGACGCCGAGTACATCAAAGAGTACGTGCCCGAATTCCGCGAGGTCGACGCCGAGTTGATCCACGAGTGGCACGAACTCTCACCGACGCAGCGAGCCGGCATCGACGTCGAGTACCCCGACCCGATCGTCGACCACAGCGAGCGTCGCGAGGCCGCACTGGCGATGTTCGAGGCTGCGCGCGGCGAGGACTGAGGCGAGACAGGGGAAAGCGAATAGCCACCAGCAAAGTGAACGACTACTAGAAAAGCGAACGGCTACCAGGACGGCGAGCGCGCTACCGCTCGTCGAGCCACCCGAGCGCGAGGCCTTCGTCCTCTGACACCGTAGGCACGTACGGTTTGATGTCGAGGACGGGCGTTCCGTCGACGAGGTCCAGTCCGCGGACGTGGAGACGGTTCCCGTCCCGCTCCAGCAGTTCGACGACGGTCTGTGCGATCGGGTTCGGCCGGTGCGGGCTCCGCGTCGCAAACACGCCGACTTCGACGGCCTCGACGTGCGGCGGCCGGGCACGGAGGTGATAGTCGTCGATCTGATCTAAGTGTGCGAGGATCACGATGTGCGAGAAGCCTTCGAGGCCGTCGAGGCCGGCGGCGTACTTCTCGTCGACGACGATCGTCCCCTCCGTTTCGTCGACGAGGTCGTGATCGACGTCGCCGGGGCGCTCGAACGGCGAGTCGATTCGGCCGATCGGCGCGAACGCCGTCATCGCACACCCGCCCCCGTGACAGCGAACGGGCGAGCGCCCGCGTAGGACGAGACGAGTCGCAGATCCGATTTCGATACAGTTCTCGCGTCGGCGAAGTCACAATGGGTCGTTCTTCGGTGCATTATATTGTCTCCACCATTCAATTATTATTTTGCGTGTTTGAGTTATTATTGCTTTGATTCCGGAGTGCTGCGCTCGTGGCCCCTTCGTCTGAAACGATGCGTGGTATCTCTCCTGTAGTAATGCATATCTCACTCAACCGTATCGCAGAACGGGAAATGCACCCGAAGCGGTCGCGAAACAGACCGGTCAGGCGAGTAGGAAATTCGTGTTAACATACCTCTCTTAACGTTTAACAGGAATCCGTCCGTGGTAAGGAACGGAGGTCCAATTATGAGCTACGAACTCGATCCCCTTCCGTACGATTACGACGCGCTCGAGCCGCACATCTCCGAACAGGTCCTGACGTGGCATCACGACACCCACCACCAGGGCTACGTAAACGGCTGGAACGCGGCCGAGGAGACGCTCGAAGAGAACCGTGAGGCGGGCGACTTCTCCTCGTCTGCCGGTGCGATCCGCAACGTGACCCACAACGGCAGCGGTCACATCCTCCACGACCTGTTCTGGCAGAGTATGTCGCCGGAGGGCGGCGACGAGCCGTCCGGAGCGCTCGCGGACCGAATCGAGGAGGACTTCGGCTCTTATGAAGCCTGGAAGGGCGAGTTCGAGGCAGCGGCGTCCGCCGCGAGCGGGTGGGCGCTTCTCGTCTACGACTCGTTCTCGAACCAGCTGCGCAACGTGGTCGTCGACAAGCACGACCAGGGCGCGCTCTGGGGCAGCCATCCGGTGCTCGCGCTGGACGTCTGGGAGCACTCGTACTACCACGACTACGGTCCGGCCCGCGGCGACTTCGTCGAGAACTTCTTCGAGGTCGTCGACTGGGAGGAACCCAGCGCCCGCTACGAGCAGGCTGTCGAACTCTTCGAGTAAGCGACGACTCGTACACCCCGACATTTCTTTAGCGCCGACCGATCCCGTCAGTCGCTACTGTCCCGTTCGGCTCGTGACCGTCGTGGTACCGCGACCCTCACAAGTGTTATCCGTGGGTGGGGTGTACGTTTGTTTGCAATGGCAAACGGTAAGGTTGACTTCTTCAACGACACTGGCGGCTACGGTTTCATCTCGACTGACGACTCTGACGACGACGTGTTCTTCCACATGGAGGATGTCGGCGGCCCGGACCTCGAAGAGGGTCAGGACGTCGACTTCGAGATCGAGTCCTCGCCGAAGGGCCCGCGCGCGACGAACCTCGTTCGTAACTAATACCGGCTTGTAGTCGCCTCGGCGACTACCACGACGGCACATCATTCTGCCCGAGTTCGCTCGGGCGAATTGCTACGCTCGTGAGCGTGACGCTCACTTTTCGAACTGGAAGACGACGATCCAGCGCCCCGAGCGGTCCGATCCGAAACGCTCAGTCGTTCGGCTTCCGTTCGTGTTCCTGTGACCTCCGAGAGCGACACAGCCGAGGACAGCGCTTCCGACGGCGAACAGACCGACCCCGGTCGAACCGGCGTCTTCGTCGCGACGTCCGCTGCCGAACGGCAGGACGCCTTCGCAGTCCGCCGAGCGGTGTTCGTCGACGAACAGGGCGTCGACGAGGAAATCGAGTGGGACGAACACGACGAACCCGACGCGGCGGCGACGCACTTCGTCGCCTACGACGACGGCGAACCCATCGGCGCAGCCCGCTTTCGCGTCCCGTCCGTGGACACAGACTCCGCAGGGGCCAACGCGGCCGAGGCCGCCGCGCCGACCGGCAAGGTCGAGCGGGTCGCCGTCGCGGCCGACCGGCGCGGCGAGGGATGGGGGGTCCGGCTAATGGACGCCGTCGAAGAACGGGCCCGCGAGGAGGGTTTCGGACGGCTCACGCTCCACGCACAGACCCGCGTCCGCGACTTTTACGATCGGCTCGGCTACGTCGCACACGGTGACGTGTTCTACGAGGCCGGGATCCCGCACGTGTCGATGACGAAGCCACTCGACGGCCACACCACGCGGGAGTGAGTGTCGGCTCATTTGTCGGCTCCAGAGGATAGCGGCCTGCCGTAGACGGACGAGTCGCCACGATCCGTCGCGACCGGACGTTTATGTACGATGCCGGGACCAGCCACGCCGTGCGCTGATGCTCACCCACGTCGGGTCGCGGTCGCTCGGCACGTCGGCGTGGAAGCGGACGGCGGCGCGCCGGGGACGTCGTCGACGCGGGTGCCGACTGTTCGCCACACGGCGCGTCAGCCGGAGGGCCGATCAGGACAGCCGCTTCGAGACGTACGGTCCGTCCTGGTGATAGCCGAGCTTCTGCCGGTAGTACTCGCGGGCGCCGATGCCCGAGATGATCGCGAGTTTGCCGTAGCCGGCGTCGGCGGCGAGTTCCTCCGCCCGACGGACGAGCCGTCGACCGTAGCCTTTGTGCTGCCACTCGCCCTCGCCGCTACCGATGCCCGCTTCGCTCCCGTAGACGTGGAGTTCGCGGACGATCGCCGCGTTCTCCAGTTCGCGACGAACCGGATCGTTCGGGAAACGGAGTCGACAGAACCCGACGAGGAGGTCTTCGACCGGATCCTCGAAGGCGAGGAAGTGTTCGGTGCCGCCGGCGACCTCGTAGGTCGTCGCGTTCAGTTCGACGCGCTCTGGGTCCGGGTCGGCCTCGTTCATCCCGGCTTCGCGCGCCCGGATGTCGCGCTGCTCGATCCCTTTCTCCTCGGCGCGCTGGGCGGCCAGCTGCCGGAGGTTCGACTTCCAGACGCCGGCGTCGATGAAGTCCGCGGGAATGTCTCGTTGGACGCGCTGGAGGCGCGTGTACTCGGGGATCATCCCCATCACTTCGCTGACGATCTCTGCGGCCTCCTCGTTTCCGAGCGGTTCGAACTCCTCGCGCCGCCACTGATCGTACACGCGGGTGCCGCGGACGACGAGCGTCGGGTAGATCTTGAGGTAGTCCGGGCGGTACTCCTCGCGCTCGAACAGTTGCCGGAAGTCCTCTAGGATCATCTCCTTCGTCATCCCGGGCTGGCCCGGCATCATATGGAAGCCGACCTTGAACCCGGCGTCGCGCAGTCGGCGGTTGGCGTCGATCGACGCCTGGACGCCGTGGCCGCGGTGCATCTCTCTGTTGATCCGCTCGTAGGTCGTCTGGACGCCTACCTCGACTTTCGTCGCGCCCAGATCGAGCATCCGATCGATCTGTTCGGGGTCACACCAGTCGGGCTTCGTCTCGAACGTCGTTCCGATGTTTCGGATGTCTGCGGTCTCGTTCTCGGCGATGACGTCCTCGACGTAGCTGAACTCGGTTTCCTCGGGGTCCGGCTTGAACGACTGGTCTTCGGCCGGCTGGGGTTCGGAATCGAGGTCGTAGTCGTTCAACGCCTCCAGGGCGCGCTTGACGAACCACTCCTGGTAGTCGTGGCTGCGGGCGGTCATCGTCCCGCCCATCAGGATCAGTTCGACCTTGTCGACCGGGTGGCCGATGTGCCGGAGCTGTTCGAGTCGGAGCGTCACCTGTCCGTACGGGTCGTAGTCGTTCTGCTCGCCGCGTGCGGCCGCGGGTTCGTGACCCGTATACGACTGCGAGGAGTCGAACTCCGAGGCCGGGCCGCCAGGACAGTAGAGACACTTGCCGTGCGGGCACATATGCGGCGAAGTCATAATCGCGACCGGCGAGACGCCCGAGGCGGTCCGAACGGGCTTGCGTCGGACGACTTCTTTCACCTCCTCGCGGCGACTCTCCGGCGCGTATTGTAGGATCTCCGCGTTCTTGGGCACCTTCGGCGAGGAGTGCGTCGAACAGGCGTCGAGTTTCGCCGACTCGAGGTCGTCGCGGCCGACCTCGCCGTCGAGGATGCGCTCGACGAGATCCTCGCAAGTGCGGCGGAACGCGTCCGTCTCTGTCGGCTCGGGGTCGGCGTCCGTGCTCACTACCGAGTCACCTCCGAGAGTCGTCGCGAGCGGTGTTTCATTGGGCGTTTCTCGTCGCGTTTCGGGGTTAAGCGTGTCGCCTCGAGGAGTCGAGGCGAGAGGGAACGGGAAAAAGTGCGCGGAGTCGTGTGCGGAGCCAGCTTACGGCTTAGAGCTGATCGGCGACGGCGTCGACGACGGCGTCGACGACGTCCTCACGCGCGCCCGAGAGGAACTCGATGCGATTCTGTCGGATGCCGACCGCCGTGATTCCGCCTTCGGGGACGGCTTCGCTGGCGGCGTCGGCGGCAGCGCGGACGTCGACGCCGGCCGCGCGAACGAACAGTTCGTCCGTGGAGTAGACGACGGTCGCTACTCGCTCCTCGTCGGCGCCCCGGTGGAGCGCGTCGGCGAGCAGTGCCGTCGGCGGGAAGTCGAAGCGGTGACTGTAGGAGTCAGCGTCGAGGACGGCGACGGAGACGCCGTCGACGTCGCGCGTCTCGAGGTTGGCTTCGGCGGTCTCGACCTCGTCGTCCAGTTTGATGCGGAACTGCTCTGAGACGTGGTCGGCGAGGCCGCCGTCGTCGTCGAACAGGAGGTCGGTGATGAGTTCGCGCTTGTCCTGGTAGGACTGATAGTAGGCTTCGAGCGCGACGGCCTCGCGGAGCTTCCGCGTCCGGTCGGCGTCGTAGCCAGCGTCTGCGGCGAGGTCGGCGTAGACCGACGGTGCGTCCTCCCAGTAGCTCACTGCGGGGAGATGGGACAGATCGTCGGTCATATCGGCGTTGACAGCGGCGGCGAGGTTGGCCCCGAGCGCGCCGGTCGAGAGGTCCTCGGCGGCGACGTCGGTGAGGCTCGGCGAGACGAGAACGCTCGCTTCGTCGACGATTTCGGTGTCGACCGTCTCGGCGTCGACGACGACGCGAGAGGCGCCGTAGACGCCGAGCAGGCCGAGGCCGTCGAGGGAGTCGGTAGTCCCACCGACGCCGACGAGGACGACGAGCGGCAGTTTCTCGTCGTGACGCTCGTTGTCCTGGAGCATCCGCGTCACGTCGTTCGTCGCGGCGTCCATTCCGTAGACGGGGTCGTCGAGCGGACGGCGCGTGAAGAAGTGGTACTCGGCGTCCGCGCGGGCGTGCTCCTCACGGATCAGCGGGAGCACGGCGCGCTCGATGGCCGCGCCGGCGACGTAGCCGTCGGCCGTCGCAGCGTGGCGGACGACGATGGGGCGCGACTCCAGCACCGCGCCGCGGATCGCTTCGGCGGCGTCGGCGAGCTGGTCGGTGACGGCGTCGACGGCGTCGTGTGCCGCCAGCGGCTCGACCGATTCGGGGCGGGCTTTCTCCGAGAGCGCGTCCGCGAGTCGCTGTTCGACGGCGTTGGCGTCCTCCCCGGAGAGCGCAGTCAGTTCCTCGGTCTCGATCTGCAGCTCGCCGCGGCGCAGTTCGACCTCCCCGTCGAGGCGAATCACGTCGCCCTCGCCGACGTCGGGGTAGGCGCGAACGCCCGCCTCGACGAACGCCGCGCAGTCGACGACGGCCGTCTCGTCGCGGACCTCGAAGATCGTCGGGCCGCCGGTCTGTCGCGCGCCGACGACTTCGCCCTCGATGCGGACCACGTCGCCGACGCGGTCGCCGAGCGATTCGACGGTGACGCGCTCGGGTTCGGCCTCCTCTTCGGATGCTTCGGCCGCTGCACCTTCGGTCGCGGTTGCGTCAGCGTCCTCGGTCTCCGTTTCCTCAGCGTCTTCGCTCGTCGCTCCGGCCGAATCGGTCTCCGTCGTCTCCTCGGTCGCTGTACTCTCGTTTTCGTCGGCCGCCCCGTCGGCCGTCTCGGCCGAGGTCTGCCCGTTCGTGGCCCGCGACTTCGTGGAGACGCCCTTCGGCGTCTTCTTCACTGGCGCCGACCCCGAATCGTCGTCCGCAGCTTCGATCGGCTCGTTGTCGTGCTCGCCATCGGGGTCGTGAATACGCGCTCCACGGAACTCCGATTCGGACTGTCGGATCGACCAGCCGAGGTCGATGTTACCGTTGCTTCGAACGTTCTTCACCTGAACGAAGACGGTGTCACCGGCGTCCCACTCGAGACTCTCCAGCCGGCGGTCCAGTTCGCTGCGGTGCAGAAGCCCGGTCACCCCGGGCGCGAGATCGACGAAGACGCCGAAGTCCGCGAATCCATCGACGGTGCCCTTGTAATACCGTCCCGGCGTGAGCTGCTCTGGGGAATCTCCCCTGAAATCGAACCAAACGTCCTCGTCGTGCGTAATCCAATCCATTGAGCGAATCAAATGGTCCGCGCCTAAAACGATTGTCGAATCCCACTCGTGACGTCTCGGCTGGCGAATCGCGTCTGTCGAGAATCACAGGCGGCCAGAACGCGCCTCCTCAAGGGGAGTAACGTGCGTCTGCACCGATTCTCGCCGGACGGTGCGGAGAGAATCTCTGAACGGGGACGACACTCCCTCTCAGATGATCCCCGCGAGCCGGAGGACGGCCATCGCGGCGTCGACGCCGCCGAACGCGGACCCGAAAAGAAGCGTCGCCGGAACGGCGGCCGCGATCACGGCACGTCCCGTGGTCGTCCCGTGTACCTCTCGGAGCCCTACGACGAGCAACGCGGCCGCATAGAGCGTGCAGACCAGCCGGAGCGGGGCAGACGGGATCCCGACAAAAATGCAGGGCGCTGCGGCGTAGGCGATCACCTGTACCGTCTCGCTGACTCCGCCACGATCACGCACGGCGATCATCAGGATGGCCGTCTGGAGCGCCGCCGTCAGGTGGAGGGTCGCGGGCGCGATCACGAGCGCGACGGCCGTCAGCGCGATGAGCGCCGAGACCGCCGGTCCGCCGGCGAGCGCCGGGATTCGTTCGGGCGCGAACGAGAAGAGGCCGATCGTATACGCCACGGCGACTGCGACGCCGAAGACGAGTCCGGGCGCCTGATCGCCGGGGGCGACGCCGTTTCGGAAGAACTGCTGCGGTCGAACGAGTACCTCGATCCACGCCCGCGCGATCCCGCGCGGCCCGCGCTCGCGCCCACCACTCGGATTCTCTACCCAGGTCGTCACGGTCGTCTCTACGTTCTATTAGTCGCGGCGGAGGGTATGACAGTTCCGGCACCGCGCCTCGTAGGACTCCTCGGCCCCGACGACGATCGTCGGGTCGTCTACGTGCGCCGGTTCGCCGCCGACGAGCCGCTGATTTCGGGTCGCTGGCTCGCCGCACTGCGAACAGATCGCCTGCAGCTTGTCGACGTACTCGGCGACGGCCATCAACTGCGGGAGCGGTTCGAAAGGCTCGCCGCGGTACGTCTGGTCGATGCCGGAGGCGAGCACGCGCCGGCCGTCGTCGGCGAGACGCTGACAGACCGCGACCAGTTCCGGGCCGAAGAAGTTGGCCTCGTCGACTGCGACGACGTCTTCCCCGTTCAGTTGGTCGCGGATCTCCCAGATCCCGTCGCCCTCGCTGGGCACGACCGAGGCGTCCCACTGCCGACCGACGTGGGAGCCGACGGTCGTCTCGCCGTAGCGGTCGTCGACGGCGGGCTTGAACACCGCGATCTCCTGGCCCGCGATCTCCGCGCGGCGGAGTCGACGGAGGACCTCCTCGGTCTTCCCCGAGAACATCGAGCCCGTGACGACCTCGATCCACCCGCTGTTCGTGATGGCGTGCATACCACGTTCGAGCGCGGTCGAGCGGCAAAACGGTTGTTCATTCGGGGCGCCCCGGGGGGTCGCGATGGCGTCGGCAGACACCAATCTTCTAAACGGTGTCCGGTGTACGCACCTGTATGCAGGTCGTATTCCACGTCTCCAGCGGCGACGTCGACGACTGGAAACACGCGGTTCAGAACGTCCGCAACCTCCTCGAAGACGAGACTGCAGACGTCGACGACGCGGTCTTGCTCGCGAACGGCGGAGCGATCTGGCTGTTCGAGGCCGGTGCGCCGCTCTCGGAGAAGATTCGCGGACTGGGAAGCACGGGCGTCCGGTGTGTCGGCTGTCGGAACTCCGTCCGTGGCCACGACATCGCCAAGTCCGATCTCCTCTCGAACGTCGAGCTCGTGCCGTCGGGGGTCGGTGAACTCACGCGCCTCCAGAGCGACGGCTACGCGTATCTGAAAGTCCCCTGACTGCCGTCTCGGACAGTGCGACGTCCGGTTCGACCCTCGCTGTCGACGCCACCGAGAGCGGTCGACACCCACAGCATTCACAAGCGAATGGTAACTACGCGAGCAATTATGAGTCGGCCTCACGTACTCTGAGGCGGGCGATTCCTATGAACTTCGACGAATTCACCGGCGAGGTGCAGCACCGACTCGAACTCCCCGGGACGGGCGAAGCAGTGCGGGCGATCCGGGCGACGTTGACGACGCTCGGACAGCGGATCCCCGAAGGGAACGCCGAGGACCTCGCCGCTTCGCTCCCGATGGAGATCAAGTGGTACTTGACGGGCGCAGTCCACGAGCACGGCCAGCGGTTCGACTGGACGGAGTTCGTCGGCCGGGTCAGCGAGATCGAGGGGATCGAGCGCTCCGACGCCGCGTACCACGCCCAGGTCATCATCGACCTCGTGAGCACGCTCGTGCCGGACTCGGACGTACAACAACTCCGGAATCAACTGCCCGAGGCCGAGGACGACGAGAACTGGCGAAAACTCTTCGCGGTCCTCGACGCCGGGGGCTGGCAGGAGCAGGAGGCTTGATCCCGAGCGGTGGCGTCCGCTGTGATCGACCCTCGTAGGTACACCGGCGCGCAACGCGTTCGTTCTCTGGCGTTCGAGCGGTGATTCGGTACGCCGAGCGTTCTTACGGCCTGGGAAAACTCCCATCATTCATCGTCGTGTCACCCGTCTATACAGCTATGTCCGAGATCGAAACCGAATCCGAGAAGACACGCGCTGAAGTCGCGGCGTACCTCCGAGACCTGGCAGATCAACTCGAAGGGGGCGGCGAGTTCGCGCTCGAACTGGGAGGTCGACAGATGCAGGTGGATCCGACTGATTCGGTGACGTTCAAACTGGAGGGCGAATCCGACCCCGTAGAAAGCGGCACAGAATCGAAAGAGAGCATCGAATTCGAGTTGGTCTGGTGGCGCGAAGCCCACTCCGACGACGTAGAGGCCCAACAGCAGCAGGAAACCGGTGACTCTGCAGGAAGCGAGTGAATCCGAAAAGGGAGCGACTACTCCATAGAGGGTATATTGTCGATATCGAGTAACCGATTCATTTTATATATCTGATACTTACGAACACGAATATCTCGTCTCTCGCAGGGCGATGGTGGCCGAAAGACGAGGAGAGAGACAGATTCTCAGCGACACCACGTCGTTAGTATCTCATCAAGAAACCGTCTATCAATAATGGTAGTTAAAAGTCACATAAAAATTTTATGATATTTGTGCTGTATCCGTTTCGATAGCCCTACCACATCTACGATAAAGATAATAAAAATGGTATTAAAATTTCCCCCACGAAATATGTGAGTTTGGCCGCAAAAGCGCATTTTTCAGCCGGTTACGTCACTCCTGGATAGCCGTATATTCCAGAGATAGTAGGTCAATTTTTGAATCTATCCTAGCGTCAGCAATATAGACGAAAATAGCCCTCGGTTCGCCTAATGATACGATATCAGAACGTATAATTTGGACAGAATAAATTAGTCAGCCAATTGGTCAGGACAACGTAGATGCTGGACTTGCTCGTCCCGAAGCCGGTTCGAAAGAGTATCCTCAGAAAGTTTTTTCTTCTTACAGTTGTGCTCGCGTTGCTCGTCAGTGGCGTGGGATTCTACGCCGAACACCGAGTCGCGGGACTCGTCGAAGAGTCCGTCGAATCTCAGTTGACGATGCAAGCCGAGCAACAGGCTTACGAGACGGAGCAGTGGCTCGCGACGTACGAGCAATCGGCGCAGATGCTCTCCCAGCGTGGCCTCATCGACGAGGGGGGAACAGCCCAGGGCGTCATCACGAGCGACCTCCACTCGCTTCCGGAAGACGCTCGTGCCATCCACGTCGTCGACTTGCCCAGCAGTCGGTACGTCGCGAGCACCAACGTTTCGAGCAGGAACAGGGCGTTCGAACAGGACCGATACACCTGGGTCGAGGGGTCGAGAGACACTGAAAAGCTGGCATTCAACGACTGGACGGAAGTCGCGGTATCCGAAGTGTACGAGCGGAACGGCGAGACGCTGATCGCCTTCGCCACGCCGACACAGCAGATGACTACCGTCGTCGTCGTCACCGTCGACGTTGAGAAGCGCTCGGCGATGTTCGAGACCGCCTCGAACTCGTCGTACGTGCAGATTGTGGATCAGGACGGGACGGTCAAACTCTCCCAGCGGACGGACGCGATTGGGTCGACGTACGCCTACGGGGCCAGCGTGTCTCACCTCCAGCGGGGGTTGAACGGAACGACCGGTCTTACTGCGACCGACGACGGAACGATCGTCGCGTACGCTCCCGTCAGCGGGACTGAGATGGCTGCGCTCGTCCAACAGCCCAAATCGGAGGCGTACGCGGTCACGCGGGCCGTTCATCGAAGTCTCGCCCTGATAACGGGAGTCTCGCTAGTTGGGTTCGCTCTCTTCGGACTCACCTTCGGTCGGTCGACGATCGGGTCGATGCGTCGCCTCCGTGACCGCGCGACGGAACTGGCAAACGGCAACTTGGACGCGACGCTAGAGACGGACCGGACCGACGAGGTGGCGGCTGTCTACGACGCGTTCGATGAGATGCGCTCGGAACTTCGCGAGCGGATCGAACGCTCGGAATCGCTCTCTGCATCCCTAGAGGCGAAAGCCGGCGAGTACGGGGACGTGATGGACCGCGCCGCCGACGGCGACCTCACCGTCCGAATGGACACAAACGCCGAAACCGAGGCGATGGCCGCGATCGGAGCGCAGTTCAACGAAATGATGGACGAAATGGAGGCGGCGATGCGTGAGATCCGGCGCTTCTCCGAGGCAGTCGACGACACGAGTCAGACGGTTACGAGCGGGGCGCAAGACATCGCTGCGTCGAGTCAGAACGTCAGCGAGGCCACGGGCGAGATCGCCGACGGCACCGCAGAACAACACGACCTCCTCGAAGATATCTCCGCGGAGATGGAAGACCTCTCTGCGAGCGTCGAGGAGGTCGCCGCACAGACCGACGAACTCGCGAGTCGGTCTGAATCCGCGGCCGCGGTCGGCGACGAGTCTCGCGACGCCGCCCTCGAAGCCCTCGATACGCTCGACGAGATGACCCACGTCGCCGACGAGACGAGAGAGACGGTGAAGGCCCTCGAATCCGAGGTCAAAGGGATCAACGAGGTTGTCTCGACGATCGACGAGATCGCCAATCAGACGAACATTCTCGCGCTCAATGCGTCGATCGAAGCGGCTCGCGCAGGGGGCGCCGGCGAGGGGTTTGCGGTCGTCGCCGACGAGATCAAATCGCTCGCTGCGGAGACCTCAGATCGTACGGAAGAGATCGAAGAGTCAATCGAGAGCGTCACCGTCGCGACGGCCGAAGCGGTCGACAACGTCGAGACGATGCAGACGCGCGTCGTCGGCGGCGCCGACACTATCGAGGACGCGATGGAGGACATCGAAGCGGTTGTCGACGACCTCGACGAAGTAAATGCTGGGGTTCAGACGATCGACGACACGACTGGACAGCAAGCGGCCTCGACGCAGGAAGTGGCGGGTCTCTCTGACAGGGTGTCAAAGATCAGTCAGAAAACGAGCGAGCAAGCGAATGCGGCTGCAACGTCAGCAGCCGAGCAAACCACTTCAATTGAGGGGATTCGCGAGGATATCGAGGGACTCTCGACACGCGCCGAGGAACTGACGGCACTGCTGGAATCCTTCGAGCTTTCGGGTGAGACTGGGAATCCTGCGGCCACAAATTCGCCTGAACCAGGAGAGCAGACAGATGCTGCGATGGCCTCTGGTTCGTGACTGCGAACGAATCGATCGACAGCGCCGAGTACCTATAGTAGCATTTGTAACTGATAGCGCACCCGATCACACGCTGTCGGGCGATCAGGGGCGTGAAGACGTGCAACTGCTACGATAGTCTACAGCCGAACGAAATGGTCATCTGGAAATCATATTTTCGAATGGATCCGTCCCGTCTTGGAAGCGAAAGCCGCCGGCAGGAACCGGAACGGACAGATCACTCGACAGGGTCGCCGTGGGACTCCCGAAGTTCGACCTTGCGGACCTTTCCAGTGGAGGTCTCGGGGAGGCCGTCGACGAACTCGACGACGGTCGGGCACTTGAAGTGTGCGAGGTTGTCGCGGGCGAACTCGATGACCCCCTCCTCGGTGAGGTCGGCGCCGTCGGCGAGCACGACGATTGCTTTGGGCGTCTCGCCCCACTTCTCGTGGGGGACGCCGATCACGGCGACGCGTTCGATGTCGGGATGGTCGTAGAGGGCGTCCTCGACCTCGACGCTGGAGATGTTCTCGCCGCCGCTGATGATGACGTCCTTCTTGCGGTCCTTGATCGAGATCATCTCGCGTTCGTCGACAGTGGCGAAGTCGCCGGTGTGGAACCACCCGTCGACACGGCCAGAGAAGGCCTCGCGGGTCCGCTCGGGCTTGTTCCAGTAGCGATCCATAACCTGGTTGCCGCGGACGACAATCTCGCCCATCGTCTCGTCGTCGGTCGGAACGTCCTCGCCGGCCTCGTCGACGACGCGCAGCTCGGTCCCGAGCATAGCGTGGCCCTGGCGGGTCTTGATCGCGAAGCGACCCTCGCTCTCGATCCGGCGCGGCGAGTTGCTCGTCGTGATCAGCGGGCCGGTTTCGGTCAGCCCGTAGACGTGCAAAATGTTCCAGCCGAGTTCGTCCTCGACGGTCCGGATGGTGGCCTCCGGCGGCGGGCTGGCCGCGGTCGCGATCCTGACTGGCTTGTCACCGGTCGCCGCGATGTCGTGGGTCTGATAATGGTCGACCATCTGGTCGAGGACCGTCGGCGCGCCACAGAGGTAGGTCACGTCGTGGTCGTGGATGCGTTCGAAGGCGTCCTCGCTGTCGAAGTGGCGCTGGCAGACGTGTGTCCCGCCGACACCGGTGATGATGTAGGGATAGCCCCAGCCGTTGACGTGGAACATCGGGAGTGTCCAGAGGTAAGCGTCGTCGTCGCTGACCTCGGTGTGGTGGGTGGTGATCAGCGCGTGCCAGTGTTCGGTACGGTGCGTCCGGACGACGCCCTTTGGGTCGCCGGTCGTCCCGCTCGTGTAGTTGATCGTCGCGGGGTCGTCCTCGGAGATGTCGGGGCGCTCGACCGTGCCGGGGTCGGCGCTCTCCAGAAGTGACTCGTAGTCGCGCCAGTCGCCGTCGACGCGGTCGGCCGGATTGGCGACGAACGCCGTGGCAGGGACCTGGCCGCGGACCGCTTCGACCTTCTCGGCGTACTCGTGATCAGCGATGATCGCCCGGGCGCCGCAGTCGTTGAGGATGTACTCGTAGTCCTCGGCGATGAGCCGGTAGTTGAGCGGGACCGAGATAGCCCCGAGGACGTTGATTGCGAACAGCGTCTCCAGAAACCAGTGCGTGTTAGGCGAGAGCAACGCCACGCGGTCGCCCTTCTCGATGCCGAGATCTGCGAGCGCCGCCGCTGCGCGGTCGACGCGTTCGCCGAACTCGGCGTAGGTGTACTCGGTGCCGTCGTGGGCGATCACGCCAACGACGTCGCCATAGATGTCGACCCCCCTGTCGAGGAAGTCGAGCGTCGTCATCGGTCGATTCACAGTATGCCAACGAGTGACAGTGGGACGTAAAGTTCTTTCTCCGAGCGACACCGAACCGGCGGCGATCCGGTTGTGACGGCCTGAAACAACGCCGAACGGCTTCGCAGCCAAACTATTAATATCAATAGTGGAGGAACTATAGGAGATGTCTACAGCTCATCTCATCGCGGTCGGTTCGTCCCCGCTGGGCAAGACAGATCTGCCCGGCCGCGACCTGTTCTCGAAAGCACTGGCCGAGGCGTTCGAAGGATTGCCCGACCCGGCCGATGTCGTCGACGGGCTGTACGTCGGCGCTCAGTCCGAACGGTACGAGAACCAGATTATGCAGGGAACACTGATGGCCGAATGGGCGGGCCTGCGGAACGTCCCCGCAGAGCGCGTCGAAGCGTGTGCGGCCGCAGGTGCGCTCGCGCTCAAGAACGCAGTCCGGGACGTTCGGGCGGGCGTCCACGACGCGGTGTTGGCCTGTGGCGTCGAGAAAATGACCGCCGGCGGGACCGAAGGGGCCACGAACGCGCTCGGGGCCGCCTTCGAGCGTGCCTTAGAACAGCGGTCCGGGATCACCGCGCCCGCCACGTACGCCCTGCTCGCGCGGCGATACCTCCACGAAACCGACGCGACGGAACGAGACCTGGCACAGATCGCCGTGAAGAACCACCAGAACGCGGCGGCCAACCCACGGGCGATGTTCCAGCAGGTAGTCGATATCGAGACTGCGATGGACGCTCCCGACGTCGCTCCCCCGCTGAAACTGTACGACTGTGCGCCCGTTACCGACGGTGCCGCAGCCGTCGTCGTCGCGAACGACGAGGTGGCGGCCGACTTGCAGAGCCGTTCTGACGCGGTTCGCGTAGCCGGCGTTGGCTCGGCGGCCAACAACCTCGCCGTCGCCGAGCGCGACCTGACGTTCGTCGAAGGGGCGAACGTCGCTGCCTCGACCGCCTACGAGGACGCCGGCGTGGGCGCCGCGGATATCGACGTCGCGGAGGTTCACGACGCATTCACCGTCTGCGAGGCACTGCTGGCCGAGGCCGCCGAGTTCGCCCCCAAGGGTCGCGGAATCGAGACCGTCGAGGATCCCGAGGACCGATCGGCGGGCTGGACCGACGTCCAGATCAACACCAGCGGCGGACTGAAGGCCCGAGGGCACCCGATTGGGGCGACCGGGCTGTTGCAGGCGGTCGAAGCCTACGAACAGCTCACCGGACGGGCCGGAGAGCGGCAAGTGGCCGACGCCGACACCGCGCTGCTCATCAACGAAGGTGGCGTCGCAGACGCCCATACTGTGGCCCACGTTCTGACTGCACAATGACCGAAGAGAGTACTTCACCGATGACAGACACCAACTCCACGACGACAGGACCGCTCGTACCGGAAGACATCACCGCCGACTCGCCGTTCACGCTCCCCGGCTTCTTCGCCGCGTTGGCTGAGGACCGGTTGGTGGCCGCCCGCTGTACGGAGTGTGAGACACACCTGCTGCCGCCTCGTCCCGCCTGTTACGACTGTGGCAGCCGGGCAGTCACGTTGTCGGAACAGCCCCGGACCGGCGAGGTGATCTCGTACACGTCGGTCAACCGACCCCCGTCCGCGTTTGATCACTTGGCACCGATCACCGTCGCGGTGGTCGAACTCGACTCGTCGGCTCGGCTGACAGGTCGTGTCGACGCTTCGCTCGAGGACGTCACCATCGGAGACCGCGTCGAACTCCAAATCCGTGATCCCGAGACGGTCGATATCGATCCGGACTTCGATCTGTCCTACGAGGAGGAGTGGCCGATCCACGTCTTCGAGCTGATCTGAATGGACAGAACCCTCGTGTCACGTTTGGCATTTCCACCGGACGGCGAAGGCCTGGAGCCGCGGTTCTGCTGTCGGTGGCTTCTCTAACCAGACGTTCGGTGGCGTTCCAACTTCCATAGTGAACCTCCTGGAACCGGAGTCAAACTCGTTGGCGTGCCGCTTTGAGGTGGTGTGCTCCATCGACGAGGAACGTAGCCTGCGCGATCTGCTGTTTGTCGCGTCGATTCGAATCCCTGCTTCGTCCAGCGAGGGTTCCGACTGACCTCTCGATGGCGGTCGCGACAGTGCCTGCTCGACCGTCGCCAGCACACGGTCGCCCCTGCGTCTCCGCGTCGGGTAGACAGACCACACGGAACGTCACCACGAGAAGAACTGGGGCAGCGCGACACGATTCGAGAACGGGTTGCGGGACTAATCGTGGGTCGTCCACACTCAGGTGGAGTACCGCTTGAGGACGATGACGAGCCCCAGTTGCCAGAGGGCGAACGCCCCGGCGACCTGTGGCTCGGTGAAGAGCCCAAGTGGCAAGGCGTCCAGGATGCCCACGAGACCCAGTGCCGTCCCGAGGAGCAGCGCGAGTAGTACGTGGCGTTCGGAGGGCCACTCCGTCCTGTCTGTCTCGTCGATGAGTCGGTAGAAGACTGGCGTCCGCTCGTTCGGTTCGATGCTTTTCGACTCGTCGTCGAATTCGACTACATCGTGGTCGTCGAGCTTCGGGACGTGGTTTTGCCGCAGGGTTACGTAGACGCTGTGACGGACTTTCCGGGGGGCGGGTTCGGTGCCAGACTCTTGCGCCGCGAGTCGCTCGGAGAGTTCGCTGACGGTCAGTTCCTCGTCCTCGTTTTCGACGATCTCTCTGATGAGCCTGCGTCGCCGCTCGTTGGACAGTATCTGATGGAGTTCAGACTGCCCGACCTCCTCTGCAGGGTCAGCTAGCTGCTTTTTGTGGCGGCCGTCGTGCCGCCCGCGTAAGATACGTTCTCCCCCCACGATGCTCCGTAACCGTTCAGGCATATGTGACCCAGAAAACATAAATGTCTCGTCAGACGCTACTCCTCGTCGGTGAACGTGAACTCGATGGCCTCACTGAGGGAGCGCTGCCAGTCGCGGAAGGACTCGACGTCCGACTCCAACGAGCTGATGGCGGACTCGTGAGACGCCGACAGATCCTCGACGGTGTCCTCGAGTTCGTCGAGTTCGGTTTCGAGCCCGGTGACGGCGTCCTCGTGGTCGACCTCCAGTTCTTCGACCGAGCCCCGGACCGATTCGACGGCGTCGGACGTCGCGTCCATATCGGACTGCAGCGCGGCCACCTTCTCGTGAGTCTCCCCCAGTTCGTCCTCGATGGCTGCCACGTCGCCGCGCAGCTCGTCGATCTCGGTACGGAGCTCGTCGATGACCTGGGCGGCGCCGCCGTTGTGCTCGATGAACTCCGCGAGCGCGTCCTCGTACGCAGAAAGATCCTCTACGGTCCGCTGCGTGCGACGGAGTCGGGCGTCGAGGGTGTTGACTTTGCCGACGCCGAGGGACTCGACCAGCACCGACCGCTCGCGGGAGGTCAGGGTTCGGTCCTCGAGTTCGTCCACCAGACAGGAGAGCAGGTCGTCGCGGGTCAACGCGTCGGCCGGCACGTCATTCGACCCGCTCTCCTCTTCGGTCGCCGCAGCATCCCCCTGATCAACCGGTTCTTTCTCTGCCTGTTCGCTGTCGACCTCCTCCGTGGCACCGGTCGCGTCGGACGTCCCGTTGGTGCTGCCGGCCTCCTCCAGATCGACCTCGTCGTCGGCCGGGCGCACCTCTTCGGCCGCCTCCGACGCAGCAGCTCCGGTCTCGTCACTCTCGCCGTTCTTGGCCTCGTCGGCCGCCTCGGCTTCTTCACCAACGCCGGCGGGGCGGGCGTGGGATGTGTCGTCCTCGACGACGTCCGTGCCGCCGTCCGCGGACGTGCTTAGGGCCGCGGAGCCCTCGCCGGTCACGTCGTCCAGTTCTGAGAAGTGATCCGCGAGCTCGTCGTGGTTGATGCTGCCGCTGGTGTCTTCGGTCGATCCGTCGTCGTCGAGTGGGTCTTCGAGGGGGATGCTCGTATCCACCTGCGGGTCCGTGAGGAACGGTCTCGCCTTCTCGGCGGACTCGACGTCGACCCCGTACAGGGTGACGAGTCCCTCGCCGCCGTCGATAATCGCCTCGAAAATGAGCCGCTCCTTGGTGACTGTCCACCTGTCGGGGTTGTATTCCGGATGGAGACCGACCTTCTCAACTGAGAAATCCTCCGGGAGTGGCTCGTCGAGATCGACTGCCACCTCGTCGTCGCGCCCGTTCATCAGCGTGAACACGACCACCGTGATGCCGCTCTCGGTCTCTCTGAGTTCTTTCCGAACGGTCACGCCGTTGACTGTCTTCTCGACTCGTTGCTCTTCGGTCTGCAGATCGGTCATTTTGATACTCATTGGGGATTCTCCGTTATGGTTTCGCGAATCGTTTCGTGAACGGCGTCGAGGTCGAAGCCCTCCGTGTCTGTGGCCCACCTCGACTGTACCGTCCCGGTCTGGTCCACGAGGCAGACCCACGTCGTCTCTCGCTCGCCTCTGTCTGCGATGCCACACGCTGCGGCGAGGTCCTGCTCGGCGTCTGTCAGATGCGGGACTACGCCGGCCAACTGATCGGGACCGGTATGGATCGATGCCTTCCCGTGATCGACGACGACGTACACGTTCACACTCGCGGTGAACTGGAACCACGTCAGGTTCCAGAGCGGGTGCGTCGGGTCAAGCTCGTTGACGCCGACCGAAGTGGGTGGAAACGCCAGTAGGGACGACGACTCGTCGTCGCAGAGACGGTACACGCTCACCGTACTTCCCCCCATACCCGGGAGCGTCACGTCTGTCATCGGCTTCTCGGATTCGCTCATCGCTGTGACCTCCCGCGTTGGCGAGCGTCGGCCGGTTGAATGGGTGTTGAACGCAGCACGTCCGCGCGCTCAGCGAGTGTCGAACGCAGCACGTCCGCTCGCCGAGTGGGTGTCGAAATCATGGTTGTCCTCCCCCGGGGCCGCCCGCACCCGTGTTGGCCTTGCCGCCGACGCCGGCGCCGGCCTTTTTGTTCTCGACCGTGACGGCGAACGTATTCGTGCTCGTCGTCGTTACGTCGTCACCGTTCGGTCCTGCATCTTCGACAACTGCAGTCACGCGGATCTGCACGTCGGTCGACCCCGAGCTGCCGTCGGTCGCCCTGAAATCGCTCGGCTTCATCGAGGTGTCTTGCAGCAGTCTCGTCTCGCTGAAGTCGTAGCTGACTTCGCCACTGAGTCCGGTCGCGCTGTGGCTCTTCGAGCTGATCTCCTTCCAGTCGGATGCCGAACCCCCCTTGACCTCGACGGTTACCGTGACCCCCGAGGGTTCCTGTTCGAGCCCGGAGTAGCTCACGGTCCCATTCGGTGCCACCGTCAGCTCATTCAGCTTCCCGTTGGCCGTCGTAGCCGACACATCGTTCGCGGTGAACGAGGTGCTCGCGCTCGCTGGGGCCGACATAAATGCCATCCCCAGACTGCCGAACACCACCGTGACGGCCACGAACGCAACCAACGTCAGGTGACCGCGCTCCGAGCCACTGTTCGAGTCCGGGACGGACCGCCACTCGAACTCACCGGATGTGGTGATCTCGTTTCTGTTTGTCTTTTCTGGCATACACCAGGGTCAAGAAACGATAAGTATTAGATAATTAACCGGCTTAGGACGGAAGTTACAGACCAGGACGACCGCTTCCACCGCCACGAGAAATCTCCCGAATTTCACACGGGTGATTGTAGAAAAACGCCCGACTGCGTCGAGATAAAAGAACAGTTAATCAGCTATTCACCCGCCATTACCGTGTGTATAACTCCCATATACACCGTCTGGAGATGACGCGAATACCCGCTCGGTACCGTGCCGTCACGGCGGGGTGCGCGCGGCAACGGCGCGACGGGTACGGGACGTTTAATCCTCCCTCATCGGGAGAGACACGAGCGGAAAATGGTAGGGAAGGCCGCCTATCAGGGTTCGTCAAGTACCACGGGATGCGGGACGAGGAGCCCCCGCCTCCCGTACCACGACAGCGTCAGCGTCTATACGGCTCTGACTCACACGAAGACGACGGGGTGTGTTCTCGTAGTGTTGAGTACTCCGAGTGACGTACTCGCCTCTCTTGATTTCGAAGAGCGTTGCGAGAAGATGGGCGCTGCAGGATTTGAACCCGCGACAACTTGGTCCGAAGCCAAGCACTCTGTCCAAACTGAGCTAAGCGCCCTCATTGCTGGATACCGAGGTCGGACGGTTTAAACCCACGGATTCGATTCGGCCCTGCTCTCCACTGTTCGCTCGAACACCGTGGTCGGGTGGCTGTGTACGCCCGCCTACCGGCGGATCGTACTCTCGGATGCAGCGAGGAGAACTTCGAGAGACGCCGTCAGCGACTTTCGCGCTGTTCGACCTTGTTCAGTTCGATCAACAGGCGGAACACGGCTTTTACGAGATTCGAGTCCACGTCGAAGTGGTCGGCGTTTCGACCGGCGCGCTCCATCACGCGGTCTTCTTGGCCTTCATCGGTCGTCGGCAGATCGCGTTCGTCTTTCACCTGTGCGACCGAGTCGGCGACGTAGGTCCGCCGCGCGATCAACTCGACGATCTCGCGGTCGATGTCTTCGATTTCTGCACGCAGTTCGTCTAAGGAAGCGTCTTCGGGGGCTGTAGGTTCGTTCTGTGTCATAGGGTTCGTCCTCCATCAGTTCGCGTCGTCGTGCGCCACGTGTGACCGCCGCGTTCGTCCCACAGGTCCTGTACGCGGTCGAGTCCGTCGTCCTGACCGACGGCAACGACGCTCGGACCAGTACCGGAGAGCGAGACGCCGTCGACGTGGGGCATCGCTTCGACAGCGGGGTCCGCAGAGAAGCCGAGCGCCGCCGAGAAGGCCAGTCCGTTCACCGTCATCGCCTCGGCGTAGCGGCCGTCGAGCGCGAGGTCGGCCACCAACTCGGCCATCGGTGCGACGTTCGCACAGCGCTCGACGTCCGCGTCGGCGCTGTAGGCGCGCTCTGCCGGCGTCCAGACCAAGACGTCCCACTCGACTTCGTCGCGGGCGAGCAGTTCGTCGTCGTCGTTGTCGGTGACGGTGACGCCGCCGAGCATCGACGCCGAAGCGTCGTCGAACGCACCGGTGACGGTGACGCCGGCGTCGCGGGCGGCCTGGACGCCGAGTTTGCAGGCTTCCAGGCGATCCGGTGCTGCGTCGAGTGCGGCGGCAGTGGCGAGGACGGTCGCGTTGGCTGCGGCGCTCGAACTTTTCAGTCCGGCGGCCATCGGGACGTCGCTCTCGGTCCGGACGGTACCACCGTAGTCCTCGCCGTCGCCGTACGTCTCGATCGCGAGTTCGACGCACCGTTCGATCAGCCGGGTGTCGGCGTCGTCGTCTTCGGCGATCGTTCCCGTCACCGTCGCGGAGTCATCGAGTTCGACAGTCGCAGTCGTTTCGGCGTCGATCGCGAACGCCGACCCGACGCCCGTCGAGAGGGCGTTCAGCACCGTCCCCGCGCCCAGTGCGACTGCTCGGCCGTACATACAGGATAGCTATCGACCGCCGTAAAAGGTGTAGCGGTTGCTTGTCGGATCAGGTCTCGCCGGGCGACACAGCGCCACCCCGCCGGATCATCCCCAGCACGCGCCAGGTGACGACCGGGTCGCCCGCCGAGGTCCGCCCGGTCACGTCGACGTCGACGTATCCCCGTCGGGAGTCCGACTCGGAGACTCGCTTGTCGACGACTTCCACGTCGACGGACAGGGTATCGCCGGGGCGGACGGGCCGGTGCCACCGCAGGTCGTCGACGCCACGGCCGCCGAGAAACGCGACGCGCCCGAAGAAGGCCTCCGTCGCGAGGCGGTTGCAGGCGCAGAAACTGTGGAGGCCGCTGGCGACGAGGCCCTCGAACGGCGACGCTGCGTCGGTGTCGTCGCCGATGTGGAACGGCTGAGGGTCGTACCTCCCGGCGAAGTCGACGATCGAATCGCGCGTGAACGTGACCGTCCGATCGGCCACGAAACGGTCCCCGACGGCGACCTCCTCGTAGGTCAGCCGGTCCGCTGCCGTCTCATTGTCGGGTGCGCCGTCGGAATCGAGCGGCGTGACGTGCTCGCCCGCTGCAGTCGGGGCAGAAACGTCCGGATCGTGGTCAGTCATACGAGAGCACTCGACGCCGGCCGTCAAAGCCGCTGCGCTCTCGGTGCGGAGACGTCGTGAGCACTCCCGGTCGTGCCAAAGACACGTACACGCCGACGCGGGCCGTGTGGTATGGTCTCCGACGCGGCCGGCGATGTACCTGCTGACCCCTCCGTCCGCGAGCGGGCCGAGCGCGCGATATCACGGCGGCGACTCCTCGTCGCTGGCGGTCCCGGCAGCGGCGCTGGCGCGCTCACGCAGCTTCGAACCGACTCGCCGTCGTCGCCCTCGACTGACTCACCTGGGCGCTACACTTCACCACTACTCGGGCGCGTCCGACACCTCACCGCGGGCCTGGAGATGCCATCGCGTCCCTTTTGAGCGGCCCACGCGAACACCGTGGTATGAGCGCGCGCAACGACGTCCCGCCGAGCACTGTCGGCGTCGAACTCCTCGATCACGGCGTCGAGGTCGAGTACACCGACGGCCGGACGACGCTGTACCGGGGCGTCCCCGAGCCCGTCACCGACACGCTCACCACGCCGCCGAAGAAGGAGACGCACGTCCTCGTGACGGATCCGACCGAGACCGAGGGCGTGATGATGTACGTCAACGACCTGAAGACGCACGACGACGTCCTCGAATCGACGGGCGTCGGACGGGTCATCCTCGATGACGGCGAGGAGGAAGAAGTCTTCCCCGGCGTTACGGTGCGTCGTCCCGGCGGGATGCGGACCGAAGTCGAGGCCGACCCCGAGGTGGCTCGCGGGCGCGTGTTCGTCTTCGTCGAAGACGACTGGAGCGAACAGTCCTACGAGTTCGTGACCGAGAGCGCCGGCGGCGAGGCCGACGGAAGCGGCGACGCCTGATCCCGATGGCACTCAGAAAACGGTGGCAGCCGTTGACGCGAGAGACTGTCGGGAGCGCTCCCGACGCGTACGGACTCGTCGAATTCGGTGACGAAGACGGCGACGTCGTCGAGGCCGTCGCGGGCTTTCTGCCGGACGAGCTTCGGGAAGAGCTGGCCTACGGCGACGCTGCGCAAGTGCGGTGGCAGCGCGCGCAGTCGCTCGACCACGCCGAGAAACTGCTCGCGGAACAGTAAACAGGAGCACGATCGCACGCGACGGACCTGCGCCGGGGATCCGGTTCAGTGCCCGTCGTCGTGTTCCGCGTCCGCCCCGTGATCTTCGGGGTGCGTCGGCGTTCCCGAGAGGTTCCCGTCCTCGTCGAAGCGCTTCGCACGGAGGAAGCGCGCTCGATAGCGGTTCGCGCCCTCGTAGACGTCGGCCTCGCGGATCTCCTCGGTGCGGCCGTCGGCGACGGCGTCGACGATCGCCTCGACCTGTTCCTTCTCGGAGGGCGTCAGCTCGAACTCGTAGGTGTGCGTCTCCTCTGCTTCGAGTTTGGTCCACTTTCGCGCGGCCGCGACGACGAGCGAACAGGGTTCTCGGCAGGGAAACGCCCCCGTACCGCCGTCGGCGTCGAGTTCGTGTCCCTCGTCGTACTCCCACTCGCGGCGCTTGAGACACTGTGAATCGACGCAGCAGGCTTCGGCCATCCAATCGACGGCCTCGGCCGGCAGGTCCTCGACGACACCGTAGATCCCGGTCTGGCGCTCGGCGGTCTCGTGCCAGTGCGTCACGTCGAGGTCGCCCTCGCGTTCGAGGTTCCAGTTGGCGACTGACGCGGGATAGAGGACGTCGAGCGTCTCGACCGCGTCGCGACCGTCGAGGTCCGGGAAGACCCACCCCGAGACGAGCGAGGGGGCGGTCTTCAGCGGCCGGTACCGACCGCGGTCGTCGTAGGTGGCGATGTCGCGAGCGTCGAGCGGGTCGTGGTAGGTATCGAGGTCGTCGGCCTCGGCGTCGCGGTCATCGGCGTGACGGATCTCGTAGCGCCGCTGCCCGTCTTCGCCGAGCGTCGCCGTGACGAGCACCTCGCCCCACTCGATGTGCATCCCCGAGCGGAGCGCCGCGTAGCGGTCGGGAACTGAATGCTCGGACGCGGCCTCCGCGTGCCGGAGGAAGGCGCGTCGGTGGCGTCCGCGGTCCCCGACGACCACCTCCCAGTAGTACCAGTTCGTGACGTAGGGGGCGACGTGGTCGTCGCCGGCAACCGATCGGAACGCCGATTCCGAGAGGTTCTCGTGGCGTTCGTCGGAAGACGCGACGTCGAGCGTGTAGCTGCCGCCGTCGTCGCTCGCGTCGACGTTCGTGTCCATGTCCGCGAAGAGTCCGTCGAATTCCACCGGGTCCGGATCTGATTCGAGGCGGGCCAGTAAGGCGTCGAGTTGCTCGTCGTGCACGTCAGTCACCCGCCGCCGGCGTCTCGCGGGTCTCCTCGCGCACGGTCTCGATGGCGGCTTCGATCTCCGCGCCGGCGTCGGCGGCGCGTTCGAGGATCACGTCGGCCATCAGACCTTCCGTTCCGACGGCGCCGGCGTACCAGATCCGGTGGCCGTCGACGTCGGCGGGGACCTCGTAACCCGTCCGATAGTCGTCGGTCAGGCCCATATCCTCCGGGATGTCCTCCTGCGTGTGGAAGCCGTCCGCGATGAAAAGCGGGACGACGACGACGTCTTCGGCCTCGAAGTAGTCGGTGACGTCGTCGACTTCGGGCTCTTCGTCCATATAGAGCGCCTGCACCTCGTCGAAGCGATTCATCTCGCGAACGCGGTCGGCGTGGTACTCGATGGCCTTCGCGGAGTTCTCGTTGCGCTCGGTCCCGTGGCCGACGACGGCGAAGCCGAAGCCCTCGCCGACGTTCGGGTCGCCGGTGACGGTCTCCGCGCGGCGGACCAACACGTCGGTCATCGCCTCGTGGGTGCCGACCGGCCCGCAGTAGTGGACCGTCTGGCCCGTGTCCTCGGCGACCAGCGTCGCAGTGTCGGCGCTCAGGCCGTCTGAGTCCCACTCTGAGACGTCCCAGCCGGACAGGCGGAGTTCCCGCGGAATCACCTGCTCGGTGAAGTACCCCTCGCTGATGAACAGCGGGACCACGTACACCTCGTCGGATTCGACAGTGCGGAGGACCTCTCTGAGCGAGGGTTCCTCCTTCCAAAAGCCCGTCTTCACTTCGTCGAACGCGCCCGTCGCGCGGATCGTGTCCGCGTGGCGGTGCGTCGGCGTCGACGAATCGGGGTTGAGGTGCGACCCGTGCGCCACGATTACCAGCGCTTGCATACCCGGCTCTGAGGACGGAGCGCCCTTAGGGACTTCGGGTTCCGCGAACGATTTTTCAGATTTCGGAAGCCGAAATTGGATGGTTGTCGGATCGGTGGAAGACGGTGCACATCTGCGCCCCGTCTCTATCGCCCCGACCACGGAGATCCGCGGACTTTTCTCCCCGTCGTCCGAGGGGTCCGGTATGTCACTGGCCGCCGAGACGCGGGCCGCCGTTCGGGCCCGTCCCTGGCTCTTGCAGGCGCTCCGGGCGGGCGTAGTGAACTACGCGGCCGCCGCGGAGTCGCTGGACGTCGACGGCGACACCGACTCGATCGCGACGGCGCTGCGGCGCTTCGCAGACGACCTCGAACCCGCCGAAACGGCGGAGCGCGACGTCGTCGTTCGAATGCGCAGCGGGGTTGGACTCGCGGGTGTCGACGTGGGGACCGACGATTCGGGATCGCTGGATCTCGACGCGGACGCCGAAGCACTGCTGTCGGTCGGTGAGGAAGCCGTCGTCACCGCCGACGGGAGCCTCACCGCCATCGTCGTCGACGGCGAGGTCGACGCGAGCGCACTCACGGCCGTCGTGGGTCGACTTCGGGCCGAGAACGTCCTCGTCGACGCCGCCGGCGTCGCGGGCGACGAACTCGTCGTGGTCGTCCCGCGGAGCGACGGCGCGAGCGCGCTCCGAACCGTCGAAGATGCGCTGGCGTCGGTTTCGGAGCTCTGAGCCGCGCTCGCTTCCGACGATTTAACAACCAGGACGCGAGTATCCACCGTCGATGACGCTGTCCGTGACCAACACCCTGACGGGCGAACGCGAGGAGTTCGAGCCGCGGAACGACGACGAAGTCCTGCTGTACGTCTGTGGGCTGACGGTCTCGGACGACGCACACCTCGGGCACGCGCGCCTGTGGGCGCACGCCGACGTAATGCATCGCTGGCTGGCACACGAAGGCTACGACGTCCGCCACGTCGAGAACTTCACCGACGTCAACGAGAAGATCGTCGCCCGCATCGGCGAGGACGACTTCGGCGGCGACGAATCTGAGGTGGCCGAACACTTCACCTCTCACGTGATCCGAGATATGCGCGGGCTGAACCTCAAGCGCGCCGAAGTCTACCCCCGGGTGTCGGAACACGTCCCCGACATCATCGACCTCGTCGAGACGCTCGTCGAACGCGGCTACGCCTACGAGTCAAACGGCTCGGTCTACTTCGACGTCACTGCCTTCGAGGACTACGGCAAACTCTCGAATCAGCGCCTCGACGAGATCGAGACCCAGGGGCCCGAAGACGAGCGCTCCGAGAAGCGCCACCCCGCGGACTTCGCGCTCTGGAAGGCCGGCGCAGTCGCGCCCGAGGACGTCGCCGAACACCGCCACGCGGATCTCCCGGCCGTCGAAGACCCCTGCGGGCAGACCTGGGCGTCGCCGTGGGGCGAGGGCCGACCCGGCTGGCACGTCGAGTGCTCTGCGATGTCGATGACGCACCTCGATGACACGCTCGACATCCACGTCGGTGGCCGCGACCTCGTCTTCCCGCACCACGAAAACGAGATCGCCCAGAGCGAGGCCGCGACGGGCCAGCAGTTCGCTCGCTACTGGCTCCACGTCGGCCTCCTCCAGACCGCCGGCGACAAGATGTCCTCCAGTCTCGGGAACTTCCTCACCGTCGACGACGCCCTCGACCAGTACGGCGTCGACGTCGTCCGGACGTTCTATCTCTCGACCGCGTACCGCAGCGAGCAGACGTTCGGGGAGAAAGAGATGCGCGAGGCCGAGGAACGCTGGGAGCGACTCGACCGCGCCTACGAGACCGCCGTCGGCGCCTGCGACAGCACCGACGCGTACGCGAAAGTCGAAGACGAACCCTTCCGCGGGGCGCTCGCGGAGACCCGAACCCAGTTCCGGGAGGCGATGAACGACGACTTCAACGTCCGAGAGGCGATGGCGGCGCTGCTCGAACTGGCGACGGCGGTGAACCGCCACGTCGACGACCACGACGCGTACGACTACTGGGCGCTGCGTGAGAGCGTCGAGGCCTTCGAGGAACTCGGCGGCGACGTCTTCGGTCTCTCGTTCGGCGCGGCGACGGACGGCGACGGGACGGTGACGCTCGCCGAGGAACTCGTCGAACTCGTCCTCGACGTTCGGGAAGCCGAGCGCGACGCGGGCAACTACGAGCGTGCGGACGACCTCCGCGACGATCTCGAAGCCCTCGGGATCGAAATCCAGGACAGCGACGACGGCCCGACGTATCGATTCGGGTAGCGCTCCGCGATCCCCGCCGAGTGCGTCTCCCGCAGACGCGGCTCGTCACTCCATCGTGAACAGGTGCGTCTCCTCGGGAATCTCGAAGAGCCCTATCCGGACGCCGGCGTCGAGCCACCCGTAGCCGTACGAGAAGGCAGCGAGTGCGTTCACAGGATCGTCGTTCTCGCGGAAGTGCCGCCCGTCTTCGAGGTACGACAGCGACATCTCCCGTACCTCGGCGGCCGCCTCGCCCAGCGGCGTCGATGCCGGCACGACGATGTCGGCCTCCGCGAGCGCATCGGCGAACATCCGCTCGTATCGGTCCGTTTTCTCGATCAGATCCGCGGCCATACCCGAGAGTCGCCGCGCTGGGCGTATATATCCGGTCAAATTCGATCTTGTGACGGTAACACAATACAGTCTGACGGGACGTGCGCACGACAGCGGAATCTAAAAGGACGTGTCTACCGAAGCAGTGTGTATGACAGATATCGCTGACGAGGTCGTCGAACATCGCCCGCTCATCGTCGCTGGCTCCGGTATCGCGGGGCTCTCTGCAGCAATTTATGCCGGCCGTTCGAACAACGAGCCCCTCGTATTCGAGGGCGACGAACCCGGCGGACAGCTCACGTTGACGACGGAGGTCGACAACTATCCGGGCTTCCCCGAAGGCATCTCCGGGCCCGAACTCGTCCAGAATATGAAAGAGCAGGCCGAGCGCTTCGGCGCGGAGATCAAAAACGGCATCATCGAGTCCGTCGAGGCCGACGAACGTCCCTTCACGGTCCGCCTGAAGAACGGCGACGTCTACACGGCCGACGCGATCATCTCCGCATCGGGGGCATCCGCGCGGACGCTCGGCATCCCGGGCGAGGACGAACTGATGGGTTACGGCCTCTCGACGTGTGCAACCTGTGACGGCGCGTTCTTCCGCGACGAGAAGATCCTCGTCGTCGGGGGCGGCGACGCCGCGATGGAAGAAGCGAACTTCCTCACCAAGTTCGCTTCGACGGTCTATCTCGTCCACCGCCGCGAGGAGTTCCGCGCGGAGGACTACTGGATCGACCGCGTGATGGAGAAGGTCGACGAGGGCGAAATCGAGATTATGCGGAACACCGAAGTCACGGAACTCCACGGCAGCCAAGAGGAGGGCGTCGACCACGTCACGCTCGTCAGCCACCCCGAGGGCCACCCCACCGACAAACTCGACGACCCCGACACCGAGGAGTTCGACTTCGACGTCGGCGCGGTCTTCTACGCTATCGGCCACACGCCGAACGCGGGCTACCTCGAAGGCACGGGCGTCGAACTCGACGACGACGGCTACCTCAAGACCCAGGGCGGCACGGGAGGCAACCAGACCGCCACGGACGTCCCCGGCATCTTCGGCGCAGGCGACGTCGTCGACTACCACTACCAGCAGGCCGCCACGGCCGGCGGGATGGGCGTGAAGGCCGCCCTCGACGCCGACGACTACCTCGAAGATCTCGAACGCGAGCAGAAGGCCGAAGCGGGTAGCGAGGTCGCGGCCGTCGAGAGCGACGACTAGGCACCCACCTTTTTACCGGGACTTCGCGCTCCCGTCGTCGGCGCTCGACCCCGGCCAAAAATCTGGACGAGAAACGCTCGCTCTGCTCGCGGTGGCAGCCACACGGAGCGCGGCGATGCTACGGTTGCGACGTGCCTTCGATCCACTTCCGGCAGCCTCGGCCACCGAACGGAATCCCTTAGCCGCGGGCACTGCTTCTGTTAGCCGTGTCACGACTCAGGCGAACCGGCACGGCGCTCGCCCGGATACTGGCGGATGCGGGCGTCATCGAGGAGACGCGCCTCCGCGCGACAGTCGACCTCGCGTGGCCTCGGATCGTCACCGGGTTCGCCATTATGTCGAAGCGAACGGTGGATCTCGCGCTCGTCGGCCTCGTCATCGGGCCGACCGCCGTCGCGGGGCTGACGCTCGCGAACGCCTTTTGGATGGTCGCGAAGTTCCTCGCGATCGGCCTCGCTGGCGGGACAGTGGCGCTCGTCTCGCAGAACTACGGCGGCGGCGACACGGAACGCGCGGCGTCGGTCGTCCGGTTGAGCGTCCTTCTGGCGGTCGCACTCGGCATCCCGACAGTGGGGTTCTTCGGTCTCGCCGCGAGGCCCCTCGTCGACTTGCTCGGACAGGACCCCGAAAGCGTCGGATACGGCGCGACGTACCTCGCGATCGTCGCCCCCGGCCTGCTCTTCGAGTTTTTGAATCTCATCGCCAGCCGAACCTACGCGGGCGTCAGCGACACCCTCACGCCGATGGCGGTTCGGGCAGGCGGCGCGGTCGCCAACATTGCGCTGTCGGCGGCGTTCGTCCTCGGTCTGGATATGGGTGTCGCGGGCGCGGCGCTCGGCACCACGCTGGCGACGGCGCTCGTGACCGTCGTGTTCGCGTGGGGGATGACGGGCCGGAACTACGTTCGGGGTCGGGGGGCGAGTCCAGTTCCGCTCACGTTCTCGGGGCCACTACTCGACCGCGAACTGCTCCGGCAGATCGGGCAGGTCTCGGCCCCGCTCGTCGCCCGTCGGGCGGCTCAAGGGCTCGTGGTGTTTCCGCTGCTCGCCATCGCGGCGACGTTCGGTCCCGTCGCCGTCGCGGCAGTCGGCGTCGGCCGACAGGTTCGCGCGCTACTCGGGAGTTTCTCGTGGGGCTTTTCGATCGCCGCTTCGACGCTCGTCGGCCAGAAACTCGGCGCGAGCGAGGAAAGCGAAGCCGAGGCGTACGGCTGGGGAATCGTCCGACTCTCGGTACTCGTCTATCTCGTCGCTGCCGCCGTCGTCGTCGTCTTCGCGAACCCCATCGCGGGCATCTTCGTGAACGAACCCGCGAACCGTGCGCTCTCGGCACAGTTCGTCCGCGTCGCCGCGATCAGCGTCGTCGCCCTCGGCGTCGACGGCTCGATCACGGGCGCGCTGCGGGGCGCGGGCGACACCCGGATCCCGTTCGTCTCGGCGCTGGCGGGGCTGTATCTCGCGGCGGTCCCGCTGGCGTGGCTCGGCACTATCGTCCCGGCGCTCGGGACCGGCGGCCTGCTCCTCGCGCTGCTCGCCGAGACTGCCGTGCCGATGGTGGTGAACCTCCGGCGGTTCCGCTCGAACCGCTGGAAAGCCGTGAGCCGGGGCTACCGTCCGGACCCGAGTGATTGAACGGACCGAGTACCTCATATCAGGTTCCTATCATTTAGGCTGCGTTTTGTCACCACAGTGGAGTGATGCCATAACTCACTTCAACGGGTGTCATATGCCGTCTTATGTTTGACAATCCATCACGTGGAGACCAGTATGTATGCGTACGATACGCACAAGTTTGCGACAATTCGTCGACGAACTCGACACCGTTGTCTTCGGTGTCGGGTTCTCCGTTTCGTTGCTGGCGATTCTGGTCTTCTTCCTGAATCCAGACGTCTCAGCGGAGCGGATGGGACAGATCAACGAGTACCTCTGGACCGAGTTTATGTGGGTCTACATCGGGACGATGTTCCTGATGGTCGTCTTCAGCCTCTGGCTGATGTTCGGCCGCTGGGGCGACATCAAACTCGGCAAGCCCGAGGACGACCCCGAGTTCAGTCTCCTGTCGTTCTTCTCGATGATGTTCTCGGCGGGGATCGCGGCCGGTATCGTCTTCTGGGGACCGGCGGAGGCGCTGAACCACTACGCGAACGTTCCGCCGCTCGTCGGCGCTGAAGCCGGCACGTCCGCGGCGGCCGTCGGCGCGATCCAGTACACGCTGTTTCACTGGGGCATCTCCTACTGGGTTCCGTACCTGATCGTCGCGATTCCGATCGCGTACTACGCCTTCCGGAAGGACGCGCCGATGCGCGTCTCGACGCTCATCGCGCCGTTCGTCGGCGTCGAGAACCTCGACGGCTTCTGGGCGAAAACCATCGACGTGCTGGCGGTGTTCGCGACGATCGGCGGCATCGCGACGACGCTCGGCTTCGTCGGGCGACAGTTCCTCACCGGTCTGGAGTACACAGCGGGTATTTCACTCGGCGACGGTGGAACGGTCCTGGTGATCACGGGCCTGACAGTCGCGTTCACCGTTTCTGTCACGCTCGGCGTCAAGAAGGGAATCGCCCGCGTGTCGCTGTTCAATATGGGCGTCTTCGCCGCGCTGGCGGTCGTGACGTTCTTGCTGGGGCCGACCAACTACATTATGAACACCGGCTTGCAGGCGGTCGGCGGCTATTTCAGCGAGTTCGTCTCGATGAGTCTCTACACGAACGCCACCGGCACCGGCGAGTGGGTCGGAAACTGGACGGTCTTCTACTGGGCGTGGGTGTTCTCGTGGGCCCCCTTCGGCGGCCTGTTCGTCGCACGCATCTCGAAGGGCCGGACGATCCGACAGGTGGTCGCGACCGCGCTCATCGGTGCGACGGCCTCGACGATCCCGTGGTTCCTCACGATGGGCGGCAGCGCCATCTTCTTCGAGCGCAACAACATCGCACCGATGCTCGATATGGTCGACCAGTACGGCGTCTCCGTCTCGGGCTTCCCGCTTTTCGCCAGTCTCCCCTTCGGCGACGTGCTGGCGGGCGTGTTTATGCTACTGGTGGTGACGTTCTTCGTCACCTCGGCTGACTCCTCGACGCTCGCGCTCGGGATGCTCACGACCGGCGGCAAGCAACACCCCTCGACGGTCAATCGGATCATCTGGAGCGGTCTGATGGGCGGTCTCGCCTCGCTGCTCATCGTCGGCGGCGGCATCGACGCCCTCCGGTCGTCGGCGATCATCACGGGCTTCCCGTTCGCGCTTATGTCCGTCGTCGCAATCGTCGGAATGGTCTGGGAGTACCAGTCGGTCCACCCGCTGCTGTCGGGTGAGGACGACTCCGTGGTCACGACAGGGGCGAACTCCCCGGCGGTGTCGATGAGTTCCGACGACGACTGATACTGTCTGACAGAACTCTGTGCAGCGTATCGGCACTCCGTGGGTGCCAACGCACTTCACAAACTGCTGTCCGATAGTATGAGCGAGCGACGCCGCGTCGTCGTTCGAGCGGCCGATTCCCACAGACCCTTATGTCGAGGCGCCGGAGAGGACGTATGGTCGACACCGAGACCTACACGATCGAAGCGCCGAACGGCGACGTCGAGGAGATCGAACTCCCCGAGGGCCTTGCCGACGTGTTCACCGAACAGGGCGAGTCGACGACGGCCGTCGTCGGCGACCTCCTGATCCAGTCGTTCGCCCAGCAGGCGCACGCCGTCGTCCACCACGGACAGGGCGAGACGCCCGCCGACCTGGAAGAACTGAACGAGAAGATGGAGGAACTCTTCGAGGAGCGCTTCGGCGTCTCGCTCGACGAGGCGATGGGCCACAGTCACTGAACGCACGAGGCGGTCGCGGCTCGATCTCTTTTTCCCTTTCAGACGAACAGCAGCGGAACCATCGCGAGGAAGCCGGCTGCGACGCCCGCGGCGAGTTCACGACGGCCGCCGCCGGGCAGACTGCGCCCGACGGCGAGTGCCTCCGGAATGAACTCCGTGAGGACGAGAAAGATCATCGCACCGGCCGCGAAGCCGAAGCCCGCGGGGAGGAACTCCCGAGCGGCGCGGACGAAGTAGAACGCCAGAACCGCGCCGATCGGCTGCGGGAGGCTCGAGAACACTGACCACCAGACGAGCTTCCAGTTCGCGACGCCCATCGAGCGCAACGGGATCGAGATGGCGACGCCCTCGGGGATGTTGTGGATCGAGATCGCGATCGTCATAAAGATCGCGAGCAGGGGTACTACGAACCCAAAGAGCTGCGTTCCGCCCTGCAGCCCGAGGTCTGCGAACGAGACGCCGACGGCGACGCCCTCCGGGAAGGAGTGGACGGTCAAGACGCCGAGAATGAGCACCAGCTTCTTGAAGTCCGCTTCCTCGTACTGCCGCGGGTCGACCTCGGCGGCTTCGATGAGGTCGTGGGCGACGTAGACGAGAAGGATGCCGGCGAAGAGTCCGGCACCGAGGAGGAGCAGTTCACGCTGTGGGATCGGGTCGATGGAAACCCCACCGAGCGCCACGTGGACGTACTCGCCGAGCGCCTCTAACACGAGCCCGAAAACCGATGCGGACAGCATAATGCCGGAGGCGATCCCCCAGAGCGCGACGTTCCAGCGGTCGCTCACGTCGGAGACGAAGAAGAACGGGACTGCCCCTAACCCCGTCGCGAGCGCCGTTATCAGGCCCGCGATGAAGACGAATGCGAAAGACCACAGCTCGACCATACTCGCGTGTAACCACTGAATCGGTATAACATTTCATATTACTGATTGTTTTGGTGGGCCTAAAACCGTCGCGCAAACGAACGCGAAAGGACATCAACGGTCTATAATTTCGGAAACAAAACATTTTCTACGACGGCGTTCGCGGACCTGTCTGATGCGCAACAGTCAGCGACGCGTGGCGGAGTTCCTCGAGGAAGCCGAGTTGCACACCCACCCGGCGTATCGACTCCTGGACCTGACAGCGGAGGTCGGCGAATTGGCCGCGGATGCGACGAAGTCGACCGCCTACGGTGAGGAGCCAGAGTCGCTATCGGTGAAACGCGACGAACTTGGCGACGCGCTCTTCGCATTACTCGCGCTCGCCGAGGAACTCGACGTCGACGCCGAGGCCGCACTGGAGGAGTCGTTGACGAAATACGAGTCCCGTATCGCAGACGACGGGACGCCAGGATCCGGCGAGTAATCCCGCTCGGCGGTCGGCGCCGTCGCGGAACGCGCCGTCTGCCCGCTGTCCGGCGACCGGTCGAAGCGCTCTTCGGAACGGCCGTCACAAGAGGGCGTATGCATCGCCGCGCACGCGAGTTCACCGAACGAGCACGGGAACGCTACGATCTCGGTCTCACCGTCGAATCGTTCCCGGAAGGCACCGAGACGGCCGCCGACGCCGCTGACGCGGTCGGCTGTGAAGTCGGGCAGATCGCGAGTAGCCTCGTCTTCGAGGTCGATGGCGATCTCGTCGTCGTCGTGACGAGCGGCGCGAACCGCGTCAGCGAACCACGGCTCGAATCGCACCTCGGCGCCGAGGACGTCGCGATGGCCGATCCCGACGAGATTCGGAGTGTCGTCGGCTGGAGCATCGGCGGCGTCCCCCCGTTCTGTCACGATGCCGACTTGCCGGTCTACATCGACGAGTCACTGCTCGCCTACGAGACCGTCTGGGCGGCCGCCGGCGCGCCGACAGCGGTCTTCTCGATCGATCCCCAGACCCTCCGAGACGTCTCCGACGCGACGCCGATCGAGGTGTAGGCTGACCCGATCCCTCACTCGCGAACGACGTCGACACCGGTGAACTCGAATCGGGCACCGCCCTCGCTGTCAGCCACAGCGACCTCCCAGCCGTGCGCCTCGGCGATCCACTTGACGATTGCGAGACCGTACCCCGTGCCGTCCGCCGCGGTCGAGTACCCCAGATCGAACACGCGCTGTCGATCCGTCGGCGGGATACCCGGGCCGTCGTCTTCGAGGAAAAATCCGTCTTCGATCGCACCCACGTGGACCGTTACCTCGTCTCCGGCGTGTTCGACGGCGTTCCGAAACAGGTTCTCGAAGAGGTTCCGAAGCCGGTCGACGTCGGCTCTGATCGTCATCCCGTCTTCGACTTCGAGGGTGGCTCCCGACGTGCTGACGGTGCCCCAGCACTGTCTGACGAACTCCGAAAGTGTCACGCGCTCTTTCTCCCCGACGTGATGGCCCTGCTTCGCGAGCGTGAGCGTGTTTTCGATGATATCCCACATCCGGCCGAGAGCGTCGTCGACAGACGCTAGGTGCGCTGACTCGCACTCCTCGCTCGCGATTTCGAGATGGCCCTCGGCGACGTTCAGCGGGTTCCGGAGGTCGTGGGCGACGACGCTCGCAAACTCCTCTAGTCGCTCGTTCTGTCGTTCCAGTTGGCGCTCGTACGCTTTCCGCGTCCCGATCCGTCGGAGCGAGACGAGCGCCCCGATGGGCTCTCCGCCCGATCGCAGCGTCGTGACCCGCGCCTCTGCCGGCAGGTGGCGGGGGACGGGCGCTTCCTCGGGGTGACCCATCTCCAACTCGACCCGTTCTTCGGACGATTCGTCGGCCAGCACCGATTCGACGGCCGTCCGTAGCGAGTCGAGGCCGTCTTCGACGATCCGACCGAAGCGGTCGTAGTCGGTCCCGATCACCGTATCCGAGGAGAGGCCGGAGATCGCGTAGAACCGATCGTTCGCGAACGCGATGGTGCCATCGGCGTCGATAGCGAAGACCGGCTCCATCTGACTTCGGGAGACGGTCTCGACGTCGATCGCCTCGCCATCGCGATCCATACGGTCGTTACAGGTGAGAGTAATTTAAAAATGTAGGTGTGCTATCGTGATCGGAATTGTACATTCCTGTCCGGAACTGGTCCTCATACTGTCGGACAGTAGTTCGTAAATGACGTTGGTACCCACGGGGTGCCGATACGTTCCACATCGTTCTATCCGACGGTATCAGTCCCGCGGCTAACAGTACCGGTGCGACTGGCGATATATGTATCTCGGCACCGTAGATGGCGTATGACCGATCACTCACCGTCGGTGGACGCCCCAGCAGAGAGCGACGGCGATGCCGAACGACAGCGCGTCTGGCTCGTCGAGCGGACGTACTCCGACGACGAACAGAACATCGTCATCCTCGTGTACGCGACCCCCGATGGATCGCAGTATCTCCGCAAAGAGCGCGCCCTCACCAGTTTCGACGACGCACGCGACACGACGGCGGGGCTGCTCGCTCGCGAGTCGAGTCTCGGCACCGTGACCGACTCCGACGAGCGCAGGCGATACGCCCAGGAAGCGAAACGGACTCGTGAGCAGTACGCCCCCGACGACGTCGTCTGATCCCGTTTCACGTGATCGCCGACGGACGCCGATCAGCCTGGTGTCTTCGAAGACAGCTACTCGGAATCGAGTACCAGACCGCACGGATTTAAGCGCCGACGCCGAGTACGTTCGCGCGATGGGAGAGTTATCCGCGTTGTTCTCGCCCGAGCGAATCGCCGTCGTGGGCGCGACAGAGCGTGCGGGCTCCGTCGGCCGGGCGATTATGGAGAACCTCCTCGATTCGTTCGCGGGCGAGGTCGTCCCCGTGAATCCGAGCCACGAGGAGGTCTTCGGCATCCCGACGCTAGACGACGTCGCCGCCGCCGACGCCGACCTCGCCGTCGTCGTCGTGCCGCCGCAGATCGCCGTCGACGTCGTTCGCGAGGCCGGCGAGGCGGGCGTCCGAAACGTCGTGGTCATCACCGCCGGCTTCGGCGAGACCGGCAGTGAGGGCGCCGCCCGTGAGCAGGACCTGATTGAGGTCGCCGAGACGTACGACATCGACCTGGTCGGCCCCAACAGCCTCGGGATTATGTCGACGCCGGTCGGAATGAACGCGACGTTCGGCCCCGAGAACGCCACCGAGGGGCGGATGTCGTTTATGAGCCAGTCGGGGGCGTTCATCACGGCCGTCTTAGACTGGGCGAACGACCAGGGCATCGGCTTCAAAGACGTCGTCTCGCTCGGCAACAAGGCCGTCCTCGACGAATCCGACTTCGTCAGAGAGTGGGGCGACGACGACGACACCGACGTGATAATCGGCTATCTGGAGGGCATCGACGACGGTCAGGCGTTCATCGAGACGGCGCGGGAGGTGACCGCGGAGACGCCGGTCGTCCTCGTGAAGTCCGGCCGCACCGACGCCGGCGCACAGGCCGCCTCTAGTCACACGGGGACGATCGCCGGCTCGGATCAGGCCTACGAGGCCGGTCTCGAACAGGCTGGAGTCATCCGCGCAGCGTCCGTCCAGGAACTGTTCGACGCCGCTCGCGTCTTAGAGAGCCAGCCCCTCCCCGAAGGCGACGGCGTCGCGGTCATCACGAACGCCGGCGGGCCGGGCGTGATGAGCACCGACGCGATCGGTGACTCGCGGCTCTCGATGGCGTCGTTCACCGACTCGACGCTCGATGCCTTCTCGGAGGCGTTGCCGGCGGAAGGTAACATCTACAACCCGGTCGACATCGTCGGCGACGCCGACAACGAGCGCTTCCGCGACGCGCTGGACGTCGCGCTCGGTGACGCAAACGTCGGCAGCGTCATCGTCCTCTCGTGTCCGACGGCCGTCCTCGACTACCAGCAACTGGCCGCCGACACCGTCGAGCTACAGGCGAAACACGGCAAGCCCGTCGCCGCCTGCTTTATGGGCGGCGCCCGGGTCGAGCCCGCCGCAGAGACGCTCGCCGACGCCGGGATCCCGAACTACTTCGATCCCGCGCGGGCGGTGCAGGGTCTCGACGCGCTCTCGCGCTTCCGTGACATCACCGAACGGGAGTACCAGGCGCCGACGACGTTCGACGTCGACCGCGAGCGCGCCCGGGAGATCCTCGCGTCGGTCGAGGGCCGCGCGGACACGCGGTTGGGCGTCGAAGCGATGGGTCTCCTAGACGCCTACGGGATCGAGACGCCCGCCGGCGACATCGTCGACGCACCCGCGGACGCGCTCGAAGTCGCGGAGTCCATCGACGGCGACGTGGTAATGAAGATCGTCAGCCCGGATATCCTACACAAATCGGACATCGGGGGCGTCAAGGTCGGCGTCCCGAACGAGGAGGTCTACGACGCCTACGAAGACCTGATCTCGCGCGCGCGCAACTACCAGCCCGACGCGACGATCATCGGCGTGCAGGTCCAAGAGATGGTCGACCTCGACGACGGTGTGGAGACGATCGTCGGGATGAACCGCGATCCGCAGTTCGGCCCGCTCTTGCTCTTCGGCCTCGGCGGAATCTTCGTCGAGACGCTCGAAGACACGACGTTCCGCGTCGCGCCGGTCTCCGAACCGGAGGCCGAGGCGATGACCCGGGAGATCGACGCCGCGCCGTTGCTGCGGGGGGCGCGCGGACGCGAGCCCGCAGACGTCGCGGGCGTCGTCGAGACGATCCAGCGCCTCTCACAGCTCGTGACCGACTTCCCGGCGATTCTCGAATTGGACATCAACCCGCTCGTCGCCACCCCCGATGGCGTCGAAGCCGTCGACGTGCGACTCACCGTCGACCCCGATCAACTCTGAGGAGCCCCACAGATGCACACGAACACCCTACTCGTCGCTTCGATCCAGGAAAGCACCGGCAAGACGGCAGTCACCCTCGCGCTCGGCCGACTCGCACAGGAGCGCGGCCTCGACGTCGGCTATATGAAGCCCAAAGGCACGCGGCTCCAGTCGAACGTCGGCAAGACGCTCGACGAGGATCCGATGTTGGCGCGCGAACTCCTCGATCTGGACTGTGAGATGCACCAGATGGAGCCGATCGTCTACTCGCCGACGTTCGTCGACGGCGCGATCCGCGGGCAGGAGGACCCCGAAGAGCTCGGCGCCCTCATCGAGGAGTACTTCGAACAGCTCGCGGCCAACTGCGGGCTGATGCTCGTCGAGGGCGGCGGCTCGTGGACCACGGGCGGCATCGTCGATCTGACCGACGTGGACATCGCGTCGCGGCTCGACGCCGACGTGCTCCTCGTCGCGGACTACGAGAATCCGGGCGATCTCGACGACGTCGTCGCCGCCGCGGAGGCCTTCGGCGACCGCCTCGTGGGCGTGTTGTTCAACGGCGTGAACGACGCCGCCTTCGACGACCTCGAACAGCAGGGCGTGCCGTTCCTCGAAGGACGCGGGATCCCCGTTCTCGGCGTCGTCCCACGCGAGCGCGACCTCGCCGGCGTGACCGTCGAAGACCTCGCCGCCGAACTCGGCGCCGACGTCGCCGTCGACGGCGACAGCGGGGCCTACGTGGAGCGCTTCCTCGTCGGCGCGATGGGCGGAGACGCCGCTCTCCGGTACTTCCGCCGCACCAAGAACGCCGCAGTTATCACCGGCGGCGACCGCGCGGAGATCATCACCGCAGCGTTGGAGGCCCCCGGCGTCAACGCCATCATCCTCACCGGCGGACACCGCCCGTCGCCGGCCGTGCTCGGCAAGGCCGAACAGAAGGGCGTGCCTGTCCTGCTCGTCACCGGCGACACCCTGTCGGTCGTCGACCGCGCGGAGACGGTCGTCAACACCGGCCGCGCCCGCGACGAGGAGACGATCACCCGGATGAGCGAACTCCTCTACGATCACGCCGACGTGGACGCGCTGCTCGGTCCGGAGGAAAGCGGTGCGGACGCGGCGGACGCAGCGGAGGACTCGGCGGACCCGGAGGACACTGGCGACTCCGACAGCCCAACCGACGCTGACGAGGCGTAATCCTCGTATCCGTCAGGTGCGACTACTGCTGGCGCTCCTCAGCACTTCCACCCGCGGTCTGTCGTGTTCAAGCGTTCACAGCCGTCGTCGGTGACGACGACGAGGTCCTCGATGCGGACGCCGAACGTGCCGTCGAGGTAGACGCCGGGCTCGACGCTGAAGACCATCCCCGGCTCCAGTTCTCGCGTACTGTCGGCGACGATGTATGGCTCTTCGTGGACGTCGAGGCCGACGCCGTGGCCCGTCCGGTGAATGAAGCGCTCGCCGTAGCCCGCGTCCTCGATGGCCGAGCGCGCGGCAGCGTCGACCGCGCCGGCAGTCACGCCGGGTTCGACTGCGTCGACGGCTGCCTCCTGCGCGCGTCTGACCACGTCGTGGACCTCGCGAAAGCGCTCGCCAGGAGTGCCGTCGAAGACGACAGTTCGAGTCTGATCGCTGGGGTAGCCGTCGACGCGCGTTCCGAAGTCCACGACGACCGGGTCGCCGGCCTCGATCGTTCGATCGCCGTGGGTGTGGTGCGGCATCGCGCCGTTGGGTCCGGAGCCGACGATCGTCTCGAAAGAGACGCCGTCGCCGCCGGCGTCGGCGAGAAACGACTCGATCCGGGCTGCGAGTTCGGATTCTGTCAGCCCGACGGCGTCGCTGCCGAGGCCGCGAACGCGCTCCATCGCGTCGTCTGCGGCCCCTGCGGCCCGTCGAAGCGCGTCGAGTTCGGCATCGTCCTTTCTGATTCGCAGGTCTGCGAGCACCTCGCTGGCGAGGCCGAGCGTGGCGTCCGGACGAATCTCGCGCACGTCTTGAGTGAACGTCGCCCACATCGTGTCGTCGACGAGAAGGTGCGACGCCGCCGGGATCCCGAGGTCGTCGAACAGCTCCGACAGCGCCCGCACGGGGTCCGTCTCGTCGTCCCACGCCCGCACGTCGAGCACCCACGACTCTGCTCGGACCTGCGAGGCCGCAAGCGCCGGGACGAAGAACGTCGGGTCGCCCTCGGCGGGCACGACGAAGAGGAAGTGGCGCTCGCGCTGGGACTCGACGAGGCCGGTGAGATACTGGAGGTTCCGTCCGGGGACACAGACGAGCGCGTCCGCGCCCGCGTCCGCGAGCGCCGTCTGTGCCGCGTCGGTTCGTCGTTCGAGAGGCGTCACACCGGAGGCTTCCGCGCAATCACACAAGAAGGTACGGTCGCGTTGTGGGATCCCGGCACGCGGAAATCCGGCCAGAGACCGGCCGTAACCACTCATTAACTATTACATATCCCCGTGACACTTGGCGTATGGACTTCGACTGGCCCACGTACTTCGAGTGTGCCGCCTGCGGAGCCGAACTACCCGCGGATGCAGTCCGGTACGACGACCTGGGCTATCCCGAGTGCCCCGAGTGCGGCGCGCGCACCGGCCCGCTCGCCAGTCTGGAAGCCGTCGAGTCCGCGTCCAAAGGTCTCGCCGACTGATCGCGACGCGGTCGTGCGACTCTATTCGGAAGATACAGGCTCGCGACGTGCGACCCACCGGTATGGAGTGGACACGGACTCGTGAGGAGGAACGCCTCGTCGAGTGGACGCGCGAGGACGGGTACGTTACGCTACGCCGTCGCCGCCGACCCGACGGCGAGTGGGTCGTCAGACTCGACCGCCTGCATCAGGCGCCCGGCGGCAGAGATTACCGTCGCGAGCGCGTCGCCGACATCGAGGCAGCGAAGGCCCTGATCGAAGAGTGGAAAGGGGACGCGGATTCGCGGGAGGAATAGGAGAGAGCCAGCCGCGGCCGGTCGGGGACTACTCCTGTAACCGCTGGGTCGCTTCGATCAGCGGGTGCCGGCCGTAGTCGGCGATTTCGATGTCTTCGATCGACGAGAGCCCCTCCTTTTCGGCCGTCCGTTGCATTCCCAGATCGACGCGTTCGTCTAAGACGATCACCGTGGCGTCCATCTCCTCGATTCCGAGTTGGAACGCCGCCATCACGCGGTGGTGGCCGTCCGCCAGCAGGAGTTCGCCGCCGTTGTCGATGACCACGAGCGGTTCGGCGAGTCCGCGTTCGAGCTCGTACTGCCGCCCCTCGAGTTCGTCGGCGTAGACACGTGCCTGCGTCGGCGTGAGATCGTCCAACTCGACGACGCGAGATTCCTCGTGGAGACTGACGTCGTGGATCTGTTCGAGCGTGCGCATCAGTTTGCCGACCTTCTCCGGCGTCGCCCGCTCGATCTGCGAGCGGACGACGTCCGTATTCGAGATGATGCCGACGAGGTTGTCGGCGTCGTCGACGACCGGGAGCTTTTGGATGCCTGACCGGAGGATCACGCGCGCGGCGTCGATCACGTCCATCTCGGGGTGGGCGACGATGATGTCCTCGGTCATGACGGTGAAGATCGGGTCCTCGTCGTCCACCAAGAGCAGATCGCTGGCCGTGACGAACCCCTCGACCTTCCGGCCGTCGGAGACGGGAAATCCGTTGTGTCCTTCGCTCTCTTTGATCCGGCGTGCGACGTCGGCGACGGTGTCGGTCGGCGAGACGGTCTGCACCTCACGCGTCATATACTCTTTGACCTTCGGTCTCCCGCTCATCGTCGAGCCTACGCGGTCCCCGTGGAAAAGGGTGCCTCTCGTCACTCTTCGTTCACCTCGAACGGGAACTCGAAGGCCCACTCGGTGTCGTCTGCGCCGACGTCGAGGAGCGTGGTCGCGTCTTCGAGCGTCTCGAAGACCCGACTGGCGATGACCTCGGTGACGATCTCGGATAGTTCCTCGATCGATTCGTCGTCGGCGTCGGCGAGGATCCCGAGCGGCACCTGCGCGCCGGCCATATCCGCGTGCCCGCCGGCGCTACCGATCGCGCCGAGCGCGTCGCGGAGTGTCTCCCCGAGATCTACGTCGGTACCGCGTGCGCGCCCGGAGACGTAGACGGTCCCGTCGCGGAACCCGTAGACGATCACGATGCGGATCCCCTCCATATTCAGCAGCCGATCGGCCGCCTGCGCGAGGGCGTCGCGGTCGCTGATCGCCCCGACGTCCGAGGCCAGGGCGTCGCCGCGGACGTCGCGGTTGCGGATCGATCGCCCGAGCGTTTCCAACACCGCCGACGTCATACTTGGCGATTCGACCCGATCGAGCATCGAGAGGTCAGCGTAGGTGAGCAGCCACGCCGCCGCCTCGAAGTCGGCCGGGGAGACTTCCCGAGCGAAGTCGTTCGTGTCGACGCGGATCCCGAAGAGGAGCGACGTCGCAAGCGACTCCTCGGGCTCGATTCCGGCCCGGCGGAGATACTCCGCCAAGAGCGTACTGGTGGCGCCAATGTCGCGCCGGAGGTCGACGAAGTGCGCCTCGACCGGCGCGCGCGGCGGGTGGTGATCGACGACGATGTCGATCTCGGTGTCGCCGGGCAACCCGTCGTTGACGCCCGGGCGGGAGTGGTCGACGAGAGCGACGCCGTCGTACTCCGCGAGGTCTGTGCCGTCGTCGAGTTCGACGAGCGCCAGGTCGAGCAGGTTCACTAAGGCGCGGTTCTCTTGGTGAGAGATGTCGCCGAAGTAGCACGCGTCCGCGGGGACGCCGACGGACGCGGCGATTCGGGCGAGTGCGAGCGCGCTCGCGATCGCGTCCGGATCGGGGTTGTCGTGCATCACCACGGCCAACCGTCCGTCGATGCGACGGAGCGTCGCGAAGAGCCGATGGATTCGTTCCGCGCCGGGAGCGGTCGTCACCTCTCGGACGCGGTCGAGGAGGATCTGCTCGCCGTCGATAACGCGATCTGCGGTCCCCAGTATTCGTTCGCGTACCTGTGCGGTCGCTCCAGCGCTCAGATACACCACGACCTGTGCGTCCGGAAACTGCTCGCGGGCTTCAGCGGCCGCCTCGGCGTTCGCCGCGGCGTCGTCGCTCGCGACGAACACCAGTTCTGCCCGGTCCGGGAACGCTTCGGCGTCTGCCGGGGCGCGCCGCTTCGTCGTCACTCCGTCGGCGCCGATGGCGTCGACGACGTCGCCGCGCTGTGAGAGGATGACTAACTCGCCGGGCCACTCGGCGAGGCGCTCGATGGTTCCGCGCGCGGCCGAACCGCACCCGAGAACCAACCGCCGTTGCATACGCGGGGATCCGAACGCGCCGGCCAAAACCCTACCGTCATCTGGTCGGCCGAAGTTCGGTGGAAAAGTTAGAGATAAAACAAGAGCGCCCGGAGACGCCGATCAGAACAGCGTCGCCGCGACGGTCTGTGCGGTCTCGATGACCGGGCCGAACGCCGGGAGCAACAGCAGCGTCCCGAGGCCGGCGAAGATGACGGCGGCGTACAGCCCGACCGGGCGGCTCTGGATCTCGAAGTCACCGCTGGGCGACTCGATCCACATCGCCTTGACGACGCGGCTGTAGTAGAACAGCGACAGCGCGCTGTTGATCGCGCCGACGGCGGCGAGCCACCAGAACCCGGCTTCGATCGCCGAGTAGAACAGGGCGTACTTCGAGAGGAAGCCGCCGAACGGCGGCAGTCCCGCGAGGCTGAACATAAACACGGTCATCGCGACGGCGGCGATCGGTGCCGTCGACGCGAGGCCGTTGTAGTCCTCGAACGTCCGGCCGACGCCCCAGTGTTCGACAAGGGCGATGAACAGGAACGCGCCGGTGTTCATGAAGCCGTAGACGAGCAGGTGCGCCATCGACGCCCCGAGGACGTCCCCGTTGGGGCCGCCGGCGGTCAGCGCGGCGAGTCCGATGAGCGCGTAACCCGCGTGCCCGATCGAGGAGTACGCGAGCATCCGCTTGACCTTCTCCTGGGTCGCCGCGGCGAAGTTACCGAGCGTCATCGTGACGACGGCGAGCACCTGGAACGCGATCACCCAGTCGACGCCCGCAGGCAGTGCGCCCAGCGGGAACGCCTCGACGAACACGCGGAACGCGACCGCGAAGCCGGCCGCCTTCGACGCCGACGAGAGGAACGCAGAGATCGGTGCGGGCGCGCCCTCGTAGGCCTCCGGCGCCCAGAAGTGGAACGGCACGGAGGCGGTCTTGAACGCGAACCCACCGATCATCATCAGCACGCCGATGCCGAGGACGCCGGCCATCTCCGGCGCGTTGACCGCGGCGGCGACGTCACCGAGCACGAGCGATCCCGTGACGGCGTACACGAGGCTGATGCCGAACGCGAACACCGCAGAGGAGACCGCGCCGATGAGGAAGTACTTCAGCCCCGCTTCGACGCTCCCCTTGTCGTTCTTGAGGAACGCGACGAGCGCGTAGGAGGGAAGCGACGCGAGTTCGAGGCTGACGAAGACCGTCGCCAGCGAGTTCGCCATCGACAGGAGCGTCATCCCCGTCGCCGCGAACAGCACGAGCGAGTAGAACTCCACGCGGTGCTCGTGATCGCGCAGGTAGTCGTAGGAGGCGACAGCCACCATCGCGGTGACGATCGTGAAGATGAGCGTGAAAAAGAGGCTCATCCCGTCGACGACGAGCGCGTCGCCGTACAGCGAGATCGCGCCGCCAGTTCGCTCCTGCCCGGTGCCGGCGACGAGGAACCACGCCGCGGCGCCGAAGGCGAGCAGCGACCCGCCGGCCGACACGCTAGCCAAGAGCGCGTTGCTCGTTTCGTCCGTGCGAATCGTATCGATCCCGAGCAGCACCAGGCCGGTCAGGCCGAGCAGGATCGCCGGTGCGAGTGCCGTCCACGTCGCTGCCGGTTCTGCCTGCAGTGCGAGGTCGAACATCACAGCCCACCTCCCGAGAGGATCGGGTTCACAGCGTCTTGGATCATTCCGAAGAACAGGTCAGGCGCGACGCCGAGCACGATGACCAACAGCAACAGCACCGCTAGCGGTGCGACGTCGTGCGTCGGTGCGTTCGTGATCTCGTACTCGCCATCGAAGCTGAAGGGACCGAACAGCGTCCGCTGCATCGCGAACAGCAGGTAGCCGGCGACGATGACGATGCCGAACATCGCGGCCGCCGTGAAAAGCGGCATCGCCGAGTGGACGGTGGAGGCGAACGAGCCCTTGAAGATGAAGAACTCGCCCGCGAAGCCGGCCATCAGCGGCAGACCCATATACCCGAACGCGCCGGCGACGAAGATGCCGGCAGTGAGGGGCATCCGGTCCGCGATGCCGGACATATCGCCCACCATCCGCGTGTGGGTCGTGTTGTAGATGACGCCGACAGCCATGAACATCAGTCCGGAGATCAGCCCGTGGGCGATCATCTGGAACGTCGCGCCGCCGACACCGTAGGTCGTGTACGCGACGAGACCGAGGATGACGTACCCCATCGAGGAGACCGACGAGTACGCGACGATGCGCTTGAGGTCCTGCTGTGCGAGCGCCAGCATCGCGCCGTAGATGACGCTGATGACGGCGATGCCAGCGATGGGGACGACGAGCGCCGTCGCCACGTCGGGCATCATCGTGAAGTTGAACCGCAGCAGCGCGTAGGTCCCCATCTTCAGGAGGACGCCCGCCAGCATCACCGACACCGGCGTCGGGGCTTCGACGTGAGCGTCCGGCAGCCACGTGTGCAGCGGTGCGACCGGCACCTTCACCGCGAAGCCGAGGAACGTCGCCACGAAGGCGACCGTCTTCAGCGTCGCGGCGTCGAGGCCGGCGAAGCCGCCGAGCGCACCGGCGCGGAGCGCCTGTGCGATCTCGGGCAGCCGCATCGACGACACCGAGTCGCCGAGGCCGAACACGAGCGCGATGAAGCCGATGAACATCACGAGGGACGCGACGTTCGTGTACACGAAGAACTTGATCGCCGCGTAGCGGCGGTTCGGACCGCCCCAGACGCCGATGAGGAAGTACATCGGGACGAGGACGGCCTCCCAGAAGACGAACCACGCGAAGAAGTCGAGCGCCGTGAAGACGCCGAGCAGGTTCGCCTCCATAAAGAGCATCAGCCCGTAGAACTGCGATTCTCGATTCGAGATCGGCGTCCACGCGCTGACGATCGCGAGCGTCGTGAGGATCGTCGTGAGGACGACCAGCGGCAGGCTGATGCCGTCGACGCCGACGAACCAATGCAGGTCGAGGCCGCCGAGCGTCAGCCAGACGACGTCTGTCTCGAACGCGATCGACCCGCCCAGCAGGGCGTTCCCGCTCGCGTCGTACTGTGCCCACATCCAGAGGCTCCCGAGGACCGGGAGCGCGCTGAGTGCCGCCGCGAGCTTCCCGGCGTACTCGTCGGGGGCGACGAACACGACCAGCGCGGCGAGGAACGTGACTCCGATGAGCGCTTCAATTATCATACGAACCACCCTCCGAGAAGACCGAAGGCCAGAAGCAACGCCGTCAGGCCGAGCGTCAGTAGCACCGCGTAGTTACTCACCACGCCGGTCTGGATCCGGCGAACACGGCTACCGGAGAACAGACTGACGCTGGAGACGCCGTTGACGACGCCGTCGACGACGCCCTGGTCGAACTTGTTCGCGACGCGTGCGACCGGGCGCGTGACGCCGTTCGCCAGCCAAACCTGGTACTCGTCCTGGTAGTAGTTGTTGTACAGCAGCGTCTTGATGCCGCCGAGACGGTCGGTGTGCTCGACCGGTTCGGGGACGTTGTACAGCAGGTGCGCGAGGCCCGCGCCCGCAAGCGCGAGGCCCAGCGAGACGCCGGCACCGATGGCCACTGTCGTCGCCTCACCGCCGATGTACGCGGAACTGTACGGGATGAGTTCGCCGTAGTGGTGGGCGTTCAGCGACTCCGTGCTCATATCCAGCCACTGGTGTAGGAAGTCGATACCGCCGATTCCCAGCAGTTTCTCGACCGGCACCATATTCACGAGTCCCGTCGTCGCCGCGAGAACACCGAGGACGGCGAGCGGACCCTTCACGTTCCAGCGCACGCTGTGCGGATCGCTCGCGGTCTGGGTGCGGGGCTCACCGTGGAAGGTGAGAAACACCATCCGGAAGGTGTAGAACCCGGTGAAGAAGACGGCGAGGAGACCCATCGCGTACGCGGCGAGGAGCACGGGGCTCCCGCCGAGGCCGTGGATGAGCGTCTCGTACAGCACTTCGTCTTTCGACCAGAAGCCAGAGAACGGGAAGATGCCCGCGAGCGCGAGCGAGCCAGAGAGGAAGGCGTAGTAGGTGACGGGCATCTTCTCTTTCAGCCCGCCCATATCCCACATATCTTCGTTGTGGTGCATCGCGATGATGACCGACCCCGCCCCGAGGAACAGCAGCGCCTTGAAGAAGGCGTGCGTCATCAGGTGGAAGGTCGCGGCGACGTAGCCGCCACCGCCGAGAGCGAGCATCATATAGCCGTACTGCGAGATCGTCGAGTACGCGAGCACCTGCTTGATCTCGCGCTTGACGACGCCCATCGTCGCCGCGAACAGCGCGGTGAAACCGCCGATCAGGGCGATGAACGCGAGCGCGTCCGGCGAGAGCGCGTAGAAACCGTACATCCGTGCGACGAGGTAGACGCCGGCCGCGACCATCGTCGCTGCGTGGATGAGCGCGGAGACGGGCGTCGGACCCTCCATCGCGTCGGGCAGCCACGTGTGCAGCGGGAACTGCGCGGACTTGCCGACGACGCCGCCGAGCACGAGGAGGCCGACGATCGTGAACCACGTCTGCGGCGCGAGGCCGAACGTGTTCACGGTCGCCTCACCGTGGAGCGCGGCCTCCGCGAGCGCGGGGAACGATCCCGACCCGGAGAACGCCGCCGTGCCGAACGTCGCGAAGACGGCGACGACGCCGACGAGGAAGAAGTAGTCCCCGAAGCGGGTGACGAGGAACGCCTTCTTGGCCGCGCTCGGCGGGCCGGGTTCGCGGAACCAAAAGCCGATGAGCAGATACGAGCAGAGCCCGACCAGCTCGAAGAACATAAACGCCATCAGGAGGTTGTCCGCCACGACGAATCCGAGCATCGACGCGGTGAAAAGCCCCAGTCCGGCGTAGTAGCGCGGCAGGCCGACCTCGCCCTCGTCATTCATATATCCGAGACTGAAGACGTGGACGAGGAAGGCGATGAGCGTCACGATGAGCAGCATCATCGCCGACAGCGGATCGATCAGGATGCCGAACGTCAGATCGACCGCTTCGATCCCTTCGGCCCAGGTGTAGATCGTCGCGTCGTACGTCCGCCCACCGGCGACGGTGAGGAACGTCGCGGCCGCCAAGAGCAGTGATCCCGCCGTCGCGGCGATTCCGGCCAGCGCACCGCCTTTCGGCAAGCGGTCGCCCACCGCGAGCGCGACGAGGAACGAAACGAACGGCAACAGCACGATCGCGGGTGCAAAGTCGAATATCCCTACCATCTTACCACCTCATCGTTGTCGCCTTGGTGACGTCGACGTCGTCGAAGTTGCGATACAGCACCAGGATGATCCCGATCCCGATCGCGACCTCGGCGGCGGCGAGCGCCATCATAAACAGCCCGAACGTCTGTCCCGTCACGTTCCCCCAGACGTTGGAGAACGCGACGAGGTTGATGTTCGCGGCGTTCAACATTAGCTCGACCGACATCAAGAACAGCAGCGCGTTGCGCCGCGTCAGGATGCCGAACAGCCCGATACAGAACAGCGCGGCCGAGAGGAGCAGATAGTACTGTGGGGGGACCATCAGTCGTCGTCCTCCTCGAACAGGCTTTGCTTGAGTTCCCGCCCGCCGTCGGCCAGCAGTGACGATCCGCCCTGGTCGCCCTCGCGGCGTGCGAGGTGGATCGACCCGTCGAGCGCAACGTCGAGCGTGACGGCGATGATGATGAGCGCGGCGAGGAAGCTCTCACCGGCGATATCCCCGAATTCGAGGTTGAACATCGCGTAGCCGATGCTCGCGATGATGCTCGCATCCCCCGCGAATCCTTGCGGATCGGGGAACGACGCCGAGAGTATCGTCGCGGCCATCACGACGAACAGTGCGACAGCAGCGAGGCCGGGAACGAGATGCGAACCCAGATTCAGTTCCGGTTTCGTGGTCATGTGCTACTCACCTCCGGTTGTGTACGCGTCAGCATCACGGCGAACGTGATGAGGATGAGAACCCCGCCGACGTAGACGAGGATCTGCATCGCGGCGAGGAACTCCGCCTGTAACATCACGTAGTGCACCGCGACGCTCAAGAGCGCGCCCCCGAGCAGGAGTGCGGAGTGCCAGATGTCCCGCACGAGGACGACGCCCAGGCTGCAGCCCACGGTCACGAGGGCGAACAGCGCGAACGCGATGGTTTCATAAACCATTGTGTTTGTCTCCTTGAGGTATCCCTTTGAACATTTCGAGAAGTCCGCGGGCGGCGCATACCGCCTCAGACGGACTTTGATCGGCGATCTATCCCGCTGTGGAACGTCTCAACTCACTGGTAATCCACCTCGCCCTCGCCCTCGCCGATCCACGCGTCGCGGTCGGGTTCCCGGGAGTTGAGCGGGTCGATATCCTTGTACCACGGGACGTTCTTCAACTGCTCTTTGTTGTACACGAAGTCGTCCTTCGTGTCGGCAGTGAACTCGAAGTTCTGCGTGAGCAGGATGGCGTCGACGGGACAGACCTCCTCACACAGCCGGCAGTAGATGCACTGCCCGATGTGGAGGTTGTACTGTTCGCCGTTGCGCTGGTCGTCCTGCACGATCTGGATGGTGTCGTTCGGACAGACGTTCTCGCACTGTCGACACCAGATGCAGCGCTCCTGGCTGAACTTGTGGACCCCGCGGAATCGGGGGCTCACTTCGGGCGCGACGTCGGGGTACTCGACCGTGAACGTCTGCCCGTCCAGTGCGTGTTTCATCGTCGTTGCCATCGATTTGAGTACGCCAATCATGCTATCACTCCCACGATGATGGCCGTGAGTGCCAGGTTCGCGAACGAGAGCACGAGCATTCCCTTCCAGCCGACGTCGAGGAACTGATCGACGCGGAGGCGGGGAATCGCCGAGCGCGCCCACTGGGTGAACAGGTAGAACGCCCAGATCTTGATCGTGAACCAGATGAAGCCCGGCAGGATCGGTCCGGCCGGCCCACCCAGGAACAGCGTCGCGGCGAGCGCGCCGCCGAGGAAGATGTGGATGAACTCACCGAGGTAGATGAGGACGAAGTACACAGAGGAATACTCCGTCTGGAACCCGGCGACGATCTCGGTCGGCGCTTCCGGCACGTCGAAGGGGTTCCGGCCGACTTCCGCGAGGTTCGCGATCACGAACAGCACGAACGCGAACGGATTGACGAACGCGAACCACTGCGGGATCGTGACGCCGGCGACAGTGAGAAGCGGCTCGGCCTGCTGTGCGACGACCTCGCTCATCTGCAGCGTCCCGGTGAAGACGACCACCGACGCCGCGGTGACGACGAGCGGGATCTCGTAGGCGATGTTCGAGGCGATCGCGCGCAGTCCACCGAGCAGCGAGTACTTGTTGTTCGATCCGTAGCCCATCATCACAATCCCGAGCGAGGCGATCGAGGACGCGGCGAACGCGAAGACCAGCCCCGTCTCCGGGTCCGCGAGGTGGATGCCGTTGCCCATCGGGATCACGGCGAACCCGAGGAGCGCGGAGAACGGCACCAGAAGCGGGCCGAGGTCGTACGACGGCCGGTCGACGTCTTCGGGAATTATGAGTTCCTTCGAGAGCAGTCGGACGGCGTCGGTGACGATGGTGAGCAGTCCGAACGGTCCGATCCGGTTGACGGCGATCCGGTCGGTGAACGCGGCGGTGATTTTCCGCTTTGCCCACGGGCCGGCGACGGCCGTCTGCACCAACAGCAAGTTGGCGATGAGGAAGGCGCCGAGGAGTCCGCCGACGATCTGTCCGACCGTGCCGGAGAGTCCCAGCAGACCGGCGATCCGCTCGGGGAGGAGCACCTGTGACTGCAGCGGTACCATCAGCGGTCCACCTCGCCCAGCACGATGTCGAGGCTACCGAGCGATGCGACCATATCCGGGATGTACTCGCCGGCGGACATCTCCGGCAGCGTCTGGAGGTTCGAGAAGCACGGACTGCGGATCTTGAACCGCCCCGGCTTCTCGGTCCCGTCGGCGCGGATGTAGATCCCGAGTTCGCCCTTCGCGGCTTCGACGGCGCGGTAGATCTCCGTGTCGTCCTCCGGGCGCAGGGTCCGGGGAACGTTCGACTGGATCGTCCGCTCGTCTTCGGGCCAGTCTTCGAGGAGGTCGACGCACTGCTCGATGATCTTCGCGGACTCTTCGACCTCGCGAAGGCGGACGAGCAGTCGGCTGAAGTTGTCACAGCCGTCCTCGGTGATGACGTCCCACTCGAGTTCGTCGTAGTAGCCGTAGGGGTCGTCGCGACGCAGGTCGTAGTCGATGCCGGACCCGCGTGCGACGGGGCCCGTCGCGCCGTAGGACTTCGCGACCTCCGGCGGCAGCACGCCCGTGTCGATCGTCCGGGCCTGCAGGATCTCGTTGGAGGTGATGAGGTCGTGGTACTCCTCGAGCGCCTCCGGGAGGTCGTCGAGGAAGTCCCGGATCGTCTCGAAGAACTCCTCGCGCGGTTCCGGAAGGTCCCAGACGACGCCGCCCAGGCGGAAGTAGTTGAACATCATCCGCTGGCCGGTGAGGTCTTCGAGGACCTTCTGGACCTTCTCGCGGTCCCGCATCGCGTACATAAAGATCGCTGTGAAGTCGCCGTAGACGTCCAGCGCGAACGTCCCCACTGCGAGCATATGGGAGGCGATGCGGCAGAACTCCGCTCCCATCGTCCGGATGATCTGTGCGTACTCCGGCACGTCGATGTCGTTGAGGTCCTCCGCCGCGCGCGCGTACGCCCACTCGTTCAAGAGCCCCGAGGACGCGTAGTCCCAGCGGTCGGGGTAGGGCATAATCTGGTGGCGGTAGGTCTTCGTCTGACACATCTGCTCCTCACAGCGGTGGAGGTAGCCGATGTCGGGATCGACGTCTGCGACCTGCTCGCCGTCCAGCACCGTCTTCACGTGCAGGACGCCGTGGGTGGCGGGGTGGTGCGGCCCGATGTTGACGTACATCGTGTCGCCCTCCTCCTCGCGGTGGTCCTCGGCGAGCGGGTTCTCCCACTCCGAGAGCGTGACGATCTGCGGTCGGTCCTGGTCGTAGTTCTCCGAGAGCGGGTGTCCCTGCCACGTGTCGGGCAAGAGAATGCGACGCAGGTCCGGGTGGTCGTCGTACTCGACGCCGATCAGGTCGTAGGCCTCCCGCTCGTGCCAGTCGGCCGTCCGGAAGACCGGCTCGGCGGACTCGCTGACGGGGTTGTCCTTCGGCGCGGGCACGACGACGCTGACCTCCCGCTGCCGGTCGTCGAAGCTCGTGAGGTGGTAGATGGACTCGTACCGATCCTCGCGTTCTTCGGCGGTGACACACGAGAGGTGATCGAAGCCGGCCTCGTCGCGGAGCCGCGTCAGGGTCTCCTGTACCGCGTCCGGGCGAATCACGAAGCCGGGTGCGTTGACGTGTTCTTCGCGGTCGACGACCAGGTCACCGAGCAACTCGGCGATCTCGTCGCCCGCGGTCGGGAGCACTTCGACGGCTCCGTCTTCGGGTTCGGGTTCTTCTAAACTCATGGCGAATCAGCCCAGTTGTACCGCATAACCAGGTCCTCTTCGTCGATCTGTTCGGCGAGTTTGTCGACGACTTCGTCGCGTTCGAGGTCGTCGAACTGTTCGAGTTCGTACGGTTTCACCGTCACCGGACTCGACTCGCCCTCGGCGATGCGCTGCTGGAGCTTCGCGACGCCGTAGATGAGCGCTTCGGGGCGCGGGGGGCACCCGGGGACGTGGATGTCCACGGGGATAACCTCCTCTGCGCCCTTGATGACGTTGTAGCCCTCCTGGAAGGGGCCGCCCGAGATCGTACAGGAGCCCATCCCGACGACGAACTTCGGCTCGGGCATCTGATCGTAGACGCGCTTCATCCGCGGGGCGAACTTCGAGACGATCGTCCCCGGGACGATGATGACGTCCGCCTGCCGCGGCGACGCACGCGGGACCCCGGCCGCGAATCGGTCGAGGTCGTGCTTCACCGAGTAGGTGTGCATCATCTCGATGCTGCAGCAGGCGATCCCGAACTGCAGCATAAACATCGACGAGCCGCGGACCCAGTTCATGAACTGGTCGAACTTCGTGAGGATGAACGGCGAAGAGCCGAAGGCCTCCCGAAGTTTCGAGTTGAACCGGTTGTCCGCGCCCGAGCCCGTCATCCGAGCGTCTCGTGTCGCGGTCTGTACCTGCGTGTCGTCCGTGACGAATGGTTTGTCTCGTTCGCTACTCATGCGTTTCTCTCCGTCTTTTGGCGGTTCGCCAGCGGGCTTTTGACCCACTCGACGGCGCCGTTGCGCCACGCCCAGACCAACCCGACGACGAGCACACCGATGAAAATCAGCATCGGCAGCAACACCGCCGTGAGGTCTGCGCCCTGACTCAGCGCGGACCGGTAGATGACGGCCCACGGGAAGATGAGAACGGTTTCGACGTCGAATACGAGAAACAGCAGTGCGACCATATAGTACTGGATGTTGATCTGGACGCGTGCCGTTCCTGTCGGTACTTCACCGCTCTCGTAGGTGGCGCGTTTACCTTGTTCTGGCACCGATGGGCGGAGTATCGCCGACACAGCCATCATCCCGAGTGGGATGCCGACGGCGACGAGCCCAAGGGCACCGATTGCGATCCATTCACTCATTCCGTAGTCTCCCTAACATCCGGCAGTTAGCAGGCCCCCCCCATAAGCGTTGATTTATACCTCGACTGAGGTGCTACTACTGAACTTCGCTGGCTGCGGACCCGACGAACGTCACATCGGGCTGGACAGACGGAATCGCAGAACGGCTCGGAAGTCGGCTTTCGTTAGGACTCGTCGCGACTCGCCACGTAGCCTTCGACCCCGAGGTCGTGCAGGTCCCGCGAGTCGCGGGCGACCGCACCGACGAGCCCCTCGTGGTACTCGATCAGCCGGGATTCGAGTTCGTCGTGCTCGCGCGCGAGAATCTGTGCGGCCGACAGCGCGGCGTTGAAGGACTTGCCCGCGTCGACTGCGACGATGGGCGCCCCGGTCGGCATCCCGATGACGGAGTCGACGGACTTCTCTTGGACGGGGACGCCGACGACGGGAATCGGATACGCTATCGACGCGGTCATATTCGGCAGGTCGGCGGACTTCCCGCCCGCGCCCGCGATGATGACGTCGAGACCGCGGTCGGCGGCCGTCTCCCCGTAGGCGTACATCAGTTCGGGCGTCCGGTGTGCGGAGACGACGTACGTCTCGTAGGTGAAGCGCGCGTCGGGCGCGTCGCCGAAGTCGGTCTGCTCGGCGAACCCGAGTTCCGAGAGCGCCTCGTGCGCGCCGCGCATCGTGTCGAGGTCCGAATCCGACCCCATAATGATCCCCACGTCGGGCGTCGTGGCGGGATCGGCGTCGGCGTCGGCCTCCTCGTGAAGGCGGTCGATCAGGTCCTGTACGGTCACGTCGGAGTCGTCGTCGGGCGTGTAGTCGGTCATTGTCGATCGGGTTCTGCGGGTTCTGTTCGTCACTCGAACGTCAGCGCGTCGCGTACGTCCCTCGCGTGCGCGAGGAGTTCGTCAGTGTCCGATTCTGCGGCCGCGTCGAGTCCGCTCCCGCCGGTCAGTGTGATGTGTCCCATCTTCCGCAGCGGGCGCACCTCGTCTTTCCCGTACCAGTGCAGCGACGCGTCGGCGTCGCCCAGGACGGCTTCGACGTTGCCGAGTCGCGCTGGCTGAGGCTCCTCGACGGTGCCGAGGACGTTCGCCATCACGGTCGGGCACCGCAGGCGGGTCGAACCGAGCGGCCAGCCCAGGACGGCGCGGACGTGCTGTTCGAACTGGGAGGTGCGCGCGCCCTCGATCGTCCAGTGCCCGGAGTTGTGCGGCCGCGGGGCGATCTCGTTGACGAGGATCTCTCCGTCCTCGGTCTCGAACAGTTCGATACCGAAGACGCCGCGTCCCGAGAGCGTGTCGAGGACGTCGCGGGCGACTGCCTCGGCGCGTTCGAGCACCTCGTCGGTCGTCCTGGCTGGGAGGATCGTCTCCCGGAGGATCTCCTCCTCGTGGACGTTCTCGCCAGCGGGGAACGTGCGGACCTCGTCGTCACCCTGGACGGCGATGACCGAAAGTTCGCGCGCGAAGTCGACGAACGTCTCGGCCATCGCGGGGCCGCCGACGGCGTCCATCGCTTCTTCCGCGTCCTCGGGGTCGGTGACGGGGACGTTGCCGCGGCCGTCGTAGCCGCCGGTGCGGGCTTTCAGCATCACCGCGCCGAACGCATCGAGCGCCGCGCGAAGGTCCTCGGCGTCGTCGACCTGCCGGAACGGCGGGACCGGGACGCCGGCGTCTTCGAGCGCGCGCTTTTGGACGAGTTTGTCCTCGATCGTCTCCAGCGTCTCCGGCGCGGGGTGAACCGAGAGGTCGAACTCGTCGGCGACGCTGTCGAGTAACGCCGCGTCGGCGAGTTCGATCTCGAACGTCAGCGCGTCGACGCGCGAGGCGAGCTCGCGGAACGCTTCGGGGTCGTCGAAGTCACCGACGATCTGTTCGCGGGCGACCGGCGCTGCGGGGCAGTCCGGCGTCGGGTCGAGGACGATCACCTCGACGCCGAGCGGAGCGGCCGCCTCGGCGAGCATCCGTCCGAGTTGGCCGCCGCCGACGACGCCGAGCGTGGGGCCGGGTACGGTGACGTTCACGGGCGACGGTACTGGAGGATACTGAATAAACCTTGCCGAATCTCACGACGATGTGTGCACGGACGTGGTTATTCGCCGCTGCCCACGCTGTCCGCGTTGTCAGCGTTGTCCGCGCCGCCCCCACTCGTCTCTTCGATGCGCTCCGGGGCGACACGCTGGAGCGACTCGTCTTCGATGAACACGACGACGTCGTCGTTCCAGAGCCGGAATTTGTGCTCGAAGGCAGTGTAGCCGGGGAGTTCTGTGGCGACCTCGTCGCGGTCGTAGCCCTTCGCGATGACGACCGGCGGGGCGTCCGAGAGCGTCGTCGCGACGTCTGCGTCGGGCGGCGAACTCGTGACGTTCGCGCCGTACCGTTCCAGATACCACGGCAGCGGCAGGCGGTCGTGCCACGCGGGGCCGCCCGGCGGCGCCGTCGCGAGCGAGGACTCGTTACGGACGTAGAAGACCTCGCCGTCGTTACCCGGCGGTCGCGATCCGACGAACAGGACGTCAGTGCCGTCGTTTTCGGCCGACACGCCGTCGACGATCTCCAGTGTGGGCTTCAGCGAGTTCTCGGGCTGTGCCCACTGGAGGACTTTCTTGTCCTCCTCGGAGGCGGAGTTGAAGTACTCGGCGTTGGCCGCGGCGGCACCGCTGAAGGCCGCGAGCACGACGAGCGCCGCGAGGCCGACGCTCACAGCGTCGCGGGCGGCGAGCGCCTCGCGCGCGGAGTCGACGATGAATCCGAGTCCGACGGCCGCGGGGACGGCGAGCGGGACGAGGACGTGGATCGCCGCCCACGGGGCCTGGATGTCGGTCGCGATCGGGTAGCCGAACAGCGACGCGGCGGCCCAGTACGTCGCGAACGTGACGAACTCGCGGGGGCCGTCGCCGCGGAATCCGTACCGATCGACGACGATCCCGAGGAGGCCGAACGCGAGCAGCGCCGGCGCGCCGTAGACGAGCGTCTCGACCAGGTCGTAGAGGAACGGCAGGTACGCGTGATCCTGGTGGCTCCCCGAAGCCCACGTGTCGACGAACTTCTCGGCCGCGCCGACCGTGCCGGCGTCGGCGACGCTCGGAATCCGCGCCGGGTCCCCGAACGCCTGCCACAGATCCGGGCGCGGCGCGTAGAAGAACAGCACGACGCCGAGGAAGATGACGAGGGCGACGACCGCCGTACCGAGAACGCGGGCGAGCGACGCTCGCGAGTTCGGTCCGTGGGCGAGGAGCCGATCGACCGTCGCCGCTCGCCAGCGGGCGAAGACCGCTCGGGCGGATTCTTCTCGTACGCGCGCCGCGAGCAGTCGGTGATCCGCCAGCAGCGCCCCCGCTCCGAGGAAACAGAGGACGTAGAGGATAGCGTTCTCCTTCGTCGTGAACGCGAGGCCGAGCGACGCGGCCGCCGGGAACGCATAGCGGAGTCGACCGGTGTCGAACCCGCGGACGACGAACCCGAGCGCGAAGACGGCGAACGCCGCCACGAGGACGTCGTTGCGCATAAATCGCGAGTAGTAGACGGCGAGCGGATTCAGCGCGAGCAGCGCGGCGAACGCGACGAGTTCGACGTTCCGGAGCCGCTCGCGGAACAGCCACGCGGCCAGCGGGAGCAGACCGCCGACGACGGCGACGGGAAACCGCGCGAGGAAGTCCGAGACCGGCAGCAGGGCGAACAGCCAGTCGTTGACGACCGGGAGGAACGGGCCGTGAACGATGGGACGGTACGTGTGGACGCCCGTCTCGTGGTACCGGAGGATCCAGTAGCCGACGCGGCCCTCGTCCCAGTGGAAGATCCGGCCGCCGAGAGCGACCAGACGGAGGACGAGCGCGACGGCGGTGAATCCGACGACACCGAGGAGGGCGCGGCGGCGATCGAATTGATGGTCCGCGCGGGACTGCGAGGAGACGTCCGTGGGAGCCTCGCCCGTCGGCTCTCCACCGATCGTCGCGTCGGCGGTCCCGCCCGACACCTCGTCGGGACTCATTGTCACTTCGTGACCCCCACGCGGTTACAACTCTTGTGTTTGCCGCTTTCTGGAGGACCGCCGCGCGCGACCGTGCCGATACCTCTTTGACGCCACCGTGGGTCCGAAAGAGTATGACAACGCTGGGATTGGTGGTGACCGAGTTCAACTCCTCGGTCACCGAACAGATGGCGGCGGCCGCGCGCGAGGCGGCCGACGAACGGGACGCGACGATCGCGGAGACGCTCCAGATTCCCGGAGTGTACGACTCGCCGCTGGCAGCCGATCGGCTCGCGCGGCGTGACGACATCGACGCGGTGGCCGTCGTCGGCGCGATCGTCACGGGAGACACAGCACACGATCAGGTGATCGCCGACGCGGCAGCCCAGTCGCTGACTGACGTCAGTCTCGATCGGGACGTGCCGGTCACGTTCGGCGTCTCCGGTCCGGGCCAAAGCGGGGCCGAAGCACGGGAGCGCGTCGACAAAGGTGCGGAAGCGGTAAACGCCGCGGTCGATATGGTGGAGACGTTGGCATGAGTTTCGACTTCGCAGCCCGCGTCGAACGGGTCGAACCGAGCGCGACGCTGGCAATCAGCAACAAGGCGAGCGAACTGGAAGCAGACGGCGTCGACGTCGTCGACCTCTCGGTCGGCGAACCCGATTTCCCCACGCCGGAGAACATCGTCGAGGCCGGCAAGGACGCGATGGACGCCGGACACACCGGATACACGCCCTCGAACGGGATTCCGGACCTCCGTGCGGCGATCGCCGAGAAACTCCGGAACGACGGCATCGACGCCGTATCGGAGGAGGTAATCGTCACGCCCGGCGGCAAGCAAGCGCTCTATGAGACGTTCCAGACCCTCATCGACGACGGAGACGAGGTCGTCCTCCTCGACCCCGCGTGGGTCTCTTACGAGGCGATGGCGAAGCTCTCGGGCGGCTCGCTCAGCCGCGTCGACCTCGCGCCCTACGACTTCCAGCTCGAACCCGCGCTCGACGACCTCTCGGAAGCGGTTTCCGACGACACCGAACTGCTCGTCGTCAACTCCCCGTCGAACCCGACCGGCGCGGTCTACTCCGACGCGGCGCTCGAAGGCGTCCGCGACCTCGCAGTCGAGCACGACGTCACCGTCATCTCCGACGAAATTTACCAGGAGATCACCTACGGTGTCGAGCCCACGAGCCTCGGCTCGCTCGACGGAATGAGCGACCGAACGGTCACCATCAACGGCTTCTCGAAGGCGTACTCGATGACCGGCTGGCGGCTCGGCTACGTCCACGCGCCCGAATCGCTCATCTCGCAGGCGGCGAAACTGCACTCGCACTCGGTGTCGTGTGCGGTCAACTTCGTCCAGCACGCCGGACTGGAAGCCATCGAGAACACCGACGAGGCCGTCGTCGAGATGCGCGACGCCTTCCGAGAGCGCCGTGATATGCTCGCCGACCTCTTCGAGGAGCACGGCGTCGACGTCCCGATCGGCGACGGCGCGTTCTATATGATGCTGCCCGTCGACGACGACGACCAGGAGTGGTGCGCCGGCGCGATCGAGGACGCCCACGTGGCGACCGTCCCCGGCTCGGCGTTCGGCTCGCCCGGCTACGCCCGGATCTCCTACGCCGCAAGCGAGGAACGACTCCGCGAGGCCGTCGAGCGACTCGCCGAGCACGACTACATCTAAGCGGCGAACGCTGGCAATCTGCCCACCACGGCGCGCATTGTGAGCGGGTAGCCGCTTCGCTCCGCCCGCGAATTTTTATACGATACCGACGCCACTCGTAGACGTGCACGTCCGGGATCTCCCCGTCTCCGCGGCCGTCCGCGAGCACTACCGCGACTCGGGGATCGACGAACTGTACCCGCCGCAAGCCGCGGCTGTCGACGCCGGCATCACCGAGGGCGCGAACGTCGTCGCCGCGATTCCGACGGCGTCGGGAAAGACGCTGATCGCCGAGTTGGCGATGCTGACCGCCGACGGCCCGGCACTGTACGTCGTCCCGCTGCGCGCGCTCGCCCGCGAGAAGTACGAGTCGTTCGCGGAACTCCCCGGCGTCAGCGTCGGTATCTCTACTGGCGACTTCGACTCGCCGGCCGAGGAACTCGGCGACGAGGACGTCGTCGTCGCGACCGCCGAGAAGGTCGACTCCGCGATCCGCAACGGCGCGTCGTGGGTCGAAGACCTCGCCTGCGTCGTCGTCGACGAGGTCCACCTCCTGGGTCGTCCGCGCCGGGGCCCGACGCTCGAAGTGACGCTCGCGACGCTGCAGCGGCGCGCGCCTGGCGTCCAGATCGTCGCGCTCTCGGCGACCATCGACAACCCCGACGGCGTGGCGGAGTGGCTCGACGCCGAACTCGTCGAGTCGACGTGGCGGCCCGTCTCCCTCCGCACGGGCGTCTACGCCGACGGCTCGGTCGCCTTCGACGACGACAGCACGCTCGCGGTCGACGTCGACGCCGACGACGAACGCGACGATCACGACACCGAAGTGACGGCGGCACTCGTCGCCGACGCGATCGACGACGGCGGACAGTGTCTCGCGTTCGTTCGCTCACGCCGGGAAGCGGAGGCGCTGGCGACCCGACTCGCCCAGGCGGACCTCGTCGCGCCCGGATCAGCCCAGTCGACGTTGGACGGCGCTGCGTCGGAGGCCACATCGCCGACGGATCTCGCGGACGACATCCGCGACAGCGGCGCCACCGAGACGGGCCGGCGACTGGCTGCGGCGGTCGAATCCGGCGTCGGGTTCCACCACGCTGGCCTCGTGAGCGAGCACCGCGCGCTGGTCGAGTCCGCGTTCCGAGATCGGACGCTCGGCGTGATCTGCGCGACGCCGACGCTGGCGGCGGGCGTGAACGTCCCCGCGCGCCGCGTCGTCGTCCGCGACCTCGAACGGTACACTGGCGAGGAGATGAGTCCGCTGCCGGTCCTCGAAGTCCACCAGATGTGCGGCCGCGCCGGCCGCCCGCACCTGGATCCGTACGGCGAAGCGGTCCTCGTCGGCGACGAGCGCACGGTGGACCGGCTCTGGGACCGCTACGTCGACGCCGGTCCCGAAGCGGTCGAGTCCCAACTGACCGCGCGCGAGGCGCTCCGCACCCACGTTCTCTCGGTGGTCGCCTCGGGGTTCGCCGACTCGAAGCCCGGCGTGCTCGATCTGCTCGATGCGACGTTCTTCGCACACCAATCGCCCGACGTCGACCTCTCCGGCCTTCTCGACGACGTCGCCGACGAGTTGGCCGCGATGGACCTACTCGACGTCGGCGCCGCGGATGCCAGCCCATCCAGGGAGCGCGACGGCGACGCCCTCGCTGCGACCGACCTCGGTGCGACGGTGTCGCGCCAGTACGTCCGCCCCGAGACCGGCGCGCGACTCGTCGCGGCCGTGCGGACGATCGAGTCGATGGCCGCCGCCGACGTCACCGCCAGAACCGCGCTCGGGGCCGTCTGCGCGACGCCTGATATGCGCGGGACGTACCTCGGGAACCGCGAACGCGCCGACATCTACCGGTACGCGACGCGGCACGCCGCGGAGTTCACGACCGCACCCGACGAGGCCGACGACTTCGAGGCGTGGCTCTGTGCGGTCAAACTGGCGCGCATCCTCTTGGAGTGGAGCGAAGGCGCGACGATCGAGGCGCTCGTCGAGCGGTACCGGATCGGGCCGGGCGACGTCGAGTCCCACGTCGAACGCGCGACGTGGCTCCTCGGGGCCGCCGACGCCGTGGCTCGGACGCTCGAAGCGGACGTCGACGTCTTCGAGCGCGTGCGACGCGAGCTCGGAGAGTCCGGAGACAACGCCGAGAGCCCCGACCGAAGCCGACCGTAGAGAGCGCCAGTCCGGGTAGTCGGCGCCGGTTCCGGGCAGTCAACCCCACGCAGTCCGCTGGATTCGCTCTACCCGTACGCGATTCGGCGACGAAATTTATCAGTCCAGGGCGTGAATCGGTCCCCTATGGCTGGAATCACCTACGAGGATTTCATCGACCTGTCGTACGACCCCGCCGACGCGGATCTGGTCTGTACGTTCCGGATCGACCCCGCCGAGGGGATGGACGTCGAAGACGCCGCCTCCCGCGTCGCCTCGGAGTCCTCCAACGGCACGTGGGCCGCGCTCCCGACGGGCGAGGGCTTCACCGATATGGGCGCGACCGCGTTCGACATCTCGACGGGCGACGCTGAAGCCGACGCCGAGATCAAAGTGGCCTACCCCGAGGGGCTCTTCGAGCCCGGGAGTATGCCGCAGATCCTCTCGTGCATCGCGGGCAACATTATGGGAATGAAGGCGGTCGAGACGATCCGCCTCCTCGACTGTGAGTGGCCCGAAGGCCTCGCGACGTCGTTTGCGGGACCGCAGTTCGGCTCGTCGGTGCGCCAGGACATCTTCGGCGTCGACGACCGGCCGATCCTCGCGACGGTCCCCAAGCCGAAGGTCGGGCTCTCGACGGAGAAGCACGCCGAGGTCGGCTACGAGGCGTGGACGGGCGGCGTCGACCTTCTGAAAGACGACGAGAACCTCACGGATCAGGCGTTCAACCCCTTCCACGACCGCCTCGTCGAGAGTCTCGCCCAGCGGGACCGCGCCGAAGACGAGACTGGCGAAAAGAAATCGTATCTCATCAACGTCACCGCCGACACCAACGAGATGCTCGAACGCGTCGATCAGGTCGCCGCGGAGGGCTGTGAGTACGTGATGGTCGACGTGATCACCACCGGCTGGGCGGCCGTCCAGTCAGTGCGCGAGCGCTGTGAGGAGCTCGGGCTCGCGATCCACGCCCACCGGGCGATGCACGCCGCGTTCGACCGCCTGCCGAACCACGGCGTCTCGATGCGCGTCCTCGCGCAGATCGCCCGCCTCGTCGGCGTCGACCAGCTCCACACCGGCACCGCCGGCCTCGGGAAACTGGCGAACGAGGACACCGTCGGCATCAACGCGTGGCTTCGCGACGATCTCTACGGCCTCAACGACGTGTTACCGGTCGCCTCGGGCGGTCTCCACCCCGGACTGGTCCCGGATCTGCTGGACGCGACGGGGACGAACGTCTGCGTGCAGGCCGGCGGCGGGATCCACGGCCACCCCGACGGCACCCACGAGGGCGCGAAGGCGCTCCGCGCGGCCGTCGACGCCTACGCCGAGGACCGCTCGCTGGAGTCGAAAGCCGACGAGAGCCCCGCACTCCGGACAGCGATCGACAAGTGGGGCACCGAGACGCCGCGATAATCGCCCGCGTCCGAGCCGAGAAACGCGTTCAATCCGACCGCGCGCCGACCGATCCACGCTCGTCGACCGCGCTGCGACGACGGTACAGCGTCGCTGCGACCGCGAACAGACCGGCGCCGCTCGTGTTTACCACGAGGTCGATGATCGTATCGACCACGTAGAAGCCGAGCGTCCAGTGGTGCCAGAACGTCTTGAAGACGAACTCGTAGACCTCGAATCCGGCTCCGATCGCGAGGACGGCGGGGACGACCCAGAACGGCGAGCGGAGCGTCGGCCCGCGGAAGGTGACGCCGAGCAGCGCGGCGACGCCGAGTCCACCCATCGCGTGCGTGAGCAGGTCCCACCACGGCAGTACCGTGTAGACGTCGTAGTAGACGCCGCCGAAGTGGAGCCCCGAAACGAGGACCGACCAGATCGCGATCGCGGCCCACGCAGCGGTCAGGTGGTCGCCGCGGGGGAGTTCTCGCCGCAGGCGTCTGACCAGGACGGCCGGCCACGATCGGAGGGCGTGATTCGTGGGGTAGCCCGACGTCGCCATCGTCGCCCACGCCGCGACGAGCGCGAGGGCCACGGAACCGACTCCGACGACGAGCTTTGGAGAGAGATGCGGGGGAGTCGCCATCGACGCGAGATGGCCGGTGCGCCGGTAAAACTCTTCTGTGGCTGCTGAACGGTGCGGCGGCGTTACGGTTCTGCCCAGGGGTCGCTGGTGCTCTCACCGAACAGTTCGCGCATCAGCGTGACGATGCTCTCGGGTGGGTACTGTCCACGCTCGGTCACGATCGCGTCGACGTACCGCGGCGGCGTCACGTCGAAGGCCGGATTCAACACCGTCGGATCGCCGATCTCGGCGGCCGTCTCCTCGTCGACGACTTCCTCCTCGGCCCGCATCTCGATGTCGACGGTGTGGCCGGTGAGCGTGTCGGGGTGTAGTTTGATCGTCTGAGCCGCACAGACGATTGGTGTTCCCCGGTCGCGGGCGTTGACGGCGAGCCCGCTCGTTCCGATCTTGTTGATGACGGAGCCGTCGGCCGCGATGCTGTCTGCGCCGACGAGGACGTGATCGACGTCGTTGAGGTAGCGGCGTGCCGCGGAGTCGACGATGAGCGTCACGTCGACGCCCATCTCGGAGAGTGCCGCCGCCGTGATGTGGCCCTGGTTCCGCGGCCGCGTCTCCTTGACGTACGCCGACAGCGACTTGCCCTGTTCGACCGCGGTCTCGACGCAGGCGAGGACGTCCGTCGAGTGACAGTGCGTCATAATCGTGTCGCCGTCGCGGAGGCGGTTCGCCCCCATTCGACCGAGGTCGCTCTGGGCCGTATCCAGGCGGTCGCAGAACTCGGCGACGCTCGTGTGAACGCTCTCGCGGAGCTCCTCGACCGTTCGTCCGTCGACGTCGCGAAAGACGTACCGGAGGGCGTTCGGGAGGCTCACTGCCGTCGGCCGGGTGTTGTAGAGAATTCGAGCGGCCGCGCGGAGTTCGGCGCGGAACGCTGCCGGCGAGTCCGCGTCGCTCGCGTCTGCCTGCGCGCCGAGTGCGTCGGCGGCGGCGGCAGCGATCGTGGCCGCACCGCGAATCTCCATCGAGCCGATGTCCTCGGCCGTCCGATGGACCGCCTCCGCGACCTCGACATCTGGTGCGGGATCGCTCATACAGGCTCTTCGCAGGGGCGCGTGAAAAGCGCGCTCCCGACCCCAGCACGCTCACCGACGACGCGATGGCCGGTGTCGACGGCGTCGCCGATCGCGTGCGAGCGTGCTCTGACAACGGCGTACTCGCGCGGCGGCGGGCCTGGGTACGTGGGGTGGGAACGCCTGATCGCCGACTCACCGGCGGGGTGCCAGGGCCGGCAACGTCGGCGACGTGGGCCTCGCCGCAGCGTCGTTCGGGGCGAGCGGAAATGACGGGGGGAGACTACGGTGGTCGGGGGTCGGGGGTTGGGGATCGGGGGTTAGGGGTTAGGGGTCGGGGGAGCGCTACCGGGCGCGACTAGCCCTTACTGGTACTGCTCGATCAGCGAACGGAGGGTCGACTCGTCGCGGACGCCGACGACCTGCTCGACGGCCTCGCCGTCGCTGAACAGCATCAGCGTGGGGACGCCGCGGACCTGATACTGCTGTGCGAGCTGTTGGTTCTGGTCGATGTCGACCTTCGCGACCGCGGCGTCTGTGGACTGTGCCAGCGATTTGACCGTCGGTTCGAGCATCTTGCACGGTCCGCACCAGTCCGCGTAGAAGTCGACGAGGACGACGTCGTACTTCGAGACAGCGTCCTGAAGCTCCGAGGACCCGTGTACGTGGACCGGCTCGGACGGAGCCGTCGCGCTCTCGTCGTCTTCAGCCGGCTCGTCGTCGTTTACTTTCGATGCCAGTTCTTCGCGCTTCTGGGCGCGGATCTCGTCGAGTTCGTCGTCTGTTCCGTGAGACTCGCTCATCGACCTTCCGTAGGGAGGCCTAAAATAAAACAGTTTTGCAAGCGAAAGACAATACACACCGCGTCAGTCAGGACCCAACGGTCAGTCGGCGTACAACGAATACGTGATGACGGCGAAGCCGACGAACGTCAACGTCGCGTCGATGAGGATGCCGGTCGCGAGGTCGACGCCGAGGATGAAGTCGAAGGTCCCACCCAACAACGAGCCGAGGGTGATGACTCCGAATCCGAGCGAGAATGCGCGGAGCGGTCGCGCGCCCGTCTTCCGGTAGGCCTTCAGCGAAAAGTACGTGATGAGTCCGCCGAGGACGAGGATGCCCGTCTTCACGACGACGATTCCCGTTGCGATGCTTGTCGATGCAGTCGTGTGTGCCATTATGTTTCCTCCCGTACAGCAGTCCAGATATCCGCGAGTCGTTCTTCGGGGCCCTGCTCGGAGTAGGCGATCTGGACGTCGAGTTCTCGTGACTCCGTGAGAGCGATGCGGACCTCGTCGAACGCAACGGCGTACGTGGTCGTGTGGTGTCCGTCCGACCGTATCTCGGTGCCCTCTTCGAGGAGTTCCGCCTCCGTCAGTAAGTCGAGCTTTCGATACGTCGTCGACAGCGGAATGTCACAGTCCTCGGAGAGTTCACTCGCCGTCCGCGGTTCGTCCAGCGCCTTGATGATGGCTCTGGCGTCAACGTCGTCGAGCGCATCGAGTACTGACTGAAGGTCCGCTGGCTCCTCTGCGGACGGCTCGCGCGCCATTACCGAACCCTCGGCAAGCGACGTTATTAATGCCCTGGGATCCGCGACGCCGGAAACACGCACGACAGCGGGCGCGGCTTCGGCCGCAACCCCGAAAAAGCAGCGCCGCAACCGACGGTTTCGATCGTAGCTACAGGCCGAGGTAGCCGGCGTTGGGGAGCAGCCCGAGGAGATACAGGACGCCCACGGCCAGCATCACGACGGCGATCGAAATCGCCGGCGGGTCGACGTGCGTTTCGCCGTGGGAGTAGAACACCCGCTGGCTCACTTCCGCGACGACCCCGGTGATCCCACCGAGCGCGCCCGCAGCGAGCAGCGCCGCCGGTTCGCTCCCGAGTGCGGGCATCACGAGAATCGCCCCGACGGACCCAAGCAGCGTCATATGGTGCGTGACGGGAATCCGATCGACGCCGAGGTTGAGGAACAGCAGGCTGATCGCGGAGATCGCATAGCCCATAAACACGCTCCCGGTTTCGAGCCAGATGTACCCGCTGAGGACCCCGGCGACCACGCCGAGTGCAGCAACTCCGCTCCACTCGTACTGGTGTGGAAGCCACGGCTCCGTCGCCAAACGGCTCTCGATTGTCCCCCCGTCGGGCGCAGCACGTGGTTCTTCCCGTTCGAAGGGCGACATATCGAACAGACTCGTGCCGCCGACCTGGCCGAGGACCGAGTACCCGAAGGCGACGCGCGCGACGATGGCCGTCACGAAGACCGATACCGCAATTCCGTCCGTCGGGAGACCGAGACCACCCACGAGTCGCGTCACCAAGAGCCCGAGGACACCGAAGAGGCCCCCGACAGCCAAGATGTCCGATTTCGGGCCGAGCGCGAATCCGATGTTCTTTCCGAAGTGATAGGCCCAGCCGTCCGGTTCCATCTCGGGATACCGCTTTGCCGCATACGCCGCCGCAGCGACGCCACCCGCGAAGCTGATGTGCGGACCAGTCACCACCCCGAACCCGATGACGCCGGTCACGCCCGTCGCTAGCTCACCCTGGGGGACGAGGTCCAGCCCGGAGACTTCGCGCTGCAGGATGGCGAGTCCCTCCCCGAGGAAGACGACGAAGCCAGTGAAGATGAACGCCGGCAAGGCACCGATCGCCGCACCGAACGCGCCCCCCGCGAAGGCCGCGATCAGTAACACCACGAGCCGGTCGAACTCCAGCCCCAAGACCGGTATCTGAAGGAGGAAATCCGTCATCGCCCCTCACTCGTTCCGGGCCCAGTCCAGCGAGCGCTGCACGGCCTCGCCCCAGCGCTCGTACCGCTGGTCGATCGTCTCGGGGTCCTCTTGCGGTGTGAACTCGCGGTCGATCTGCCAGTTCGCTCTGAGTTCTTCTTTCGTGTCCCAGTAGCCGACCGCAAGCCCGGCAGCGTACGCCGAACCCAGCGCAGTCGTCTCGTCGACTTCGGGGCGAACGATTTCGGTCTGGAGAACGTCCGACTGCAGCTGACAGAGGAACGTGTTCTTCACCGCGCCGCCGTCGACCCGGAGCGATTTGGTCTCGATGCCCGAGTCGGCCTCCATCGCGTCGGCGACGTCACGGGTCTGGTACGTGATCGATTCCAGCGTCGCACGGACGAGGTGCTCCCGACGCGTCCCCCGCGTCATTCCGACGATGGTCCCGCGGGCTCGGCCGTCCCAGTGTGGAGCCCCGAGACCTGTGAACGCCGGCACGAGGTACACGCCGTCCGTCGAATCGACCGATCGAGCGAGTTCTGCGGTCTGTGCCGCGTTGTTGATCAGGTCGACGTCTTCGAGCCACTCGATCGCGGCCCCCGTGATGAAGATCGAGCCCTCGAGAGCGTACTGGACGGGTTCGCCGGAGAGCTGGAACCCGACCGTCGTCAGGAGGCCGTGATCGGACTTGACAGCCTCCGTCCCAGTGTTCATCAGGTAGAACGAGCCGGTGCCGTAGGTGTTCTTCGCGTCCCCTTCGTCGAAACAGGTCTGCCCGAACAGCGCGGCCTGTTGGTCACCCAGTGCGGCAGCCACGGGAACGGATGCACCCAAGAACCCGTCCGGATCCGTGTGTCCATACAGGCGTTCGTCAGACGACGGACGGACTTCCGGGAGCATCGCGGCAGGGACGTCGAACTCCGCGAGGAGGTCGTCGTCCCACTCCATATCCCAGATGTTGTACAGCATCGTTCGCGAGGCGTTCGTGACGTCCGTGATGTGGTTGCCGGTGAGGTTGTAGATGAGCCAGGTGTCGATCGTCCCCATCATCAGCTCGCCTGCCTCGGCGCGCTCGCGGAGGTCGTCGCTGCGCGAGTGCTGCATCTTCAGCGGGTCGGCGTTGTCGAGGATCCACTCGGTCTTCGTCGCCGAAAAGTACGCGTCGGCTTCGAGGCCCGTCTTCTCTCTGATCCACTCGATTTTTTCGGCCGCCTCCAACTCCTCGATCCGCTCGGTCGTCCGGCGGTCCTGCCAAACTAGCGCGTTACAGACCGGTCGGCCGGTGTTGGCGTCCCAGACGACCGTAGTCTCCCGTTGGTTCGTGATGCCGAGTGCCTCGAGTTGCGTCGCCTCGATGTCCGCCTCCTCGACCGCGCGGACGGCGACGTCCTGCGTGTTCTCCCAGATTTCCATCGGGTCGTGTTCGACCCATCCGGGGTTCGGGTAGTGTTGTTCGTGTTTCTCGTAGGCGTTGGCGACCACGTTCCCGTCGTGGTCGAAGATAATAAATCGCGTTCCGGTCGTTCCCTGATCGATCGAACCGATATACGTGTCTGTCATTGTGTGCGCTCGGGACGGAACGCGTTCTGCGTCTGCCCCCGGTCTGAGAAAGAAGAACACGGCGCCGAGTAATAAATTTTACTTACAAACTATGTTATTACTGTTTAATCTGAATGTTTGTATGGACCAAGGCTATTAAATATAATATAATTAACTGTGTTGTATATTCGAGGTCGGGATTGGAGGCCCCTGCTATTCGAGGTGGGCGTCGACCGGCGTCGTCTCCCCGCTGTCGGTGAGCGTTGTCTGTCCGTGTGTGTGATGATAAAACCGAACACGGGCTTCGCCATCGACGAGAACCGGATCGAAACAGACCCGTCGGTACCGTTCGTTGTCGAGGAGGTTCACCAGCAGGCCGGCGTCGTGTTCCGACACCGAATCGTACTCGGCGTCACACACCGGACAGCGCGCGGGGGCGTCGTCTGGAACGTGCACGGTCCCGGCAGTCAGGCGCGCTCCTCGCGGAGTTCGCTGGCGACGCGGGAGACTGTCTCGTATTCGTCCTCGCCGTACGTGATGAAGCGCACGTCGGTGAGCGACCGGGAGTCGAACGCCCGGATCGTCTCGGCGATGATTCGCGCCCCATCTTCCAGTGCGAAGCCGGCGACGCCACAGCCGAGCGCCGGGATCACGAGCGACTCACAGCCGAGTTCGTCGGCGCGTTCCAGCGCGTGACGCGTCGCCTCGCGGATGCTCTCGGCCGTCGCCTGTCCGTCGCCGTAGTGCGGCATCGCGGCGGCGTGGATCACGTAGTCGGCGTCGAGGTCGTACGCGTCGGTGACGGCGACGTCGCCGAGGTCGATGGGACCCTTCGCAACTGCCGCGTGGTTGAGCGCCTCACCACCGCCCCGACGGAGCGCGCCAGCGACGCCGGATCCCATCTGGAGGCTCGTTCCCGCCGCGTTGACGAGGGCGTCCGCGGACTCCGCCGCGATATCGCCTTGAACGACTGTGAACTCCATACGCTCTCTTACGCCGGCGTCGTGAAAAGCGTCGGTGTCAGCAGCGGACGCGCGAGACACCGGGGTTCCGTCCCGGGAACGGATGACGAGTCGTAGGATCCAAACACGTTCACAAACCGAACAGTTCTTGTCGCGTTCGCTCCGTGTCGCGGGTATGAACGATCGATCGCCGGACCTGGCGTTGCTGGAGGCCGTCGCCGCGCGGGCGGTCCGCGCCAGCGGCGACTATCTGGCGGACGCCTTCCGCGACCTCTCGATCGAGGCCGAGTACGGCACCGACGACGTGAAGTCGGCCGCAGACCGGGAAGCCGAGGCCCGCGCCCTCGACGTGATCCACGACGCGTACCCCGACCACGCCGTCCACGGCGAGGAGTCCGGCCGCGCGGGCGAGCACCGCTACGAGTGGGTCGTCGACCCGCTCGACGGGACGAACAACTTCGCGGCCGGGATCCCCTCGTTCGCCACGGCCGCCTGCGTGCTGTGCGACGGCCAGCCGCTCGTCTCGGCGATCTACGAACCCCTCCCGGACTCGCTGTATCTCGCCCGACGCGACGGCGGGGCGACTGCCGACGGCGAGTCCCTCAGCACCGAGAGCGATCTCTCACTCTCGCAGTCGACCGTCTCATTCGTCGTCGGGCTGCCGGCCGTCCGCGACGACGAGCGCCGTGCGGCTGCCGAGCGCGTCGAAGCGGCGGTCGACGCGCGCTGCAAGCGCGTCATCAACACGTGGTCGCCCTGCGTCGACTGGGGTCTCCTCGCCCGCGGCGGGATCGAGGGCCTCGTCGCCTTCCTGCCGGACGTCTACGAGCAGTACGCGGGCGAACTCCTCGCGGCGGAGAGCGGCGTCGAGAGCCGGGTGCTCGACGTCGACGTCGCCGCACTGGACGGCGCCGACGAGTCAACGGACGCTGCAACGGAACACGGCACCACGGAGACCGGCGTCGGCGGGCTCTACGTCGCCGCGACCGACCGGGCGAAACTGGATCAGCTCGTCGACGCAGCGTCCGGAGCGATCGAGTGAAGCGACGGGAGAGTACGAAAGAGACTCACACACAGGGAAGCCGCAAGTGTCCGGGACCCCTACGCTCGGTATGGACCTCCTCCAGATGCGGTGGCGCGACGCGCTGTTCGCACACTGGCCGGTCGATCCCGCCGTCGTGTCGGCTCGGCTACCAGAGGGTCTCCAGGTGGCGACGTACGACGGCGACGCGTGGCTGGGCGTCGTCGGCTTCGTGATGGAAGACATTCGGCCGCGAGGGGCCCCGCTCGGCCTCTCGTTCCCGGAGTTGAACCTCCGAACGTACGTCACGCGCCCCGGACGCGACGACCACAGCGTCTACTTCTTCAGCCTCGACGCTGACGACCGCCTCGGCGTGCTCGTTGCACGAGGGCTCTTTCGGCTCCCGTATTTCAGTGCCGAGATGCGTGTTTCGCGGGAAGACGACGCCGTGACCCTCCGTAGTCGCCGCACGCAGTCCGGCGCTCGGCCGGCGCACTTCGAGGCTACGTATCGCCCGACCGGTGGGCAGTTTACGCCAGAGGCGGGGACGCTGGAACACTTCCTGACGGAGAACTACCGCTTCTATACGGACGGCGCGCGCCTCTACTACGGCGACATCGCCCACCCGCCGTGGCCGCTCGTCGAGGGGAGCGTCGAGATCGAGACGAACACGCTGTTCGAGGCCGACGGATTCGAGCGACCCGCCGGCGACCCGCTCGTCCACTACTCGCCGGGCACGGAAGTGACGGCCGAGCGAATCCGGACGGTCTGAGTCTTTCGGTGTCTGGATCTTACGGTGTCTGAGTTTCCCCACTTGCGGGTGTTGCACGCGGCGTCGACACACGACACGCGACGCCGACCAGGCGTGGACATCGACGCCGACACGAACCGCCGGGTTTCAAGCGCCGTCGATCCTTTTGCGCCAGTATGGTAATTGACACGGTTATGACGACCCTGCACGTCCTCGTGGGGGCGTTGTGGGTCGGCAGCGTCGTCTTCGTCGCCGGAGCGATTCTTCCGGCCGCAGTCGAAGGTGCGCTGGACGCGGCGCCCTTAGAGAAGATCGCCGATCGCCTCGTCTATCTGTCGCGTGGGGCCTCGGTCGTGATGTTCCTGACCGGCGGTCACCTCGCCGGGACGGGCTACACGATCGAATCGCTCACCGGCACCGGACGCGGCCACCTCGTGCTCGCGATGCTCGCGCTGTGGCTTGTGTTCACCGCGCTCGTCGAGATCGGCCGGAGCCGACTCGTCGACGGCCTACAGGAGAAGCGCGTCCGCACGCCCGCCAAGTCGGTGACGACGATCTTCCGGGCCGCCGCGGTGGTCGGTGTCCTCCTGCTCGTCGACGCCGGCCTGCTTTCGGCCGGCCTCGTCCCGTACTGAACACAACAATGAACCGTCTGCATCCCCGCGTCCGACTTCTCTGGGTCGCGCGGGCCGTCCTGACCGCAGCCATCCTGGGTGGCGTCGCCCTCGCCGTCCAGCGGATCCTCGCACCGCCGTGGCTCCCCGCGTGGACTCCGATGGCCGTCTTCGTCGGCTTCGGTGCGCTCGGCGTCGTCGTCGCGCTCGCCCGCTACCGCGTCTGGCGCTACGAGGTCCGAGAGGACTCGCTGTACCTCGAACGCGGGGTGCTCACGCGAGTTCGGACGGTCGTGCCGTTCGTCCGCGTCCAGCACGTCGACACCGCCCGGTCGCCGATCGAGCGCGTGGTCGGTCTCGCGAGCACCGTGGTATACACCGCCGGCTCCCGCGGGGCCGACGTGTCGATTCCGGGACTCGCACCGGACGATGCAGACGACCTTCGCGAGCGGCTGAAACGGTTGGCGATCCGCTCGGAGGGCGAGGACGCGGTCTGAGATGCCGCAGTCGCTCTCACCGCTGTCGGTTCCCTATCGCGTGCTGCAGCGGGGAAGCGGCATCGCCATCGCGCTCGCGTTCGGCCTCGGCGGCGGCTTCGAGATCCCGGGCCTCGGCCCGGCCGGTCCGATCGTTCTCCTCATCGTCGCCGGCCTCGCCGCCCTCGGACTCGTCGCCTACGAGACGGCCTACGTCCGGCGGTTCAGCTACGAACTCACCGCCGACACGCTCGATATCGACTCCGGCGTGTTCTCCCGGCGCAGCCGCGAGATCCCGCTTCGCCGGATTCAGAACGTCGACATCTCGCGGAACGTCATACAGCGCGTCCTCGGAATCGCCGTCGTCTCCTTCGAGACGGCCGGAGGGGGCGACACCGAAGCCCGACTGCGGTTCGTGTCTTTCGAGGAGGCAAAGCGCCTCCAGCGGGAGCTCCCGCGGCTGAAACGGACGGCAGAGCGGACTGACGAAGAGGGCGAGGCGACCGAATCGGCCGAGCGTGGCGCCGTCGAACCGGAACTCGAGGAGCTGTTCGCGCTCGACCGGAGCGAACTCGCCATCCTCGGCGCGCTCTCGGTCGATCCCCGCGTTCCGGGTGTCCTCTTCGTGCTCGTCTCGACCGTCGGGTCCACGATCGTCCCGGCGTATCTCACGACGGTCCGCGGGACGACGCTCGTCGGCGTCGCCGCGGCCGTGCTCGTCGGCGTCGCGGTCGTCTCCTGGATCGTCGGGGCCGTCGCGGCCATCGTGGAGTACTACGACTTCCGACTGGTTCGATCGGGCGACGAGTTACAGTACGAGCGGGGTCTCCTCCAGCGCTACGACGGGTCGATCCCGTTCGACAAGATCCAGACGCTGACGATGGCCGACAATCCCCTCAAGCGGCACTTCGGCTACGCGACGCTGTACATCGAGACGGCCGGATACGCCCCCGGCGGAAGCTCTGGCGGCGGGTCGCGCGGCTCGGAAGCGGCGATCCCGCTCGCCAAGCGCGAGCACGTCCTGACTCTCGTCGAAGAACTCGAACCCCTCGGCGACGTCGACTTCCGACGGCCGCCAACGCGGGCGCGGCGTCGCTATCTGGTCCGATATCTGCTTGTCGTCGGCGTCTTCGCGGCCGTGCTGTACGCCGCCCGCTCGCTGCTCCCGGTCTCGTTCCCGCTGTGGCCGCTGTTGCTGTTGGTTCCGGTCGCGGCCGGGTTCGCGCACGCGACCTGGAAGCACCGGGGCCACTGGCTCGGCGACCAGCACGTCGTCACCCGGAACGGCGTGCTCCAGCGGGAGACCAAGATCGTCCCCTACTACCGGATCCAGACCGTGATCGACTCCCGGACGGTCTTCCAGCGGCGACTCGGTCTCGCGACGGTCACCGTCGACACCGCGGGGTCGCTCTCGCTCGGGGGGCAAGACGCCGCCGCGGTCGACGTTTCGGGCGAGCGGGCCGACGAACTGCGCGCGGAACTCGAAGCCCGCCTGGGTCGCGCCGTCGACGCCTACCGGGCGGGACGGGCGGGCATCGGCGTCGACGAAGCCGCAGACGCGACGTCGAACGACTCGGTCCCAGGCTCGTCCGCGGAGGGCGGACCGGACGATTCAGGCGCTCCGGACGAGTCCGGTTCCACAGACGCGTAACGGCGGAACCGGCGGCAAGCGGAGACAGCGACGCTCGAACGGATTCCACCCCACCGGTGTGTCAGTTCTCACGTGCCGCGTCGACGACGCGCGTGAACTCCCGTGCGGTCTCGGTGATCGATTCGAAATCGCCCGCGGCGATCGCCTCGTCGTCCATCAGTGCGCTGCCAGCGCCGACGACCACCGCGCCAGCGTCGATGTAGTCGGCGGCGTTGTCGACGTCGATACCGCCGGTCGGCATCAGTGGAATCTGCGGCAGCGGGCCGGCGATGCTCGACAGGTGGTCCGGCCCCATCGACGACGCGGGAAAGACTTTGACGATGTCGGCGCCCGCCGCGTAGGCGTCGAGCGCCTCGGTCGGCGTGAGAGCGCCAGGTGCCACTACCGTCCCGTATCGATTACACGTCTCGACGACCCCTGTGTCGAACGTCGGGCCAACCACGAACTCGGCACCGCTCGCGATGACCGCGCGCGCCGTCGCGGCGTCGAGGACCGTCCCCGCGCCGACGATCGCCTCCTCGGCCGAGAACGACGCCGACACCTCCGCGATGAGGTCCATCGCGTCCGGGTTGTCGGCCGTGATCTCGAAGGCGGTCACGCCCCCGTCTGCGAGCGCCGACGCGACGTCGATGATCGTGTCCGCGTCGGCCCCCCGCATCACCGCGACGACGCCGCTGTCCACCAGTCGTTGTACATCCTCGTTCGTGTCGGGAGTGACCATCTCGTCTACGGACTCGGCGTCTGCGAGAATAAATCCCGGCGGCGCGATGGCCGCAGTCCAGCGTGCGCGCGGTCCGGCGTGCGTCGCCTCCGGCCCGTTCGCGGCACCGCACGCGTCCAGCCGACGCGTCAGTCTGTCCGCGGCACCGCGAACGCGCCGGCGACGAAGAACGCGATCGCGAGCACGACGACGGCGGCGAGGTTCGGAAGCGCGACCGTCGTCGCGTCGGCGTACGTCACTGCACGAATGCCGCGGGCGACGTACGTCAGCGGCGAGAAGCCGAGCGCCGGGCGGAACCACGCGGGCAGGAGATCGGGCGTGACGAACGTCTCCGAGAGGAACAAAAGCGGCAGCGCGATCGCGTTCGAGGCCGCGATGACGCCGTCCTGTGAGTCCGCGACGCGGCCGATGATCGCCCCGAGCCCGCAGAACAGGACGACGCCGAGCGCGACGAACGGGACCACGAGCAGCGTCGCCGGCGTCGCCGGAATGGTCGTTCCGGTGACGAGGATCGAGAGCGCGAGCAGCAGCAGCGCCGCGACGCCGATCACGACGACGTTCACGAGCGCCTGCGCGAGCAGCCACTCGACGCGGGTCAGCGGCGTCGTCGCCAGTTTCTCGAAGCGGCGGCCCTCCCGATAGCGGGCGACTGTGCTCCCGACGCGCGACAGCGGCGTGAACAGCACGACGACCGCGAGATAGCCGGCGATGTAGTACCCCTTCGGCTCGGCGAACAGGCCGCCACCGGTCGGCTGGGTCTGTACCAGCGCGCCGAAGATCACGACGATGATCGCCGGGAAGAAGAACGTGAAGAACACCGCAGTCCGGCGCCGGAGGAAGGCGTGCCAGGAGGCGGTGAACTCCGCGCGGATCCGACCGAGCCGAGTCATCGTTCCGCCTCCTCGAACGAGGTTCCGGTGAGTTCGAGATACACGTCTTCGAGATCGGGCTGTTTCCACGTCAGCGATTCGAATTCGACGCCCTGGCTCTCGAAGGCGGCGACGACGTCACCGATCTCGCGCGGGCCGACGTCCTCGACGACGAGGTGGCCGTTCCGCGCCGACACGTCGTAGCCGGCGCCGGACGCGTCGAGAGTCGTCGGCGACGCGTCGGTCTCGAAGAGGAGTCGGCTCCGCCCGCCGTGCGCCTCGACCAGTTCACGCGGGGGTCCGCGCGCGACGAGGCGACCGTCGCTCAAGAAGCCGACGCGGTCCGAGAGCCGCTCGACCTCCGCCATCGAGTGGCTCGTGAGAAGCACCGTCGTCCCCCCGGACGCGAGGTCTTCGAGCAGCCCCCACAGCGCGCGCCGCCCCGCGGGGTCGATCCCGGTGGTCGGTTCGTCGAGAAACAGCACGTCGGGATCGTTCACGAGCGCGATGGCGACGCAGACGCGACGCTGTTGTCCGCCCGAAAGCGTCTCGTACCACTGCTCGGCCGTCTCGCCGTCGATGCCGACGTCGGCGAGGACGGCGTCGGGATCGCGTGCCTCGTCGTAGAGGCCGGCGTACTGCCGGGCCAGTTCGCGCGCCGTGAGTCGGCCCGCCGGCGAGAACGACTGCGGGAGGAGTCCGATCTGTGACTCCTCGACTCGGTCGGGGGCACTCCCCAGCACGGAGATCTCTCCTTCGACTTCGGTGGTCCCGGTCAACGCCCGGACCAGCGTCGTCTTTCCGGCCCCGTTGGGGCCGACGAGGCCGAACACCTCCCCGGGATCGATCTCCAGCGAAACGCCGTCGAGGGCCGTCACGTCGCCGTAGGACTTCCGAACGCCCTCGGCGACGAGTGCCGCTGTCATACTTCTGCGTCGGGTCCGTCGGGTGGTAAGGGGTTCGGATTCGCTCTCGGAGCGACGGGGGATCGGGACCGGAGCCCGGGCGGACGAGTTGGCGCCGGACGGGCGAGTGCCTTCCGACGGGCGAGTCTTCTCCGACGGACGAGTGCCTTCCGACTCGGACGAACTACCCTTGTAGGTTCGGCCCTTCCGTCGCCGTATGGATCGACTCCGCAGACGCCGATTCCTTCGCGCGGGCGTCGCCGCCGGATTCGCGGCGTTCGCTGGCTGTAGCGCTCCGAGCGGATCTGACGAGGCAACCGAGACAGATGGGCCGGGCGCGGGAACTGACGAAGGCGGGGCGGCGACGGACGGATCGACGACCGACGAGACGGGTGGGGCGGGGACGCGAGTGCCGACGCCGACGGAGACGGACGGGCCGCGACCCGAACTCGCCGACGCGCGGGTCGCGCTCGACTCCGTGGCGTCGGGCTTCGCAGCGCCGCTGGATTTCGTCGCGCCCGCGGCCACCGACCGTCGGTTCGTCGTCGACCGCGACGGCCGGATCTGGGAGCTCACCGACGAGGGCCGGCGCGAGAGGCCGTTTCTCGATATCTCCGATCGCGTCGTACTCGGGAGCGAACGCGGTCTGCTCGGCGCCGCGGCGCATCCGGACTTCGCCGACAACGGTCGGCTGTACGTTCGCTACAGCGCAGCGTCGCGGGCGGGAACGCCCGGCAACTACAGCCACACAGCAGTTCTGGCGGAGTTCACCGTCGACCCGGATGCACGCACTGCCGCCGCCGACCGGGAGCGCACTGTACTCGAAGTACCCCAACCACAGGGCAACCACAACGCCGGCGCGGTCGCGTTCGGCCCGGACGGATACCTCTACGTGCCGTTCGGCGACGGCGGCGCGGCCAACGACGTCGGGACGGGTCACGTCGGAGACTGGCACGACGCGGTCGACGGCGGGAACGGGCAGGACGTCACGGAGAATTTGCTGGGGAGCGTCCTCCGGATCGACGTCGACGGGCGCGGCGGCGTGGACGGCGCCGACGGCGACAAACCCTACGCGATCCCGGCGGACAACCCGCTCGTCGGTCGCGGGGGACTCGACGAGCAGTACGCCTGGGGGTTTCGGAACCCCTGGCGGCTCTCCTTTTTCGGCGAGGACCTCTACGTCGCCGACGTCGGCCAAGGCGCTTGGGAGGAGCTGAACCTCGTCGAACGCGGCGGCAACTACGGCTGGAACGTGCGCGAGGGCGCACACTGCTTCCGCCGGGACTCCTGCCCGACGACGACGCCCGATGGCACCCCCCTAGTCGACCCCGTCGCCGAATATTCACACGACGGGGGCGGAATTTCGGGCGTCTCGATCATCGGCGGCTTCGTCGTGAACACCGAGACGCTCCCCGGCCTGCGCGGCGCGTACGTCTTCGCGGATTACCTCGCGCGCGGTCGACTCTTCGCCGTCGATACGGGCGCACGGCCGCCGTGGGATATTGCGCCCGTCTCGGTGGTCGGTGACACTGACCTCGGACAGTACGTGCTCGGATTCGGTCGCGACCAGGATGGCGACCTCTACGTCCTCACGACCGGAGGAACCGGCGGCGGGGGCGACAGCGGTCGCGTCGCTCGCCTCGTCGCGCCATAGCCTGGGCGGCTGCCGCCAGATTCAGGACTCGGAGACCTCGTCTTCGTCGTCGTCCGCTGTATCCGCTGACGTGGCAGTCGCGGGCGTCTCGCCGTCGTTCTCCTCCGATCGCTCCTCGCGCGGTTCGACGTCCTCTTTGATCGAGGCGAGTTCGGCTTCGACGTCGACTTCGGGCGCGTCAGCAGACGTCTCGTCGGTCCGTTCTCCGTCACTGGTCCTCTCCTCGTCGGTGGCTGCACTTTCGCGTTCGTGACTGCCGCGCTCGCGGCGGTCACGCTCGTCCATAACGTCGATTTCGACCCCTCCGGATTCGGAGACGCCCCGGTCGAGAGAGTCATCACCCCCCTGTGAACTCTCGTCGCGGCGGTACCCGTACCGCTCGGCGTCACTCTCGCGGGACGTCTCTGCGAGGCGCGTCGACACCTCCGCGGAGAGCCGACGGGCGTCTTCGAGCAGTTCCCGGGAGGACTGCTCTTCCGGCAGGTCAGACTCCGAGAGCGCGGTCTGAAGCTCCGAGAGCGCGCGCTCGACGCCCGAGACAGCGCCCCGGCCCACGCCCGCGACGCCGTCGCTCAGTCGCACCGACGACGACCCGCGCGCTCGGTCGCTCCGCTCGAACGCCGACCGCTCGGGGTCCGCGAGCCGGAGCATTCCGCGGAGCAGTTCGAGCGACTGGATCGCCGTCTCCAGCGTAGCGATGAGCGTCGGGAGGGTGTACTGCTCGGTGAACCGGAACAGTTCCGAGAGGGACGGCGGTCGCGGACGAGTTCCCCGCCGTCGCCCCCGCTCGTCTCCGAGGCGGCTGTCACCGGCCGTTTCCGCGCGCTGTCGGGAGGGATCGTCGGCCTCGCGAAGTTCGTCACGAAGCGCTGTGAGCGTCCGGTCCAGGTCGTCGAGGAGCGCCGGAAGGTCCTCGTCTGCGGGGTCTCTTGAGGCCATATTCGGTCTACGTCTCGGGCGCTGAAAAGCGTGTGCGCCGCTCGGGGACCAGTTCACGAGGAGACGAGCGCTCACGGGTGGACGGATTTTGACTGCCGCACGGGCAGCGCACAAAAGGACAGCCGTTCCGAGTCGGGACTGACGCTCGTGTGGAACGACGGCTCGACGCACCAGGGAGAGAGGTGGTCGAGGTGCGGTATCGAGTGCGACTTTTCCCTGATCGATCGCACGTGGCGTGCGGCCGAGCGGGAAACTCGCAGACGATACCTGCTATAGTAGCATTTGCAAGTCTTCACTCATTCGATCGTACGCTGTCGTGTGATCGGATGAGCAACCAGTTGCAAATGCTACTATAGATGGGGACTACGGGAAGGTCGCGCCGATTAGTCGTCGGCGACGGTGCTCTCCTCGGTCGCCGCACAGCGGTTCGGGCCCAGTTCGAGTTCGGTCTCCTCGCTCTCGTCTTCGGGCTCGTACTCGCCGGCGTTCGTCGCGATGACCTGCTCGTAGTTCGGCGGCTTCGACGGGAGGTTCTCGAACATATGCTCGACGAACTCGTCTTCGGACTGCCGGATGAGCGTGTTGTTCTCCCAGATGTAGCCGACCGTGGAGAACATCGGCTGGCCGGGCGTGACGTCGACGTACTCGCCGTCGTTGGTGACCGAGAAGTGACCCGGCAGGATCTTCACGTCGTTCGGCTCGGTCATGATGACGTTCTGGAGCGTGTTGTACTGGACGCGGGCGCCGTCGCGGGCGTCCTTGTCGGCGAACTGGAGCTCCGTCCGGCCGATGGACTCGACGAACAGCGTGTCGCCCGTCATCAGGGCCTCGTCGTCGACGAGGTACGACGTCATCCCGGTCGTGTGCCCGGGCGTGTGGACGGCCTTGATCTCTACGTCGCCGAGTTCGACGGCGTCGTTCGGCTCGATGGCGTCGAACTCGAACTGCGGGTCGCGCGTCTCGGCGGGCGCACCCAGGTGGTACGGCACGTCGAGCTTGTTCGCGAGCTTTCGACCACCGGAGATGTGGTCGGCGTGGATGTGCGTGTCGAAGACGTGCGTGACCTTCAGACCGCGCTCGTTGGCCGCTGCGACGAACTCGTCGCTCGCGCGGGTGACGTCGATGAGCGCCGCCTCACCGGCGGACTTCGAGCCGACCACGTAGCCCAGACAGCCCTTCGAGCGCCGCTGGAGCTGCAGGATGACCAGGTCGTCGTTGGACGTGGCGATCGGTGCCACGTCGTAGACCATACTCCAGGACTCCATTCCGCCCTCGACGGTCTTGACGTCGTGGGCGTAGCCCTCGCGCTCGAGGTACTCTGCGAAGCTTTCGGCGGAGTTCCCCGTCGCACAGATCGTCACGACGGTGTCGCCGGCGCCGATGTCGTCCTCGTCGAACTCGCCGACGAGTTCGTCGTTCGAGCCGGAGTACTCGACGTTCTCGGCTTCGGCGATGTGCCAGTCCTCGAAGGACTCCGGATCACGCGAGTCATAGAGGATGAAGTCCTCGTCGGCGTCGATCATATCTCGCAGTTCTTCGGCGGTGATTGTCTCGACCATCGTCGGTGCGATATTGTAGGCGTGTACCTAAACCATTTCCAGCAGGGAGAATATTTTGTGCAAAACCGGGCCAGGCGGGGCGATTGCGGCAAAGAACCAGAAATTATTGTGTATATATCTTCACCGTGTGCGCCGCGGGACGTTCGAGATAATGGTTTAAGACCGTGGGAAGCACCAATAACGTCTTGTATCCGTACTCCCAAATTCGTATTGTACTGAAAATGCAATATAATGGGGCTGAGGAATCACTGTCAGAGCTGCCGCCCAGCTCGAAGTTTATCTATCACGTCCTCTCACACGAAGGGTCGATGACGTTGAAACAGATCACAGAAGAGACGCTCCTGTCCTCGCGGACGGCCAGATACGGGCTCAACGAACTGGAAGACGCCGACCTCATCCAGTCGGCACCCGCCCTCCACGACGGTCGGCAGACCTGCTACAGCATTCAGCAGCGGTCGATCGGGGACGACAGGACCGGCTACTCCGAGTCAGTACTGGTCAAACCCGACTTCCTCGCACGAGAGATCCCGGACTTCGAGGAAGACGATCCGGATCTCCGCTTAGTCGAGGTCTCTGCGACGTACGACGAGGGGCACATCCCTGGCGCGATCGAACTCGACCCCCGCCGCGACTTCTCGGCGTCTGGGCGTCGCGTCATCCCGGACGCCGATCGCCTCGAAAGCGTACTGGGCGAGCGCGGTATCACGCCGGATTCGACGGTCGTCCTCTACAGCGACGGGTACAACGAGTTCGCCGCGTTCGTCTACTGGACGCTCAAGTACTACCAACACCGGGACGTCCGTCTCCTCAACGGGGGCAAGCGCTACTGGACGGAGAACGACTACCCGACGACGACGTCGGAGCCGACGGTCACGCCCGTCGAGTACGAGGCGTATCCCCCGAACGACCGGATCCGCGCTCACCGCCGGGACGTCCGCGATGCGCTCTCGGACGACGTCGCCATCGTCGACGTCCGCTCGCCCGAGGAGTACCGGGGCGAAGCCGACGACCCGGCGCGTGCGAGCGGCCACATCCCGCACACCGTCAACATCGAGTGGACGAGCGTCGTCCGCGAATGCGGCCGTTTCGAGCACGCTCGGGCCCTCGAACGACCCTTCGCCGAGGCCGACATCGATCCGACAGACGACATCATCGTCTACTGCAACATCGGTGAACGCTCGGCGCTCGTGTGGTTCGCCCTCTCGGAACTGCTCGGCTACCCCGACGTCTCGAACTACGACGGCTCGTGGTCCGAGTGGGGCAACCTCGTCGACGCACCCGTCGAAACCCCGGACGAAGAGTAACGCCCCCAAGCCCCCTCGCCGTCTCGTGTGCCGGCGACCGACCGATCAGCAGTGTTCTCCCTCTTTTTGCCCACCGCGCCCTGTCACCCTGTACTATCTGCCAATTTCCACTAGGTATTTGTAGTGATCGATGATCTAGTATACGTATGAATAGATTGTCACCAGACAGATTGCTGCGACCCGCCGCCGGAATGCAGCAATTATTTCTCCAAACCTCCGTAATGTGGGATAGATTATGCAAAATACGTGGTGTATGTCACCATTCAGGTGGATCTCAAACTAAGAACGGATGGCTATGGATCAGATAGTAGTTCTCGGTGCTGGGGTCGGTGGCGCGATGTCCGCCAATATGCTCCGGCGTCGACTGGATAGTAGTGACGCGGAGATCACTATCGTCGACAAGAGTACCCAACACGCCTATCAGCCATCGTACTACCTGCTGCCGTTCGGCTATATGGAGCCGGAAGACCAGTTCCGCGACGTCAGCGAGGTAATGCAGAGCGGCGTCGAGTTCCTGCAAGGTGAGGTAACAGGCGTCGATCCGGACGCCAAGACAGTCCAACTGGCCGACGACGAACTGTCGTACGACTACCTCGTCGTCTCGCTGGGACACCGCCTCGCGGCGGAGGCGACGCCCGGAATGATGGAAGGATGGGAAGACACCGACTCGGTGTTCCCGTTCTACTACTTCGACGCGGCGATGGAGATGCGCGAGGCACTCCAGGATTTCGACGGCGGCACGTTCGTCGTCTCCGTTCCCGATACGCCGATCAAGTGCGGCGGCGCGCCGCTGAAGATGACTATGCTCGCGGAAGACTACTTCCAGCGACAGGGCATCCGCGACGACGTCGACGTGGTGATGACGAAGGGCGGCGACGCCGTCTTCGGCGTCTCGCCGTACCGTGAGAAACTCGAAGAGATCTGGAGCGACCGCGACATCGAGTTCCGTGGCGGCTTCACCGTCAGCGAAGTCGACCCCGACGAACAGGTCATCCACTCCGAGGACGGCGAGACCCAGGAGTACGACTTCTACGCGCCCGTCCCGCCGCAGTACGGCCAGCCGGCGCTCACCGACAACTCGCCGCTGACGGAGGGCGACGACGAGCACGACGGCGAGTACGTCACCGTCGACAAGCACACGCTCCAGCACACCGAGTACGAGGACGTCTTTGCGCTGGGCGACGCCGGCAACACGCCGAACGCCAAGACGGCCGCCGCGGCCCGCAAGCAGGCGCACGTCGTCGTCGACAACCTCGAATCGCATATGGAGGGACGCCCGCAGACGGCCAAGTACAAGGGCTACGCTGCCTGTCCGCTCCTCACGAAGAAAGGGAAGGCGATGGTCGCTGAGTTCGACTACGAAGAAAGCATCTCCGCACCCGTCGAGAGCCGGATGAACTGGATTATGGACATCAACATCCTACCCAGTTTCTACTGGAACGCCTGGCTCCACGGGTACGACCCACTCCCCTGACTATGGCGAGCGAAAATCGATCCCTCGACGCCGACAGCGAGATGGAGATCGAGAACCGGGAAGAACTACTCCGGACGATCGACGAGAACGCGGACGAACTCGCAGAGCTCCTCCGGATGCTCGCACAGACGGAGGACCTCGCAGAGGACCTCCTCCCCGAACTCCGCGAGACGGTTCGCGAGAACCGCGAACCGATCCGCGAGCTGCGTGTGGCGTTCGAGCGTGAGGAGACCCTCACGCTGCTGACGAAGGTCGGCGAGGAATCGGACACGCTCTTGGAACTCCTCGACGTCCTCGCGGCGTCGAAGGGGCTCGCCGACGACCTCATTCCGGAGCTTCGTATCGTCGTCCAAGAGAACCGGGAAGTCCTCGAACGGCTCCGGCTCTCCCTGGAGAAAGAAGAGACTATCGTCCTGCTCGAACAACTGGGTGAGAACGCGGACACGCTGATCGAGATGCTCGATCTGCTCGATGCGACCCACGACCTCGCGATGGAGCTCACGCCGGAGCTTCGCGACGTCGCCCAAGACAACCGCGACGTCATCCGCGACTTCCGGATGGCGGCCGCCGGCTTCGCAGACGCCCACGCCGAAAGCGATGTCGAGATGTACGAGCTGGGGCGGAACGCGGGCAATATGGTCGCACTCGTCGAGACGCTCGGCGACCCGAAGGTCACCAAAGCGCTCGACGAGACAGTAGAAGGGCTCGCACAGGACGATCCCAAGCCGGTCGGGTTCTTCGGGCTCATCGGCGCGCTGTTCGACGCTGACGTGCGACGTGCGCTCGGACGGCTGCTCGCCGCCGCTCGGGGTCTCGGGAGCGTCGACTTCGACGACTCCGAGTAACTGAAACCGATCGGTTTTTATCCCTTGGGTCGTTATACTTCGGTACTACGAAAACAGAATTTCGCTTCTGCGGAAGTTTTGTTCTATTCTTCGAAGATTCGCCATCAGAGGGCGAAAAAATAGGTTCTATAGCGCCGGCTTAATACACAACGTCCTAAGGCCGAACTGCAATGACAGAGCCTACGGCAGACCCCGACGAATCGGCCGGTGCCCCGGGAATCGGCGATCAGTTCCCCCAGCTCACCGTGGAGACGAGCCACGGCGAACTAACTATCCCCGACGACTACGAGGGCAAGTGGCTCGTCCTGTTCAGCCATCCGGGCGACTTCACCCCCGTCTGTACCTCCGAGTTCGTCGCCTTCGAGCAGC